>SMXS01000142.1 GCA_004356955.1 Alphaproteobacteria bacterium | reverse complement strand
TCACGATCACCGCAACCGTACCCAGCGCACCCCCCAGGGCCAAAGACCCTGTGTCACCCATAAACACCATGGCAGGCGGCGCGTTGAACCAAAGGAACCCAAGGCAGGCACCAATCAGTGCGCCCAAAAACACCGTTAATTCGCCAGCGCCGCTGACCATGTGCAATTGCAGATAACCGGCAAAGACTACATTGCCGACCAGATAGGCGATCAGGGCAAAGGTACCAGCTGCGATGATCACAGGCATGGTCGCCAGACCGTCGAGGCCATCTGTCAGGTTTACGCCATTGGACGAACCCACCATGACAAGCACGGCAAAGGGCATGAAGGCCCACCCCAGATCCAGCAAATAGGCTTTGGTAAAGGGGATCGCCAGTTGGTTGGCCAAGGCGGGGTCAGACAGGCTGACAATCCACCACGATGCAAGACCACCGACCAGCACCTGCAGGCCAAATTTCAACCGGCTGGAAATACCGTTGGACGAATTACGGGAAACTTTCAGATAGTCGTCAATAAAGCCAATGGCCCCGAAACCCAATGTGACCGCCATGCATATCCACACATATTCGTTCGACAGGTCGGCCCACAACAAGGTACTGACGGCCAATGCCAGCAAGATCAAAAAGCCACCCATAGTCGGCGTGCCCTGCTTGGTGATCAGATGGCGTTGAGGTCCATCCTCGCGAATTGGCTGACCCTTGCCCTGACGGGATTTCAGATAAGCAATAATCCGCGGCCCAAAAATCAGACATATAATCAGCGCCGTCATCACCGCACCCCCCGTGCGGAAAGTGATGTACCGGAACAGATTGAACAGCCCGGCGTCATCCGCGAGTGGCGTTAAGAAATAATGTAGCATCTACCCCCCCCTAACCCGCAGCCGACCGGCGCGGCGCATGGTCGTCATCCAGCGTCATCAGCGCGTCGATCACAGCCGACAGGCCCATCGCATTAGAGCCTTTGGTCATGACCACGTCGCCCGGCTGAAGTTGCTCCATTAATTGCGGGATCAGGCTGTCGCAATCCACGGCGTGGCCACCCCGGCGGAATGGCTGCAATGAGGCGTTCAATATCTCGGTTGCGCTACCAACGGTGAAGACCAGGTCGACACCTGCTTGTTCCAGTGGTTCCGCCAGGGCCTGATGCTGTTGTTCTGACTGGGCTCCCAGCTCTAACATGTCGCCCAACACAGCGATTTTGCGCCCGGGAATACCCGAATCGGGCAATTGCCCTTTGGCCCGACCCAAATCACTGATCGCTGCCCGCATGGAAACGGGGCTGGCGTTGTAGCTTTCATCAATGGCCAACACGACACCATCGCGGAAGTTCACCCAATGGCGACGGCCCCGACCTTTTGGCGCGACCATTTCACCCAGAGCAAGGCCCGCTAGACCCAGGTCTGCCCCCAGCGCATGAACTGTTGCCAAAACAGCCAGGCTGTTCGTGACCCAATGCGCTCCCGGCACACCAATACGATAGGTCATCAACTCACCATCAATTTGTGCATTGACGGCAGTGCAATCTTCCGCTTCAAAGCTTTTGAGCAATCGGACGTCGGCATCTTTTGCTTCGCCAAACGTCAGCACGCGGCCAATACCGTGCGCTTTGGCGGCTTTGGCCAGATAGTCGCAATAGGCGTTGTCACGATTGAGGATCACAATGCCATCGCCAGTCATGCCTTCAAATATCTCGGCCTTGGCGTCGGCGATGGCTTCCACACTGTCGAAAAACTCGGCATGGACTGATTCAATATTGGTGATCACTGCGACGTCAGGTCTGGCCATGGCGGTCAGCGCACGCATTTCACCGGCATGGTTCATGCCCATTTCCAGCACCGCATAATCTGTAGACGCGGGCATCCGTGCCAGGGTCAGGGGCACGCCAATGTCATTGTTATAGCTGCGCTCGCTGGCATGGGTGGCACCACTACGCAACAAGGCCGTATAAAGCGCTTCCTTCGTACCCGTTTTGCCGACACTGCCGGTTACCCCAACGATTTTGGCTTTGGTGCGGGAGCGGGCTGCGTCGCCCAAAGACACAAGCGCGGCGCGTGTATTGCTGACCTGGACGACGGGCAGATCGTCGGGCAGCCCATCGACCAGATCGCTGATGATCACGCCAGCGGCGCCCTTGGCAATTGCCTGAGGCACATAAGCGTGCCCATCCTGGTTGTCGCCCTTGAACGCCAGAAACACGTCGCCTGATCGAACCGTCCGACTGTCAATCGACACGCCGTGCGCTTCGCCATCTTGCGAGCAGGTACCACCGGTGGCCTGGGCAATTTCCACAAAGGTCCACAATGGATCAGTCATGTGACCCTCCGATTTCCGCCAAGACAGCAGCGACTTCTTCGGCATCGTCGAAGGGAAAGGTTTCATCGCCGATAATCTGACCGGTTTCATGGCCTTTACCGGCAATGACCAGCAGATCGCCGCTTTGCAGGTCTTCGATCGCTTGGCGAATGGCGGCCTTGCGGTCACCAATTTCAGATGCTTTGGGGCAAGTTTTCATAATCGAGGCTCTGATCTCTTTCGCTTCTTCACCCCTGGGGTTGTCATCGGTGACTATCACCCGATCGGCCAGCTTGTTGGCAATTTTGCCCATCAAAGGCCGTTTGCCCTGGTCGCGGTCGCCGCCGCACCCAAATACAACGCTCAGCGCACCCTTGGCATGGGGACGCAAAGCCTGCAACACGGTCTCCAACGCATCGGGCGTGTGGGCATAATCGACATAAATTGTGGCACCATTATGGTGCTGGCCGGCAAAATCCATTCGGCCTTGCACGGCCTTCAAATCGGCCAGCGCCTTAATCGCCAGGTTTGCATCGCCGCCTGATGCAATGACCAACGCCGCTGCGATCAGTGCATTCGATGCCTGAAAGTCGCCAATCAAATTAAGCCTGATGGTCCAGTGCTCGTGACCATAGCCAATGTCGAGGTCTTGATGCGATGGGCCTTGATCTGACACGCGCCAGGTCAAATCGCCACCGTCGCCGACCGACAGAATATGGATGCCGCGCGCCCAGCACAAATCGGCAATGCGGTCGTAATAGTCAGACTGGCGATTGATCACAGCTGTCGAGCCGGGCGGCAAAAGATCACCAAATAAGCGCAATTTGGCGTGGAAGTAGTCTTCGAGTGAACCGTGATAATCCAGATGGTCTCGGCTTAGATTGGTAAAGGCGGCTGCCGATAGATGCACCCCATCCAGTCTGTATTGCTCTAGCCCGTGGCTCGAGGCCTCCATCGCCAGATGATTGATTTTCTGTTCTGCCAGATCCCGCAAAGCTGCATGAATTTCGACCGGGTCTGGTGTTGTCAGTGAAGGCCTGGTTTCGAAGTCGCTGGCCTTGATGCCCAGAGTACCCAACGAGGCGGCCTTGTTGCCGATATTTTCCCATATCTGGCGCGTGAAATCGACCACCGAACTTTTGCCATTGGTGCCCGTGACGGCGACAATCTTTTCAGGCTGTTGTTGGTAAAATTTTGCGGCCATCAGCGCCAATCGACGGCGCGGATTCTGGTCGGCCACCATAAAGGCCTTGCCGTGATCCAATTCCAGCCCTGCTTGGGTCAGGATGGCCACAGCACCATGGGATATCGCATCGTCAATAAAGTCAGCGCCCGCCTGTTTGGTGCCCGCGAGTGCGGCAAACAGATAGCCCGGTTTGACCATGCGGCTATCGGCTGAAATGCCCCGGATTTCTACCTTCGCGGCACCGCCATTGCTGCCGGTCAAATCAGATAGCCTCATGATCGCACCTCCGGAGAGATCATCTTGATTAACTCTCGTGTAACCGGATGGCTGGTTTCAGTAGTTGGGGCAACACCCAGCAATGGCGCGATGCGGGGCACCAGATTGCGAATGATGGGCGCAGCCGTCCAACCTGCGGAGGCAAATCCGTAGGTGGCTTCATTGCCGTGGGGTTCATCCAGCATGACGAATACAACATAGCGCGGGTCGGTAATGGGGAAGGCCGCTACAAAGGACGTGATCAACGCATCGCGGCGATAACCGCCATAGCCGCTTTTTTCAGCCGTGCCGGTTTTGCCGCCAATCAGATAGCCCGGCGCATCGGCGTTACGACCTGTGCCCCTCTCGACCACCAGGCGCATCAGGCCACGGATCTTATTGCTGGTGTCTTCGGTGACAACGCGCTTGCTGTCATCCAGTTCTTCGCGGTCGACCAGCAACAAGGTCGGACGATGCAGCGCGCCACCATTCACTAGGGCGGCAACACCGTTGGCCAGTTGCAGGCCGGACACGGCAATGCCGTGGCCGTAGGCCACAGTCATCGATTGAATGTCGCGCCAATGTTCTGGCACGATGGGTGTGCCTGTTTCCAACAGCTCAAAGTCAGGGCGGTTCAACAGGCCAAGGCGCTGCATAAAGGCCTTCTGGATGCCTTCACCCGCAGATACAGCAATCCTGGCACTGCCGATATTGGACGAATACATGTAAATTTCGGGCAGATTAAGCCAGCGCGCCTTGGGGTGGTCATCGCGGATGGTAAAGCGCGCGATGTGGATTGGCCGGGTCGCGTCATAGGAGTCTTCCATCGAAGCGATACCATGTTCCAATGCCATGGCCATGGTAAAGGTCTTGAAGGTCGACCCCATTTCGTAGACACCCTGGGCTGCCCGATTTATATATTTGGCATCGGTGGCGGCTTTGCCGGGGTGGTTGGGGTTAAAGTCTGGCAGGCTAACCATAGCCACGACTTCGCCGGTGCGCACATCCAAGACAATGCCCGCGCCACCCTCGGCATTAAACTGGGTCATCGCGGCGCTGAGTTCTTCGTGCAGGGCATGTTGCACGCGCGTATCGACTGACAATTGCAGCGGCTCGTTGGTTTCGGCCCGGTCCTGCAGTTCTTCATCAAAAGCGCGCTCAATGCCGCTAAGGCCTTCATTATCGATATTGTTGAAGCCGACAATATGCGCCAACAGATTACCCTGCGGATAAAGCCGCTGGATTTCTTCACGGAATTCCAGGCCAGGGATGCCCAGTTGGTTTACCGCATGTTGTTCAGTTGGGGTAATCTTGCGCTTCAGCCAAACAAAGGATGCACTTGATCCCAGGCGCTTGGTCAGCACAGCTATATTAACACCCTCGAGTACGCCAGCAATTTGCCGAGCGGCCAATTCTGGCTCTGTCACGGCGCGAGGGTCCGCCGACAGCGAGATAGTGGTCAGGTCGGTCGCCAACAACACACCATTGCGGTCGATAATGTCGGCCCGTGCGGGGAATTTGTCTTTGACCCCCTGTATTTGACCTGACCATTGCCGCGCCTCGGCAGTCAGGCCCAGATCAATCACGCGGACAGACAGGGCGGCAAAGGCAACAACGAACAACACCACGGTGACCATCACCCGGCTGCGCACAGACTCCAGCGTGCGGCCACGTGGTGCGCGGGCATCCAATGTAGTGATTGTCCTCATGGCATCATCCCAAGGTTGGCTACGGGCGTTGTCGGTAGCTGTGGTTTGCGCGCAGGCGGCGCAACAGCAATGGTGACCGGGGGGGCAACCGGGGAAGCAGCAGCGACGGCAACCGAGGGTGCGGCATCCACCTCACCAGGGTCGACAAAGGCTGCCCCGTCAATGCCATTCTT
>SMXS01000141.1 GCA_004356955.1 Alphaproteobacteria bacterium | reverse complement strand
GGGCCTAAAGCCAGGCGAGGCGCGGTGTTCTGCGCCCAGTACGCGCGACATTATCCTGGGGGATGTGACGCCGACGCCAGCCACCCTGACCGAAGAAACCTATGAGTTTTTGGGGGATGAAGACATCTCATTTGACCGGTATTTGTCGCAGGACTTTCTGGATGCAGAGCTCGATAAAATGTGGACCAAGGTCTGGCAATGGACCTGTCGGGAAGAAACCATTCCCGAAATTGGCGACCACATGGTCTACGACATTGGCGATTATTCCTTCATCGTCGTCCATACCGAGGGCGGCTATCGGGCCTATTATAATTCGTGCCTGCATCGGGGCACACAATTGCGACCAACCGGGGCCGAGGGCAATGCCCAGAGTTTTCGGTGTCCTTATCATGGTTGGACCTGGAGCCTAGAAGGCGACCTGATCGATCAGCCTTGTGACTGGGATTTCCCGCACGCCTTGCCCGAAGACTTCAGCCTGCCAGAAGTGCAAGTCGATACTTGGGGTGGTTTTGTGTTCATCAACATGGACCCGGACTGCATCTCGTTGAACGAGTATCTGGGTGTATTGCCCGAGCATTTCAAGAACTGGCCCATTGACCAGCGCTATCCGATCTGCCATGTGGAGAAAATCTTCCCAGCGAACTGGAAAGCCACACAGGAAGCTTTTCTTGAGGCCTATCATATTCTGGAAACGCATCCAGAAGCTTTGCCCTATGCCGGCGATGCCAACGCGCAATATGACGTGTTCGGAGATAATATCTCGCGCTTTGTGCAGCTTTTGGGGTCACCAAGCCCCCACACGGGCGACAAATATTCCGAGCAAGACGTGTTGGAAATGATGGGGGGCTTTCCCGAAGGCACCGTCATTCCAGAAGACAGCTCTGCACGGCACATCATTGCAGGCATGGCGCAAGAAGCCATGAAGCAGGAATATGGTGCCGATGTCAGTCACTTCAGCGACAGTGAAACACTTGATTCGATTGAATATTTTATATTCCCAAACATGTTCGTATTCCCGGGTGTGAATATCCCCGTGGTGTACCGCTTTCGCCCCAATGGGCGTGACCCGGATAGCTGCATCATGGATCTTTTGTTCATGAAGCCCGTGCCTGACGAGGGACCACGGCCAGAGCCTGCAGATATTGTTCGCCTGGAAATTGAAGAATCGTTCTCGACTATCGAGGAACTGGGTGGGTTGGGTTACGTCTACGACCAGGACACGGCCAATATGAACATGCAGCAAAAGGGCTTTAAGGCCGCCAAAAAACGCGGCCAGACTCTGGGGAACTATCAGGAAATCCGCACCCGCAAGTTCCATCAGACGCTGGATAAATATCTGAACGCCTAGCGCGAAGGCCTATTCACCTTTGAAATCAAAATCCATATCGCCGAGTTGCACGCTTGCAGTTAGATAGGCGCGCATCGATTTAGCCGCGTCTTCGGTCACCATCGTCTGATCAAAGGCCTGTTGTTCATGCAACAACGCCTGATCGATGGGCAGATCAACGCCCCGACGGATCGATTGCTTGGCTGAGCGCAAGGCAACAGGGGCACGACTGGCCAGGTTTTCGACGAAGGCATCGACGTCTTGGTCAAACGATGTCGCTGGGTACAGACGATGGATAAGGCCTAAGTCCAGCGCTTCGGCGGGGCTGAGCACGGTACCGTGAATAATGAGGTCCAGTGCTTTGGCCGTCCCCAACATGCGGGCATAGCGCTGAGTGCCGCCGCCGCCGGGCAGAATGCCAACATTGGTTTCCGGCAAGCCGTAATGAAAGTCGCCGTCTTTCATTAGGCGAAAATCACATGACAGGCTGATTTCGCACCCGCCACCAGCCGCACTGCCATTAAGTGCTGCCACGACCATAAAGGGCGCATTTTCCAGTCGCAGGCACAATTCGTTAAAGCCATGCAGCTTTTCTGCAGGCCCGGTCGGCGGCGCCTTTTTGCTGTCGATATTGGCCTCTGCGACGTCGACCAGTTCGGTGACTTCATAATGCCGAATAAAATATTCGTCACTCGCACCAGTAAGGACCAGCACGCGGATCTGATCATTGGTTTCCAGATCATTCAGCAGGCTATGCATTTCACTGATGCTTTGGGATACAAAAGTATGGCGGGGTGGGTTGGCAATGGTGCACCGAACAATATGTCCGTCGTCTTTGATGGTCAGATGCTTAAAGGCCATGGTGCGCTCCCCCTAAATTGTGACGATGCCAAGGGCATCGATCTTATTGGCCAGCTCGTCAGATAGCGGGCCCTGGTCGGCGGCTTTCAGGCAGCCATCGAGTTCTGTCCGGTTTTTGACACCAAGGACGACTGTATCAACATGGGCCATCCCCAGTGCGTATCGGTGGGCAATAATGGCCGGGTCTTCACCAATTTCGGCACAGAGTGCCCGAAAACTGGCGGCAATGTTAAAGTCGACAACCGTGGCTTCATCATCCGGCAGGTCCCGGTCGATGGCGGCGCAAAGCGACCCGGCAGCAACCGCGCGAATACCCATGACTCCGATGTTTTGGTCGTTGGCGACTTGCATGGAATCGCGGGGTGACACGGGTTCGCTGTCGTACAGGCGCATATTGCCCACGCCATCCATCAGATTGGCCACCAATTGCACCGCAGACGGCCTGGTTTCCAATTGCAGGGCGTCACGAATGGTAGAGGGCACGCCGGTGCCAGTGATGCCCCAATTCCTGATCAGGCCCTGGCTTTTCAGGCGCTCCATCGCAGGGATGACACCATCCACATAAGTTGACCAACGGGTCGCCCAGCGATCCTGGTTTTCGCTGAATTTGGCGTAGGTGTAGTCGTCGGGACAGATGTTTGAATGCAGGAAGAAGATGTCCACTGCTTCCAGTTTCATGGCCGCGAGGCTGCGCTGCAACGACCGCTCGAATTTGGGGTGAATGTCTTCGATGGCCGGCGTGCCTAATTGGCACTTGCTGGTCACGCGAACGCCGTCGGGCAGGGACCCGCCAAAGGTTTCGCCGATGACTGTTTCTGCCTCGCCCCGTCCATAGGAAGGTGCCATATCCAACAAGGTGATGCCGCCATCGACAGCGGCTTTGGTTGTGTCGATGGCCTCATCACGGTCGGTTTCGCCCCAAACCTGGCCGATACCGCCACCGCCCAGGGTCAGAGAACTGACATTGCCAATCGGTTTAAGTTGCCGTGTTTCCATTAAGATATCCCCCAAATATTTGGAGTATCTTAGGCAGAAATGGGCCTTGCTGGATAGTCAGCAATCGCTTCTGGTTACAGGTGGTGTTTGGCCAGGTCAGCGGCAAGTGTCCGCCGGGCGCGGTTGAAATGGAACGCTGCCCACACATAGACGAACAGCGCACTCAGCATGGCCATGCGCAAGGACTCGTCACCGTATTGTGCTTCCATATAGTCACTTGTCAGGCCAATCAGGGGTGGCCCCAGTCCCATGCCAATCAGATTGGTGACGAACAGGAAGACCGCCACTGTCATGGCCCGCATGCGCAGACCAACCATGTTTTGCATCATCGCGTTCACCGGCCCCATATAGGATATGAATGCCGCGCCAGGCAGCGCGAAAAGCGAAATTGCCACTGCGTAGGAAGGCAAATCCATGCCGAATACGACATAGGTCGTCTTGGGGATCATCAACACGATGGCCGAGATAGGCACGGCTAATATCGTCGCAATGGCAGGAACACGGGCGTACCACTCGACATTGCGACGGATCAGGCGGTCGGTAAGGCGGCCTGAGACAATCAGGCCCCCTACGCCGCCTATCAGCATCACGGGACCCAACATCAAGGACACTTGGAAGGTGCTAAGATCATGGGACCGCTCAAGGAATGATGGCAGCCAGGCAGATGCGCCGTACCCGCCAAACACGATTAATGAAGACCCTATAATCATGTGTTTCAAAGACTTCAGGTGCCAAATGGTGGACAATACTTCGATAACTTTGGGGGCGACATGATCAGGTGGGGCAACGCCGTCAGCCTTGCCGCGCACGGGTTCCTTGACTGTAAATTTGATCAATAAGCCAACCAGTACACCGGGCAGGCCAATGGCCAGAAACGCGGTGCGCCAGTCGAACCATGATTCCAACACGCCGCCTGCAACGATGCCTAACAAAGTCCCCAGGGGGGCGCCAATCGAAAAAACCGACAGGGCAAAGGCGCGACGTTGGGGTGGCACCAGGTCTGCAATGATTGATTGGGCGGGTGGAACGCAACCTGCTTCGCCAACGCCAACACCCATGCGTGCCAATGCCAATTGGGTGAAGTTTTGCGCCATACCACACAGGGCCGTCATCGCGCTCCACACGGTTAGGGCAGCTGCGATGATATTAACCCGATTGTACTTGTCGGCAGCCCGCGCAATTGGCAAGCCAAACACGACATAGAAAAACGCAAAAGCGGGGCCGTGCATCATGCCCGCCTGAAAATCGGTCAGACCAAGGTCGTATTTAATCGAATTGAGCAGGATCGACATGACGTTGCGATCCATATGGCTGAACGTAAAGGCCAACATCATCAGGCCGACGATGTACCACGAGTCTGCGGAAATCGCTTCTGGTTCCGATTTGGGGGATGCCGGTGTGGCGTTGTTCACGTGTTCAGGCTTTCATCCTGCGTTTGCAGGGCTGCGCTGGTTAAATGGTTCGCCCTTGTAGCGTTACCTTTCACGCTCATGCAAGGGCTCGATTGCAAAGCATGGTGAAAGTGCAGAAAAGACTTGCCATCGGCTGCCTCGTCAGAGATTTTCACACTTACAGAAGTAACCGGGATAACCGGTTCAATATCAGGGTTGAAAGGTGGTTGGCCGATGGCCGATGGGGATTTTGAAACGAATTTGGCAAGCGCGATAAAAAAGTACATTGCGCCTGATGCCACAATGGAAAATTTAGTTCGACTGACGGCAGGGGCCTCGCAGGAAACTTGGTCATTCGATGCGGTCACTGGTGATAGCAGCCAGGGGTTGATATTACGTCGACCGCCGCGCGGTGTGCCCGAAAGCCCTGAACGCGCTGAAAAGCAACAAGCTGAAGTCCGGGTTCTGAAGATCGCTTACGACAATGGCGTTCTTTGCCCGGAAATTCTGTTTGAAGCCCATCCGGAGGATGATTTAGGCGTGGGCTTTGTCATGGACCGTATTGAAGGCGAAACAATGGGCCCGCGCATCAATCGGGACGATCAATATGCCGAAATGCGTAAGAATCTGGCCTACCAGTGTGGTGTGGCGGCTGCCACTATCCACGCGATACCGATAGAGAAAGTATCCTTCCTTGAAACGATTTCTCCACAACAGAATTTGGACAAATTGTGGGAAACCTACCAAAAGAATTTTGAGGAACCATCCCCCGTGTTTGAAGCCGCGTTCAGCTTTCTCAAGGACCGGATTCCCACTAATGGTCGAACAACCTTTGTACATGGCGACTTTCGTCACGGCAATCTGATGTATGGCACAGACGGCCTGCGATCGGTCCTCGATTGGGAGATCGTCCATATTGGTGACCCGATGGAGGACTTGTCGTGGATATGCGTCAATTCCTGGCGATTTGGTGGGATCGACTTGCCCGTGGGTGGCTTTGGTCAGCGGGAAGATCTGTTCGCTGGTTATGAAGCCGAAAGCGGCATCAAGGTTGATCCGTCGCAAGTGCGCTATTGGGAGGTCTATGGCAGCCTGCGTTGGGGTGTGACGTGCCGTGGTATGGCCTTTACGCATCTGGACGGCCATGATCGCAGTGTGGAACGAGCAGCCATTGGCAGGCGGTCATCAGAGTGCGAGGCAGATTTGATGATCTTGCTGGGAGAAGCCGTATGAGAACCGACAGACCATCAGTCGATGAATTGCTTGAGGCCGTGGAAGAGTTCTTGCGTGACCATGCCATGCCGGCACTGCCTGGTCATTTGTCTTTTCATGCCCGTGTTGCTGCCAACGTGGTCGGTATAACTCGCCGTGAAATAGCGCAGTCAGACCAAATCGAAGCCGACCAGTTGCAGCGGCTGGTAGGCATTTTGAAACACGAAGGATCCTTGAAGGACCTCAATAGGGAATTGTCTGAAAAGATCAGATCCGGTGACATCAAATGGGATGATCCCGTACTGATGGACCACAATCAAAAATTTGCGATTGAAGAACTCGGGGTCGATAACCCGCGTTATTCTGCCTTTAAAAAAGCGATGGAAGAGGGGGCCTAGGGTCCTGACCCTAACCCCGGGCTTTGGCCTCGGCTTCTTCCCAGAATTTGGTCACTGTCCTTTTTAGCATATCGATGATGGCTTGTTCGCGCCGGTCCCTGTCATAGGTCAAAAGCGAGAGCGACAGGCCT
>SMXS01000140.1 GCA_004356955.1 Alphaproteobacteria bacterium | reverse complement strand
TACGCAAACAAGGCGCCGTGTTGCGGGGCCTGGCTAAAAGGCACCTTATTGTCGTTCAACTCCTGCAGTTTTAACTGGGCTGCATCCTCGGCGTTGGACCCAGCCCCGGCCACAACCCCCGCCACAACGGGGAAAAACACATGGGTGAAGGTCAGCGATGGCTCCAGGGCATAGTCCTGCTTGTTGTTGTCGTAATAGGCTGCAATGGCGGTTGGCCCAGGTGACGTAACAGAATCAGCGATCCCCCGGGCGATGTATTCGACCTTCTGCACCAGGCGTCGCTTGATGATGTAGTCGTCCCGGTCCAGCCCCAAGGCGATGGCTTCCCGGTGCAGGGCTTCTTCGCGCACATAGTCTGCCACCAGGGCATCCAGTTCCTTGTCAGACAGGCCATCGACGCGCTGCCGGGCCGTCGGCTCATCAAAATTGCGGGTGCGGTACTGCACAAAATTCAGCAGCGACGCCTCATCCACAACAATCGTACGGCTATCTCCAAGCTCGTCCGCCGAACCAAAGGCATCCAGCACAACAAACAACAGCGCACCACCGATCAGGAAGTGAATGAGGGGGTCTCGGAAAAATTTTGTCATCATAAAAAGGGGTGATTAGCTCTCAGTGCCGGTTTGTGATGGTCGATTGTTAGCATAAGCTGCCAGGAAATATATCCAGAATAGGGAGCATCGCATGATCATCATAAACCTGTACGAAGACGATGACGGGATCTCGCACTTTCGCGAGATCGATGTCGAATGGTCTGACCAACTGTTTACCCTGCGGACGACAGAACGCATCACGGTCAAGGGTCTGTTCTTTGTCGAATCGCCTGCAGATTATAATCTCGACTGGCACACCGCCCCGCGCAAACAGTACATCATCAATCTGGATGCCGCTGTGCAGATCACGGCTGGTGATGGCGAAAGCCGTGAAATTGGCATCGGGCAGGTGCTGTTGGTCGAGGACACCACCGGGCAGGGACATCTATCCAAGGTGGTCGGCAATAAAATCCGTCACGCGGCTTTTATTGCTGTCGAATAATCCCTAAGCTTGCGCCAACTGACGCGGGGGCTGGCCCCTGCCTTTACAAAATTTGAAGATGGAGAGACATATGGGACCGCTAGCAGGGGTCAAGATTGTAGAATTCACTGGCATTGGCCCTGGGCCCTTTGCGGGCATGATTCTAGCCGATATGGGAGCCGATGTTGTCCGCATCGACCGCCCTAACAGCAATGACAGCGACGACTATGTCAAGGGTATGCGCGCTGATATTCTGGCCCGTGGTCGCCGGTCTATTTCGCTCGATCTGAAAAATCCGGATGATGTGGAAACCGCCCTTAAACTGGTCGACCAAGCTGATGGCCTCATCGAAGGCTATCGCCCTGGCATTATGGAAAAACTGGGCCTGGGCCCTGACGTGTGTCTCGCGCGTAATGAAAAGCTGGTGTTTGGCCGCATGACAGGCTGGGGACAAGATGGCCCCATGGCGCTGGCGGCTGGCCATGACATCAACTACATCGCGCTCACGGGTGCCCTGCATGCTATTGGCACGACCGATTCTGGCCCCGTACCCCCCTTGAATCTGGTGGGCGACTTTGGTGGCGGGGGTATGTTGCTGGCGCTGGGCGTCGTGGCGGCCTTGTTGGAAGCCAAGACATCGGGCAAGGGCCAGGTGGTCGATGCAGCCATGACCGATGGCGCGTCCATGTTGATGTCGATGATGTACACCATGCATAATCGGGGTGTTTGGAACGATGAGCGCCAAGCCAACATGCTGGACGGCGCCGCACCTTTCTATGGCTGTTACGAATGTTCAGATGGCAAGCACATTGCCTTGGGCTCTATCGAACCGCAGTTCTATGCGCTGTTGTTGCACCATTCCGGTATCGAAGAAGATGAACGCGCCCACCAGCATGACCGGTCGCGCTGGCCTGATTTCAAGGAACGACTGATCAGCATTTTCGCGACCAAAACCCGGGACGAATGGTGCGCCATCATGGAAACCACCGATGTTTGCTTTGCGCCTGTGCTGAGCCTGGAGGAAGCACCAAACCATGCACACAACAAGGCCCGTGATACGTTCGTTGAAAAACATGGCTTTGTGCAGCCAGCACCGGCACCGCGTTTCAGCCGTACGGAGTCAATCCTGACGACACCAGGCTCTGTACCTGACGAGCACCGGGATGAGATTTTGTCGGATTGGTTGGGGGCCTAGAGCACACACACCGTGTCACCCCGCACTTGATGCGGGGACCATGATGCGTTTATGTCCAGATCGTATTACACTTACATTCTAGAGTAATTAAAGGGACACAATACTTAATTACTCCTTCGCCATCAGTGCCATTCAAGATGGGCTGTCAATTAAGTATTGTGTCCCTTTAATTACGCCTAATAGCCGCGATAACGGTCAACCTCATTGATCAGGGGTTGGCCGCTATTGATTCTGGTAATGTTTTCGGCAAAGATTTTGGTGATATTGGCGATATAGGCATCGTCCGCCGCCGCCATATGGGGGGTGATGATGGTGTTGGGTACGCCCCACAGGGGATGATCACTCGGCAGGGGCTCCTGCTCGAACACATCAATGGCCGCCCCTTTGATGGCCCCTTCTGTCAGGGCCTTTGCAATGGCGGTTTCGTCGACAATGCCGCCGCGGGACAGATTGACCATGACGGCATTGGGCTTCATCCGCGCGATCATGTCAGCGTCGAACAAGCCTCTGGTTTCATCGGTCAGGGGGGCGACCAGCACCAGATAGTCCGCCTGTTCAACCAATTTGGCTGTTTGCTCCGATGGATAAACCTTTTCGACATGCGGGTTGGGCTTGGGTGTTCGTTGGGTGGCTATCACCCGCATGCCCAGGGCCTTTGCGCGTTCAGCCAGGGCTTCACCAATGGCACCTAGGCCTATGATGCCCAGGGTGCTGCCGGACAGATTGACCGGGTTGAACATGGTAAATTCGTGCTCTTTATGTTGCCTACGAATGCGGGGGCCATTCTTGGCGAACTCCAGCATGAAATAGAGCGCGAATTCGGCCATCTGTGTGCCATGGATGCCGCGCGCGTTGCTGATCTTGACGTCATCCGAGAGGTCAGGGGCTGGTAGCAAGCTATCCACGCCAGTGCTGATAATCTGGATCAGCTTCAGGTTCGGGGCTTTTTCCCACAGGCCGCGTGGTGGCAGCAGGGCAATCAGATATTCAATATCTGGGGCCGCAGCTTCAAATTCTTCCGGTGAATTCAGCGCGATCACATCGACATTTTCCATGTGCTCTGCCAACGAGCCTCTGATCAGTTCGGCTGGCAGATTGGTCGTATATACGGTGGTAATTTTTCTGGTCCTTTGACGGGACCCCGACCTTTCTAGGTCAGGGCCTCGATAACAGCTTTGATTGTGTCGTCGGCCTTGTCGCGCATCTCAACATCAGTGGCATCCTGAATTGGATGGCGCACAAAGACGGCTTTGGCTTCATTCATGCCCAATGCCTTGGCCTGAACGGCGGCGGCGTCAGCGAATTCTTCCGACGCCACAGAAACAGACGGGATACCCTGGATTTCGAACCATACAGTGTCGTGCAAACTGCACGTCGTGCATGAGCCTCAATCAGCCAAGGCTTCGATGACAAAGTCACACTCGTTCTTGATTTGCAGGCGCAAATCATCCGGGCATGGCTTGGTAAAGGTCGGCTTGGTATAGCGTCTGATTTCGACGCCCGGCAGCATTTCCTGCAGCTTGGCATCCATCTGGTTCAGGAACACGTCACCGCGTGGCTTGCGGATATCCAACAGCGCCACAATACCGCTGATTGTGCCCGCGCGTTCGGCCAATTGCCGTTCTACCGGGACCCGCTCATCGGTTGGGTCAAGAATAGTGGTCATGAAATTCCCCCTTTGTGAGATTTTGGTTCAGCGAGTGAGGTTATACCTCTTCAATCTTTCTGGAAACCGGTATTGAGCCAATTTCGCCAGAGGCCCAGCCGTGGAATACACCAGAGAATTTACCGGCATCGGACCCAGCCACAACAATGTGCAGGAAGTCTTCACTGGCAAATTTGGGGACCATTCGGTCCAATTTTTCCTCAGACATCTGTTCGGCTTTTTCTTTTTTGATGCCGATGCCCGATGTGTCGCTCTCAACCAGGTCGCGTAGCGGCTTTTCGGTGACCTTTTGAATCCGCGCCCGCAGGTCTGCCTTGGAATAGTCGCCCCGGCTTAATGTATCGACATGTTCAGGACAAACGACCAACAATGTGTCGACAGCTGCACGGTGGTTTTTGGGGTGGAACACGCTTTCCAACGACATGCCGATGGAACCGGCGACCTGGGCGGCCTCGCGCGAATCCTGGTCGACAATCTGTACCGGCCCGCTGGTCATGGCAAAGACCGTGATGACGGAATCGTCTTTGTCAAAGCCACGTTCTACATGCAGGGGGTCCCAATTGCTGCGTTCTTCCCATTCGGCAAAACACATGGTGAATTTCATGGGGTTGCCCAGCGTATTGCGCTCCGTCCCGCCGGGCTGCGCGCCACCCACATTGCGAACAATCAGGCGTAAGGCCCGGCCCATGGTCGCGTTGGCGCGGTTGCCTTGGCCCAGCGCGCCCAGCTTCATATTCATGTCCAATTTGTGGCGGATGGGCCCATTGATGACCATCACGGGGGCAGCCCCCATGGTCGTGGCCATGACGCCATGGATGTTGAATTCGTCCGTGCAGACGGCCTCGATCCCGGCGATCAGCACGGGCATATATTCCGGCTTGCAGCCGGCCATCACCGCGTTGATGGCAATTTTCTCGACCGTTACTTCGCCCATATTGGGGGGCATGCGGGCGACAATGTCCTGGGCGTTACGCTTGGTGCCGCCGAGCATGCGGATCACGCGTTCAGGTGTTGGCGGCACAACCGGCAGCCCATCGGTGAAGCCCTGGTCGAACATGAATTCAAATTCATCATCGGCGGGTGCGATATCGATGGCACGGGCCCGAAGGGGGCTGTTGGAGGCTTCGGCCTGCAATTTGGCAGCAATGGTTGGATCAACAGAAAGCGACCCGCACCCTGGCCGCCATTCTGGCAGATTTTCCCAATCTACGACCGCCGGATCGTGCCCGGTGGTGTGGGATAATTCGGCATCCAGGCCTTGCCATTCATCGCGCACAAAGCCGATGATTTCGGTTAACATCTCGCCTCTGCCATTGCTGAAATAAATCGTCGGGACGGTGTCGATATCATACTCAAACGCCGTCTTCAGGGTTGAATCATCCTGAATGGCAACGGTCAGTTTATGGTTTTCACGCAACAACGCATTGCCATCAATGGTCTGACCGGGAACAAAGACATCAATGCCATCGCCATAGGCTTTGTGGAACGCCTCGATTACCGGCATCGCCAAATTGCAGGTGGGACAGTCTTCTTTGACAAAGCAAATCAGGGCCGGGCGACCGCTGGGGAAATTTGCCTCAACGCCTGCAGCGTCGCTTAGTGTAAAAGCGGGTAGGGAACGGCCGGTCACATCTGGTCTCCTGATTGTGAACTAGTCGGGTGATCAAGAAATAGTCGGGGTTGGCGGAGACGGATGGGAATCGAACCCACCACACATATTACTATGTGTCACCGGTTTTGAAGACCGGGGAAGCCACCAGACTACATTCGCCTCCAGACCCCTGCATGACACTTTCGTCAGATTGCCCCCCGAGTCAAGGAGGCTGGACGCACTGCCAAGGGTGTTCTACAAAAAGGCGATATTTCAGGGACCTAGGTCCCAACCTAACAAGGAGTCATGGTACATGACGGACAAATTCGACGTCCGCCTGACCCAATACGCCGCCTCAGCAGGTTGAGCCGGTAAATTGGGGCCAGAGGGCCTGTCGCAAGTATTGCGACCGTTGAGAGATATGTTTCCGCAAGCGGACTTCCCGGATGTGCTCAGAGGCCTGAGCTCACCCGACGACGCTGCTGTGCTGAAAATCGACGACAATAATGCCCTTGTCCTCACCGCTGATTTCTTTGCCCCTATCGTTGACGACCCCTATGATTTTGGCGCGATTGCCGCGACCAATGCCCTGTCGGATATTTATGCCATGGGCGCCCGACCTATTTTGGCAATCAATCTGGCAAGCTTCCCCGACAGTCTGGACCCATCGATCCTGAGCGAGATTTTGCGCGGCGGTGCCGACAAGGTGTTGGAGGCCGGTGCCGTCATCGCTGGCGGCCATACCACCAGTGACGATGAACCAAAATATGGCCTTGCTGTGGTCGGCATGGTGGCCATCGATCAGATTTATAAAAATGAAGGTGCGCGCGTCGGCGACCAATTATTGCTGACCAAACCCTTGGGGACTGGGGTTATCGCGACCGCCTTGAAACGCGGCCAGGCGGATGAACCGTCCATTCGTGCGGCCATCGACAGCATGACACAGCTTAGCGCGGGCGCAGTTAAAGTCCTGCAAAGCGTCAAAGGTGACGCGGTGCATGCTGTGACCGATGTGACCGGATTTTCGCTGGTCGGGCATGGCCATGAAATGGCGGATCTGTCGGGCGTTGCCCTGAAATATCATATCGATCGCCTGCCATTCCTCCCCGGCGCGACGGACCTGGCATCGCAAGGTGTGTCGTCGGGTGGGTTGGATCGGAACCGCGAATATTATAGTCAATGGTTACAACAAAGTCAGTCCAATGGCGGACCGGAAGAAACGCTGATTTTCGACCCGCAAACCGCCGGTGGCCTATTGGTGGCGATTTCTGCTGACAAATTGGCAGACACGCTCGCGGCCTTTGCCGCCGCTGGCGAAGACGTCTGGCATATCGGCGAAGTGGTTGATGGACCGGCTGGGTTCATAATTACTGGCTAATTTCCGGCAGGTTTGCATACTTGTGCCCAAAGGGTGCCAACGGACAGTATGCAGAATGAATAAAGACCTTTTCAGGCAGATACCCCAGGTGAACGACATGTTGTCGTTGCCCGGTGTCGCAGCCCTTGGGGAACAATGGTCCCGCGGTGAAATTGTCGCCGCATTGCGCGATGTGCTGGACCAATTGCGCGCCGACCTGAAAGATGGTGGCGGCTTGCCAGATTTTGCCTCAGACGAATTTGCAGATGAGGTCTCGGTGGCCATGACCAGCCGGCGCCAGCTGAATTTGCGCCCTGTGATCAATGGCACTGGCATCATCATCCATACCAATCTGGGACGCGCCCCGTTGGCCCCTACGGCACTGCAGGCAATGGATGCTGCCGCACGTGGCTATACCAATATCGAGTTCGATCTGAACACTGGCAAGCGGGGCTCGCGTTACGATCACATCCGCGAACTGCTCACAGACCTGACCGGTGCCGAAGACGCGGTGGTCGTGAACAATTGTGCCGCCGCCGTGACGGTTGCGATGGCGACCTTTGCC
>SMXS01000139.1 GCA_004356955.1 Alphaproteobacteria bacterium | reverse complement strand
CGATCCGTCGCTCTGGCAAAGGCAGGCCTACCTGTTGTTTCATGGGTCGGTTTAACCAGGGATCGCTGCCAGTGTCAGGTGGCCAGCTTCCTTCATTCAGCCCACCCAGGATCGTGACGTCTGCATGGTGCAAACGCGCTTCCAGGGGCCCTAAAATTGACAGCCGAGGGTGTCGCCCCCATTGCGGGCGGATGGACTGGCCGACGAGGGCGGCCTCTAATAGCGCCGGATAATTGGCTGGTGGCATATCCCCCAGCAAATCTGCATGGGCCAGCAGGTCTTCCAAAAAGCTGGCCAGCGTTTCGCCAGCCTGGCCCTGCCACAATACATCTGATCCCGACTGTTCACTGGTCGTTGCCAGGGCCTCGGCCAATGCGACATGTGCTTTGGCTAATTCGCCCAACCCGCAATGGGGTTGGATAAACAGGCCAATGATGGGTTGGCATGCCTGGGCGAATGTCTGCCACCAGGCATTTAGATCATCGGCACGGTCTTTTTGGGCCAGGGCATGTGAAATACCCTCAGTGCCGCCTGCGGGTCTGGGGCCACGCAGGATGGCCAGCTCCATCTGGCGGGCGAATTGTCGGAAGGCCAGGGGCGACGAACCATTTGCGCAAAAAGGGTGCTTGAGGACGGCAAGCAGGGAAACAGGTGCAAATCGCTCCTGCACCATTTCCACAATCAGGCGCAGGAACGTTGCAACGGGCGTGCCCGCCAGCGGCAGGCCTGCGGAATCATCGATCTCGATGTCCCAGCGACGCAAGGCCGCGGCAGTTCGCCGGGCAAGCTCGCGGTCCGGGGTGATCAGCGCGGCTGTTTTCCCTGGGGTTTCAAGGGTTTGGCGCATGATCAGAGCAATGGCACCGGCTTCCTCTCGTGTTGAGTCGGCATCTATGCGGCAAATATCTGCACGCGCTGGGTCGATGATGTCTTTGTCGAGGTGTCGCCATTGGTCTGTGGTCTGTGCAGGGCGCATGGCCTCGCGCAATAAATGATCTCTGGGATTATCAGTATCATCCGCCAGGTTGGGCCAAAGACAGACCTGATCGCGATGGGCGTCCATGCGATCCAACAATTGCTGCATGCCTGCCTGGGGGTGCGAGGGATCGAGGGCCTGCCAGCTTTCTTCATCAATGGCCTGGTCAAACCCCGGCAGGATCACCTGGCCCTGGGGAAGGTGGGCTATGGTGTTCAACAACTCAGCCGTTGCGGGGATAGACCCCGTCGACCCGGCGGCAATGACCGGCCCTGGCGGCGGATGGCTTGCCCATTGGTCGACCAAGGCGCCTAACAATTGGTTGCGGCGGTCGACCGGGTCCATGACACCGCGTGCCCTCAGCACTTTGGGCCATTCCTCGGCGATGATCTTCAAAAAGTCGATGGTGATCTGCCAGTGATCGGCGAATTCTTCGGTGACCAGATCGTTAAGCTGATGCAAGGGTACCCGGTCCGTCTGCATCTGGTCCAGTAATTTGGCCAGTTCTGCGGCCAGGTGAAAAGCCTGGTCGGTGTCTGGCAGGGTGCCCGTCCCCTGGGCGGCATGCCATGCCTGGACCAGTCGGCTGAGCAACAATGTGCGTTCCAACGGCGCGATGGCGGGGGGCAGGGATTCGCCTTGTGCACCCGGTAATACGCCACCCAGCAACGCATCATCATCATCGACGTCGCCCAAGGGCAGGATGCGGGGCAGCAACAGTGCCTTGCCTTCGCTTTGGCGCAAAAAGGCTTCGCGCAGGGTTCTGGCAGCGCGCCTGGTGGGCAAAAAAATCAAGATGCGGCTGAGGGCCAGCGGGTCGTCGCCATAGTCATTCAGCAACCCCTTGGCGAGTTCTTCGACCAGGGACAGGCGCGCTGGAATGGTGAATATGCTGGGTTCGCTGGTCACGCTGAGAGGTCCCGCAGCATCTGTTCCGCCTGGTCGCGCCCGGCTGGGTTGCCAACGTCGTGCCACTTGCCGTGATGGACCAATCCATACAGGCGGCCCTCGTCCGAGGCGCGCTTCCATAATTCCGTCAGCCGAAACGCCCCAACAGGCGGGTCGCGGTATAGAGCGTGGCGCGAGATATGAACGCTGGCATAGATATAGGGGGCTGTATCAGCCTCACCTCGCCAGATCAGCGGGCCAAGTTCAGAATCTGCGTGTTCAATGAAAAAGTCACCGGCACCGGGATGCCCAACCGCCTGATCGCGTGGTGTCAATAGTAACAACGCATCCATAGCCTCTGGGTCGAACGCTTCCGCCAGTCGGTGTAGGGCAGGGCTGTCGTCATCGGTCCAGATCACGTCGCTATTGATGGTGAAAAACGGTTGGTCATCAAAAAACGACAGGGCCTTCAAGACACCACCGCCTGTTTCCAGCAACGCGCCAGTTTCGTCAGAATAGGAAAGGCTGGGCCCGCTTTGTCTGTTGGCCAGATGGTCCAGCATCTGTTGCCCGCGGTAATGAAAGTTGATGATCGCTTGGTCGACCCCGGCGTCGTTCAGGTGATCCAGCGCATGGTCGATCAACGTTTTGCCATCGACCTCGACCAGGGCCTTGGGAATATTGTCGGTTAGCGGTCGCATGCGGGTGCCTTTGCCTGCCGCCAATATCATGGCCTTTTTGGGAAGGGGCACACTCATATATCGCTCCCTGGCAACGGCTTCCGGCGCATATCGCGTGGAATATTGGCGTCCATCCAGGTTTTGATGCCCGCGAGCGCTGGTTCTGCCAGGACCCTGTCCAAAAGATCCCACAGATAGGGGATCATGCGCACATAGGCTGGCTTGTTGTCTCGCTTCCAAAGCCTTGTAAAGATACCAATAATCTTGGTTTGGCGTTGCGCGCCCATAATTGTATAGGCGCGTTGAAAGGCAGTTGAATCCAGTTCAGGCCGTGCGGCTAAATACCGATCCAGCATGGCGGCCTCTATCTTTGGCGGCACGTGGTGGCGGCAGTCGTGTAACAGCGATACCAGATCATAGGCTGCCGGTCCGATGAGCGCGTCCTGAAAGTCCAACAAGCCAACTTGGGCATTGCCCGTGCGTCCTGCCAGCATCATCAGATTATCGACATGATAATCGCGCAACACCAAAACCTTGGGTCCCACACGACAGGCATCAAAGATGGATAACCAGTGGGCCTTGAACTCTGCAATTCTATCATCACTGATATTGATGCCACAGGTGGGCAGGTACCACTCGGTCAACAGGCAGACTTCGCCTAAAAGAGTTGCGTCGTCATACGGCGGCACAGAAAAGTCCGGCCCATTGTTTATGGTGATCGTCGGTGGCGGGGGCTCGGCATGTAAGCGCACAAGGACGTCGATAGCAGCGCTATACAGATCGGCCTCAGCGGCGCCTTTGTCGAGGAGGCGCGTGAACGTATCGTCTCCCATATCCTCCGACAGCAAAAAACCATCTTCGAAGTTGTGGGCGATAGAGCGTGGTGCGGACAGGCCCAGGTTGTTCAAATGCTGGGCAATGGCCATGAAGGGGATAATGTCTTCTTTGTCGGGCGGCGCATCCATCAGCACATGGGACGGCTGTCCGGTGACCCTGAAATATTGGCGAAATGACGCATCCGCCGCCAGGGGGCGAATATTGGCCGGGTCCAACCCGGCGCCCGCGACAAAACGGGCCATTTTGTCTGCGCGGCTCATTGGATCAGGTCCGATAGACTATCGAGCACAGGGGCCATGCGGTCTGCCCAATGCGGTGTGATTTCCAGCCTGGCTGTGCGACTGCCTTCGGTATCGCCGATGATCAATTCGATCCGCAGATGGCTGTCCGGCAGCAGGGATCCCAGCTTTTCAGGCCATTCGATCAGGCTGATGCCTGTGTCAAAAGCATCTTCGATATCAAGCTCATAGGCCTCGGCAGGGTGGTTGATACGGTACATATCGAAATGCCAGATGGCCTCGGCGTCGTGGCCGCTCAGCGGGTAGGTCTGCACCAGGGTAAAGGTAGGGCTGGGCACTTCTTCCTCGACTCCAAGGCTGTGCACAAAATACCGCGAAAAGGTCGTTTTCCCAGCCCCCAGATTGCCAAATAGCGCAATGACATCGCCGCTTTTGCAAATCGGCGCCAGGGCAGCCGCCAGGCGTTCAGTCGCCTTCAGGTCTGGCAATTGAAATGTTTTGGTCATGTTGATTTCAGAAGAATAGAACCCATGCTCGTGTTGTACCGGCTCTGCCGACATGCTTCAATGGCTGACAAGAATAAGGACCAAGATGCAGATCGTCGCCATTGATTTCGAAACCGCCGACAAGCGCAGTGACAGCGCCTGCGCACTGGGTCTGTCAGTTGTCATTGATGGCTCGGTGGTCGACAGCTGGTACAGCCTGATCCGCCCACCGCGCCAAGCCGTCATGTTTTCCTATATTCATGGCCTCTATTGGGACGACGTCAAAGACGCCCCAGGGTTTGCTGACGTGTGGCAACAGGCCTTGCCCTATTTGGAAGGCGCAGATTTTATTGCGGCCCATAATGCCGGGTTTGACCGGTCGGTTCTGTATGGCTGTTGTCGCCAGTTCAGCGTCGATCGCCCGCCGCAGGGGTTTTTGTGCACCGTGCAATTGGCGCGGCGATATTTGGACCTGCCGCGCAATAATCTGGCCGCTGTGTCCGACCATCTGAATGTCGAGCTGGACCACCATCATGCCTTGTCAGACGCCATTGCCTGTGGCGAGATCGTCGCCCATATGCAGCGCCATGGGCACGACATCACGGCCTGCGCGCTGAAGCCCTATAAAGACAAACCCGATGCCGGGTGACCTGGGCGCCCTATTGGCCGACATTCGTGCCTGCACCCTGTGTGAAGATATCTTGCCCCTGGGCCCGCGGCCGATGGTGCAGGCCAACACATCTGCATCGATTTTGATTGTGGGCCAAGCCCCTGGCATTCGGGTGCACGAGACAGGTATTCCCTTCAACGACCCCAGCGGCGACCGTCTGCGTGACTGGATGGGGATAGGGCGTGATATCTTTTATGACGAAACCAAGGTGGCGTTGGCGCCCATGGGATTCTGTTTCCCAGGTTCAGGCCGCTATGGCGATGTGCCGCCGCCGCCCATCTGTGCCGAGACCTGGCGGCGACGACTGTTAGACCATCTGACGGACGTTCGTCTGACATTAGTGTTGGGACAGCACGCCCAAAAGTGGCATTTACCCATCAAATACAAAACGCTGACCGAGAACGTGCGTACCTGGGAAAGTTACGGTGAGGGCCTGATTCCAATACCGCACCCCAGCCCCCGCAACAATATCTGGCTCAAAAAGAACCCGTGGTTTGCGGCCGAGTTACTGCCAATGCTGAAGGGCCGAGTGTCCGAGGCGCTGAGTTAGTACCGGTAGTGATCGGGCTTAAACGGACCGGCCTGGGGCACGTTAATGTAGGCGGCCTGTTGTTCGGACAGTTGGGTTAGCTTGACGCCCAGACGGTCGAGGTGCAGGCGTGCGACCTTTTCGTCGAGGTGCTTGGGCAAGACATAGACCTTGTTTTCATAATTATCATGGTTCTGCCACAGCTCAAGTTGCGCCAATACCTGGTTGGTGAAGGATGAGCTCATGACAAAGCTGGGGTGACCCGTGGCGCAACCCAAATTCACCAGGCGGCCCTTGGCCAGCAGGATCAGGCGTTTGCCGTCGGGGAACACAATTTCGTCGACCTGGGGTTTGACTTCTTCCCAGGTATAGTTTTCCAGCGCGGCGACCTGAATTTCTGAATCAAAATGGCCGATATTGCAGACGATGGCGCGGTCTTTCATTTGCCGCATGTGCTCTAACGTGATGATGTCTTCGTTGCCGGTGGCGGTGACGAAAATATCGCCGGTGGCTGCTGCGTCTGCCATGGTGACGACTTCATAGCCTTCCATGGCTGCCTGGAGGGCGCAGATGGGGTCGATTTCTGTAACGAGGACACGGGCGCCCTGGCCACGCAGGCTGGCAGCGCAGCCCTTGCCAACATCGCCAAAGCCGTTCACGACGGCGATCTTGCCGGCCAGCATTACGTCGGTGGCGCGCTTGATGCCGTCGATCAGGCTTTCGCGACAGCCATACAGATTGTCGAATTTCGACTTGGTGACGGAATCATTCACATTGATGCAGGGGACGGGCAGGGTGCCCTGGGTTTCCATCTGGTACAGGCGCAACACACCGGTGGTGGTTTCTTCAGAGATACCGCGGACATCATCCATCAAGTCAGGGTGACCGTCGATCATCATGGCGGTCAGGTCGCCACCATCATCAAGGATGATATTGGGATGCCAGCCATCGGGCCCGACAATGGTTTGTTCGATGCACCAAGCGGCTTCTTCTTCGGTTTCGCCCTTCCAGGCAAAAATAGGAACGTCTGTCACCGCGATGGCCGCAGCGGCGTGATCCTGGGTCGAGAAAATATTGCACGAAGACCAACGGATTTCTGCGCCCAGGACGATCAGCGTTTCGATCAGCACGGCGGTCTGGATCGTCATATGCAGGCAACCGGCGATGCGGGCTCCGGCCAGCGGCTGTTCTACGCCAAACTCGTCGCGCAGGGCCATCAGGCCGGGCATTTCTGTCTCGGCAATGGCAATTTCCTTGCGGCCCCAGTCAGCCAGGGACAGGTCGGCGATTTTGTAGTCAGAAAACTCGGTCATGGCGGCAATCCTTTGATCTCAGATGCGCCAGTATTATCAGCATGCCTGTTCCTTAACAAGCATAAAGATATCTTTATATAGTTATATTACGATTCTTCTTCGAAACGACGAATGACCAATTTGCTCAAGGCTGTAACGGCTTCGAAGGCCTGCTCGCCAGTTGCCTCGATACGGATGGAATGGCCGAGGGCGGCTGCCAACATCATCAAACCCATAATCGATGTGCCACATACTTTGTCACCGCTGGGGCCGTCCTCAATGGACGACACCAGTATGTTTGCCTCAAAGCTTTCGGCCATCGCCACAAATTTTGCAGAAGCGCGCGCATGCAGGCCGCGCTTGTTGCAAATGGTAACGGTTTCAAGGGCCGGGCCAGTGGACGGGGGGGGCATGGTGGGGCTTTCTTTAACTTCTATTCTTTGCCGGTCAGTAATTTCGACGCGACATTTATATATTTTCTGCCCGCTTCCTGGGCCGCACTGACGGCGTCTTCCAGGTTTTCAGAATTGCGCAAGCCTGCCAGCTTAATCAACATGGGCAGGTTAATTCCGGCGATGACCTCTACCTTGGCCTTGTCCATGATCGATATTGCAAGGTTTGATGGCGTGCCGCCAAACATATCGGTCAGCAGCACAACACCGTCCCCATTATCGACATCAACGACGGCCTGCAGAATATCTTTGCGGCGCTTTTCCATATCATCATCGGGGCCGATGGAAATGGAACAGACATTTTCCTGTGGGCCGACCACGTGCTCCATAGCTGCGACGAATTCCTCGGCAAGGCGACCATGGGTCACAAGAACCAATCCGATCATACTTTACTTTCTTAATTGCGCTGGCCCGATTGTGCTGGCCCTAGGCCGCTAGGTTATTGTCATCCGGCGTTTATATCACGATGCATGGTGCGTATCGCAAAACCTTTTTCAATCAAAATCTTACTGATCGTTTCCGCGACAAAGACCGACCGATGCTGCCCGCCCGTGCAGCCAAAGGCAATATCAAGATAGGATTTTCCTTCGGTTTGATATTTGGGCACCAGCCAGGTCAACAGGCCCGATAGGTGGTCGATAAAGGGCTGATAGTCGCCGTCCGCTTCGATAAAGCGGGCAATCTTGGCGTCCAGCCCGCTGGCGGAGCGCAACTCTGGCTCGTAGTGGGGATTGGCTAAAAACCGGACATCAAATACCAAATCAGCCTGTTGCGGCAGGCCGCGCCGATAGGCAAAGGACTGCAGCGTGATCGTCAGCGTGTCTGAAACATCGACTCGAAAGTTCTTGTCGAGCAATTGCTGCAGCTCAGGGTTCGTCAGATTTGATGTGTCGATGACGTGGTCGGCGATATCACGCAATGGCTGCATCATTGTGCGTTCCATATCGATGCCGTGTTGCACTGGATGATCGCCAGAAAGGGGGTGCCGCCGTCGCGTTTCCTGAAAGCGGCGCAACAATACCGCGTCTTCGCAATCAAGATACAGCAATTCGATTGCGATATCGCCAGCGCTGCCAAGCGAGACAAGTTCATGCAGTAATTGTTCGACATTAAACGCCCTGGTGCGCGGGTCGATGCCAATGGCCAAGCCGGCAGTTTCTGGCATGTTGGTGGAATCGGCTTCGCTTTTTACCAGCTGTGACAACAGACGCAGCGGTACATTGTCGATGGCCTCGTAGTGCAAATCCTCCAGGGTCTTTAACGCCAACGTTTTGCCAGCACCTGACAGGCCACTGACGATCAACACCCTTCTTTTGTCTGGGGTCGTCAGGCCTGTGTTTGGGGGCGTGTTGTTCATGCTAAAACCGGCTCGTTCAGGTCAGGTCACAGGCTTGTACGCATCATGCCATCCCGCAAGGCGCGTACCGCTAGCCGAACCTTGGCAGGGGTGGATGGGTCGAAGGCCGATAATCGGATCATCGGCACTATATGGCCAGGCATTAGTTCATGATGTGTGTCGTCTGGATCGGGCAGGCGCGGGACAGCGTCGCGGTCTACAAGTTCGACCACCAAGCGGACAATGGCCTGTTGGATGAAAGGGACGTTGATCAGGCCCAGCCCACGCACTTCGATT
>SMXS01000138.1 GCA_004356955.1 Alphaproteobacteria bacterium | reverse complement strand
TACCGTTCGTCTCGAATGGCGCGAAATGAAGTGAAGCGTTGTATCGAGAGACCTGACGCAAGCACGCATCTCGATACAATTTTTCGCTTTACGAAAAACCACTCTATACGAACGGTATCGTTAGCTGCTCTAAAATTCATATCCCAGTAACTCCAATCCTGGTGCACAGGCCTTATTCAGCGCATCTTGGTCGGCTTGGGACATTTGCTTCCAGGCTGGGTCTTTATAACGCGGCAAAGCGGCTGCTTCTGCCAGCCATGCTTCATTGTTCAGGCCCGGCCCCATGAAATCGATCATCCGTGTTAGCTCAAGTGTTGGGTTTTCGACCAGATCTTCATACCGTATGGACATCTGCCGGTCGGCGGGGATCTCTGCCAGATTATCCAGGCCAATTTTGATCATGTCCGACCAAAATGCCCCCGTGATGTTCGGCGGCAGGGGTTTGTGCAACTTTTTCCCCAAGCCCAACAGTTTGATCATGGGCGCTTCAAACCACGAAATCATCGGTGTTTCCCCCATCAGAAAGGGGCGTTTGAGCGGATTGATCCCAAAGCGACCAGCCATGCGCCAGGCATGGGCATAAAGTCGGGTTGGGGAATGGTTGACCATCGACATGGCAACATCCCGGCCGTCGCGATAGACGTGGATATATTTGGCGTCCGGGTACAAATCCTTCAACACAGGCAAAAACGTCAGGGACGCGCCAGAGCGCTCGACCCACATTTTTTTGTCAAATCGCACACGCAACCAATCAAACAGATAGGCGAATTGTTCGCCTAGCGACGCCTTGGGGCGTGCGCGGATCAACGGCTCCAACTCGGCAAAAACGGCATCATGGTCGTCGGTCAGATGGGGTAGCACCACAAACAACAGGGGCGGCAAATTGTCCCGCGTGAATTGCGAATCCGGCCCATAGGGGTACAAAAACTCGTCCACCAGGGCCTCTGGGTTAAAAACCAGTTTTTCACCGGCATGGGCCACGGACAACAATTTCCAGAACTGTTCGCCGTCCATTGTCTTTTTGACAAAGGCCCGCGTTGCCAGAGACATGAAGAATTCTGATATACTGAGGATATCTGGATGCATCCGCACCAGCCTTGATGCCAGGGTCGAGCCACAGCGTCCGGTGCTGACAATAAAGGTTGGTGGATATGTCGATTTGCCCTGCATGGAGTGGAGCTTACCCATCCTTAGGCGCCGCGCAATACCCACCTGATTGGGTAGTCGACAAAAAGACTGGTTATCGGCAAGATATCTTCAAGAATGGAGAGTGAGATGGAGTTGTATCTGCGTCAAATTGCCTTGGTCGCCAATGGGTTAGAGCCTGCCATGGGCCAACTGAACGCCATGTTTGGCACGCCGGTCTGTTATCGCGATGACGGTGTGGCCAAATTTGGGTTGGAAAATGCCTTGTCTGCCATCGGCAGCCAATTTATCGAAATCGTCGCCCCAACCGAAGAGGGGACTGCCGCCGGGCGCTACCTGGACCGGCGCAAAGGTGACGGCGGCTATATGGTCATTCTGCAGTGCCCGGACCGCGATACACAGAACGCCTGCGAGCAGAACGCTGCAGACAATGATATTCGCATTGCCTGGCAACGGGAGGAAGGCAAAGGCCGGATCATGCAGCTGCACCCCGCCGATACGGGTGGCACGTTTTTCGAGATTGACCATGTGCATCCGTTTGAACCCGAAGGTCTGTGGCCCCCTGCTGGCGGCAATGGCTGGCAAAGCCAGATCAACATCAACGTTGCAACAGGCATTACCGCTGCCGAAATCCAGTCCCCAAAGCCGCAAGAGCTGGCGGAACGCTGGTCGGCCATTGTCGGCATCCCATTGGAAAAGAGCCTGACAGCCTATGTGTTGCCCCTGACCAATGGAGAGATACGATTTGTCAGTGCCCTCGACAGTCGCGGTGAAGGACTGAGCGCCATCGACATCAAAGTGATCCGAAAGACCAAGGCAATCTTCAGCGCCCGGGCCGCCGGATTAAAGACAACCGATGATCAAGTCACCTGGTGCGGCCTGCATATTAACCTGGTCTGACAAACTATAAGCCGTGCGTTGGCCACCGAACCGCACTATGATTCGCGCAATAGCCTAAGACGCCAGAGGGAATTCCACATGACGGGTGAACCATCAATTCTGCAATCAGATCAGTCTGTTAACGCAGCCCCAGATGCCCTGTCCAGTTACGACATCGCGGTCATTATTCCCTGTTACAATGAAGAAATCGCAATCGCAGCTGTGGTTCGCGATTTCCGGGCCGCTTTGCCATCCGCCCAGATATACGTCTATGACAACGCGTCTTCTGACAACACAGCACAGGTTGCCACCGACGCTGGGGCTATCGTGCGATATGAAGCGCGGCCCGGCAAAGGCAATGTTGTCCGGCGCATGTTCGCGGACATCGAGGCCGACATCTATATCATGGTCGATGGCGACGACACTTACGAAGCCGCCGCCGCCCCACGCCTGATCCAAAAATTGATCGACGAACAGTTGGATATGGTTAATGGCGCGCGCATCACGGATATCAAAGCCGCTTATCGCCCCGGCCACCGATTTGGAAATGCCCTGTTTACCGGCATTGTCGGCTCGGTTTTTGGTCGCCAGTTCAGTGATATTCTCAGCGGCTATCGCGCGTTTTCCCACCGTTTTGTCAAATCTTTCCCGGCCCTGTCTGCCGGATTTGAGATAGAGACCGAGCTGACCATCCATGCATTGGAGCTCCGCATGCCTGTGGGCGAGATCGAGACAATCTACAACGACCGACCCGAAGATTCTGAAAGCAAGCTCAATACAATCCGTGACGGATTCCGGATTATGATGACGATTGTCCGTCTGGCCAAAGCGGAACGACCCATCGGTTTTTTTGGTGGTATCGCGGCGGTACTGGCGCTTGTCTCCGTCATTTTGGCTGTACCCTTGATTCATACTTTCCTTGAGACGGGCCTGGTCCCCCGGGTGCCAACGGCGATCCTTTCGAGCGCGATTATGCTGCTGGCCTGCCTCAGCCTTGTTTGCGGTTTGATTATCGATGCGGTTACCCGAGCCCGACGAGAAATTCGCCGCCTGCAATATCTGCAGTATGAACGGTTGGAAAAGCGGCCCTGACCGATAATTCTATGATTAAAGACCTTATCAACAACAACCAATTCCTACGATTTTCCCTTGTAGGTACAGCTGGATTTCTGGTTGATTGGGCCACCCTTAGCCTGGCTTTGAATGCTTTGGGTCTGGACTTTTATACTGGCCGCGTCGTGTCATTCCTGGTGGCAGCCACCTTTACCTGGGCGTCCAATCGACAGTTCACCTTTCGTCAGGCCGCCAAGGACAGCCCTGCCCGCCAGTGGCAGCGCTTTGTCGGCGTCAATCTGGTCGGTGGTCTGGTCAATTATGCGATTTATGCTGCAATGGTTTACAACTTTGACCTCGTTCAGTCTTGGCCCGTCATCGGCATCGCGGCTGGGTCTAGCGCCGGGCTGGCCCTCAATTATACCGGGTCTCGTCTGCTGGTATTCGGCAAATCCAGATCGTAATATTCGACACCGGCGCGAGCATTGATCAAATAACCACGCTATTCAGTACCGAAAACGATCCTGAGATTACGGTTGATGATCAGAGTGGCTTGTGGCTCTGTTTTGCGCCCTTATTAGGTCTTTTGTTTGGCTAGAAAGCCTCGCCGACACGCAGGTAGAATGCCTCGCTGTTTTTGCCCCAGGCATAGTCGGCCCCGATATTCACGCCAAAGACATCTGACACCACATAGCGCACGCCCACACCGCCCGATGGCAGCCAGCCATCTTCGCCCAAATCTCCGATTTTTCCGGCGACAGCACCAATGCCCGCAAAAGCCACCAGGCCAAATTTCTTCGTTATTTTCCAGCGATACTCGACTTGAATGGCCGCCATGGCGGTGTCTCGATACTGGCCAGCTTCATAGCCACGCAAGGTATTGGAAGAGCCAAAGAGGCACAGGTCAAAAAACGGCGTATCCTCTGACGCCCGGCAAATATGGGCATTATAGGCAATCACATGATTTGGCTTCAGCTCGATATAATGGCTGAAGGTCATACTGAAAACCTCGTAGTTAAAGTCGTTGGCCAGCTTTTCACGACCGATGTCGTATTGCAGATCGATCAACATGCCCGAGGTCGGTGTCCACTCGCTATTGCGGCTGTCAAATTTCAGCAATAGGCCCAGCAACCCTGCATCCACATCGACTTCCAATATGGGTAATTCTGGCAAATCAGGGGCAATCGGCCCTGGCGCCAATTCCGAAAACCGGATGGTCGTCACGGATGTCATGAACCGGTATTGCAGGCCAACATATATATTGTCGAACACCCGCACAAAGCCACGTGGCCGAACCATAGGCCCCTAATCCAGACATGGACGCCTGAGATTCCTCGTCTATCTGATAAATATAAGCGCCCATTGCTGCCAGACCGAACCCTGTGCTGGGGTTTTTGGATGGGACTGGCAGCCAAAGCCAGTCTCGCTTCGATAGCTCTTCTTCTTCCACCGGGACTTCCAACAGGCCCCTATCGGTCCCCCGCTGCCCTGGTTTGGTCGTCGCGTCAGCGGCGTCTATGGGCAGGACCGTTAAAAATGCAAAAACCGTAACCATCAGAAGGGGCAAGAATTGTCGGCTGAACATAGAAAGGAGCCTTATGGTAATGAACGCTAATCCCCGCCCGAAAACGACCATGCGGGCCTATGCCGTAACTTTTACCAAGGGAAAGACGTCAGGTATATGCGGAATTTAAGGACGTCAGGCTAGCGCCGAGGCTGGCATTGGCCGCCCTTCAGAAAACGCCTGATCCCGGCAAGGGCCTCGGGGTGCGCCAACAATCCCTGATGTCGCGCCTCGACGATCAACACATCATCGCTGCCGTCCAACATGGCCTCAGACACACCGACCACACCATCGTCATCGCCATCGATCAGCGGGTTTAGGCCCTGGCCGTCATTATTGCTGCCAATGATCAGGCAGTGGCG
>SMXS01000137.1 GCA_004356955.1 Alphaproteobacteria bacterium | reverse complement strand
CGAATGGGCCACGTCTGGCCTGGTGAATATTGTCGGTGGATGTTGCGGTACGACGCCAGATCACATTGCGGCTATTGCCGATGCGGTAAAGGGTGTAAACCCACGCACGATCCCGCAGATCGAGGTAAAAACAAGATTGTCTGGGCTGGAACCGCTGGTTATACAGGCATAGGAACAGACGCATGAATATCGCGAGTTTCGTCAATATTGGCGAACGCACCAATGTCACGGGCTCGGCCCGGTTCAAAAAGCTGATCCTCGAAGGCGAATTCGAGGAAGCAGTCTCTGTTGCCCGTCAACAGGTGGAAAACGGCGCCCAGATCATCGACGTGAATATGGATGAAGGCCTGTTGGATTCTGAGGCAGCCATGACCCAGTTCCTCAACCTGATCGCCACAGAACCCGACATAGCGCGCGTGCCTGTGATGATCGACAGTTCCAAATGGTCTGTCATCGAGGCTGGCCTGAAATGCGTGCAGGGCAAGTCGATCGTCAATTCGATCAGCATGAAAGAAGGCATCGAGCCGTTCAAAGAGCAGGCGCGCCTGATCAAGCGTTATGGGGCGGCTGCCGTCGTCATGGCCTTTGACGAAGAAGGCCAGGCCGAAACAGCAGATCGCAAGTTCGATATCTGCAAACGCGCCTATGATGTGTTGGTCAACCAGGTAGGGTTTCCGCCAGAAGACATCATCTTTGACCCCAATATTTTTGCTGTCGCCACCGGTATCGAAGAGCACAATAATTTCTGTGTCGAATTTTTTGAGGCGTCCAGGCGCATCAAGGCGGAACTGCCCCATGCCCATATCTCGGGCGGGCTGTCGAATATGTCGTTTTCGTTCCGCGGCAATAATGTGCTGCGCGAGGCCATGCATTCAGTGTTTTTGTATCATGCCATCCCGGCGGGGATGAATATGGGCATCGTCAATGCCGGTCAGCTGACCGTCTATGACGATATCCCGATTGAGCTGCGCGAACGTGTCGAAGACGTTGTCCTCAATCGTCGCGATGACGCCACCGATCGTCTGCTGGAGATCGCCGAGGACTATCGCAGCGACGGCGTCAAAGCTGTTGTCACGCTGGAATGGCGCAAAGGCAGTGTTGCAGAGCGCCTGTCGCATGCCTTGGTCAATGGCATTAACGAGTTTATCGTCGAAGACACTGAAGAGGCCCGCCAGGCAGCTGAGCGCCCATTGCACGTCATCGAAGGGCCGTTGATGGATGGCATGAATATCGTGGGTGACCTGTTTGGGGAGGGCAAAATGTTCCTGCCCCAGGTGGTCAAGTCGGCCCGCGTCATGAAGCAGTCAGTGGCGCATCTGATGCCCTTTATCGAGGCAGAAAAAGGCGGCGGCGTATCCACCAAGGGCAAGATCCTGTTGGCGACGGTAAAAGGCGATGTCCATGACATTGGCAAGAACATCGTCGGCGTGGTGCTGCAGTGCAATAATTACGAGGTCATCGATATGGGCGTGATGGTCCCGGCCAATGACATTCTCGAGACCGCCAAGCGGGAAAATGTCGATCTGATTGGCTTGTCTGGGCTGATCACGCCGTCGCTGGAAGAAATGGCCCGCGTTGCCGAAGAAATGACCCGGCAGAAGTTTGATATCCCCCTGTTGATCGGTGGGGCAACGACCTCGCGCGTGCACACGGCTGTTAAAATCGCGCCCCATTACAAAGGCATCACCGTGCATGTGCTTGATGCGTCTCGGGCTGTCGGTGTGGCCAGTAATCTGGCCAGTGATGAAAGACGTGATGCTTTTGCGGCCGGCATTGCCAATGATTACGAAGACATAAGGGTTAAACGCGAAGGTGCCAAAAAGGCAGACCGACTGGTCGGCATTAGCGCGGCGCGCAACAACAAGTACGACATCGACTGGTCGACCTACCAGCCAACACGCCCCAGCTTTCTGGGCACCAAAGTCTTCGACAATTATGATTTGGCAGAACTGGCGCAGTATATCGATTGGACGCCCTTCTTCCGCACCTGGGAACTGGCGGGTACCTACCCAAAAATCCTCAAGGATGATGTGGTGGGTGAAACTGCCACCGATCTTTTCGCTGATGCCCAAGCCATGCTGCAACAGATCATTGATGAAAAGTGGCTGACGGCCCGTGCCGTCATCGGTTTTTGGCCGGCCAACAGCCGGGGCGATGATGTTGTGCTGTATGGTGATGACAACCGCGCCGAAATCGTATCGACCGCGCATTTCCTGCGCCAGCAAATAACCAAGCGGGAAGGGCGCAGCAATGATTGCCTGGCCGACTTTGTTGCGCCGCTGGATGCCGGTGTGCCCGACTATTTCGGTGGCTTTGCTGTCACGACGGGCCATGGCATTGACGTTAAAATCGCCGAGTTCGAGGCTGACCATGACGACTACAACTCGATCTTGCTCAAGGCCCTGGCAGACCGCCTGGCCGAGGCTTTTGCCGAGCGTATGCATCAGCGCGTCCGTACCGAATTTTGGGCTCATGCCCCGGATGAAGACCTGACGAATGCTGAGCTGATCAAAGAGCGCTACAAAGGTATCCGCCCGGCGCCGGGCTATCCGGCATGCCCGGATCACACTGAAAAGACAGAGCTTTTTCGGCTGTTGGACGCCGAAGCTCAGGCCGGTATCGAGCTAACCGACAGTATGGCCATGATGCCAACAGCGGCGGTATCCGGCTATTATTTTGCCAATCCTGAATCGTACTATTTCGGGGTGGCAAAGATCGGCCGTGACCAGGTTGAAGACTATGCCAAGCGCCGCAATATCTCGGTAAAAGAAGCCGAACGCTGGCTCGCGCCTAACCTGGCTTATTGATGAAAAATAGCCGTTCGTGCCGAGTGATCGCGAAGCGATTGTATCGAGGTGCGAGCGCGTCAATGTAGTTCGAGGGCGACGGCATTGTGGCCGCACCTCGACCCAATTTGCCGCACCCCTATTTTTGGCCTCCGGCCAAGGGGCGTGTCAAATCACTCGGCACGAACGGAATTCGTTTGCGGCCTACCGCTTGCCATAGCCACCGCCACCGGGCGTCTGGATGATCAACGTGTCGCCTGCGTCGACCTCTACCTCATCACTGGCACCCATGTCGACGATAGTGCCATCGGCGCGCTGCAATTGGTTGATGCCTTTGGCGCCGTCCATGCCGCCTGCCAGACCGAAGGGCGCGTGTGTGCGGTTGTTCGACAGGACGCTGGCGATCATGGGTTCATGGAATTTGAGGTGCCGAACAACACCATCGCCGCCGCGCCACTTGCCGGCACCTCCTGATCCGTGGCGAATGGCGAACTTTTCGACCGTCACCGGATAGCGAAATTCCAATATTTCGGGGTCCGTCAGGCGAGAATTTGTCATATGCGTCTGGATGGCGCTGGCCCCGTCAAAGCCGTCACCGGCCCCCATACCACCCGCCAGAGTTTCGTAATATTGATGGTCGGCATTGCCAAAGGTCACATTGTTCATGGTGCCCTGGGCTGCGGCGCTGGCATTCAATGCGCCCAACAAGGCGTTGACGATGCATTGGGACGTCTCGACATTGCCGGCGACCACGGCGGCTGGATATTGCGGGTTCAAAAAACAGCCATCGGGCACCACGATATCCAACGGTTTAAGGCACCCTTCATTTAGTGGGATGTCGTCATCGACCAGGCAGCGAAACACATACAGCACTGCTGCCCGGGCTATCGACAATGGCGCATTGAAATTGCTTGCCAGTTGATCCGATGTGTCGGTGAAATCAATTTTGGCCGTTCGTGCCGCTTGGTCGACAGTGATGGCGACTTTGATGATCGCACCGCAGTCCATTTCAAGGTCAAACGACCCGTCTTGCAGCCTGTCGATGACTTGTCGGACGGCTTCTTCGGCATTGTCCTGCACATGCCCCATATAGGCCTGCACGACGTCGAGACCAAACTGGTCGATCATCCGGTGTAGCTCAATGACGCCTTTTTGGTTGGCGGCAATCTGTGCCTTTAGGTCGGCGATATTCTGGTCTGGATTGCGGGCGGGCAGGGGGCTGCCGGTCAAAATGGTCCGGATGTCGTCTTCCAGGAACACGCCATCACTGACCAGTTTGACATTATCAAACAAGATGCCTTCCTGGTCGATATTGGTGGAATTCGGCGGTACCGACCCCGGCGAAATACCCCCGACGTCAGCATGGTGCCCGCGCGTGCCAACGTAAAACAGTGGCGCGCCTTCGACAAAGACAGGCGTCACCACGGTGATATCCGGCAGATGCGTCCCGCCATTGTAAGGCGCGTTCAACACGTAGCTGTCGCCCTCTTGCATATTGGGGTTTTCGCGCATGACGCTGCGGATGGTCGCCCCCATAGACCCTAGATGCACCGGGATATGCGGGGCATTGGCGATCAGGTCACCGGTGCTGTCAAACAGCGCGCACGAGAAATCCAGCCGTTCTTTCATGTTCACTGAATGGGCGGTGTTTTCGATGACCACGCCCATTTGTTCGGCAATCGACATGAACAGATTGTTGAAAATCTCCAGCCGTATCGGGTCAGCGCTGGTACCTCCCCCTGCATTGGTGGCGGGCAATGGGGTTGTGCGCTGCAAAATCAGGTCCCGGCCTTCATTCATGCTTGCCTGCCAGCCCGGCTCCAGCACATTGGTGCCGTGGGGTTCAACAATGATAGCGGGGCCGTCGATCTTGTCGCCGGGGACCAGCATATTGCGGCCATACAGGAAGGTCTGGTGCCACTCGCCGTCTGCATACATCTGTATTTCGCGCGCCTCGGTGCCAAAGCCATCGGCGGCATCTGCCATGTCCAGCCGGGGTTCTGGCATATAGCCAATGGCCTCTAGCGAGACGGCCTCGACAATCAGCGGTTTGTCCGCATCGATAAAGCCAAAGCGCTTTTGGTGCGCGGCCTCAAACTCGGCCCGCATGGTGTCGCCCCGATCGAACGTCACGGGCAGGGCCGTATCGGTGCCTTCATAGCGCAGCAGTACTGTTGCCTCGGTTTCGATCTTGCGGGCACCGCGCGCCACGGTGCGGCGGGCGTCTGGTTCCATTTCCAGGAAGGCCGCTGTCATGGTGGTAAAGCTGTCCCAGTTGAGCGGCTGCTCGATGGTGCGCTCGACCATATGGCGGGCCTCGGCCAGACCAATGCCCACGGCGGACAAAATACCGGCCAGTGGGTGCAAGATCACGCGTTCGATCCCCAGATTATCGGCCACCAGGCAGGCATGTTGCCCACCCGCACCGCCAAAGCAGGCCAGCGTATAGGTTGATACGTCATAGCCGCGTTCCAGTGATATTTTCTTGATTGCGCGGGCCATGTTTTCGACCGCAATCATCAAAAACCCTTCGGCGGCCTGTTCCGCGCTGTCAAAACCGGCATCCGCCGCAACGGTGGCAAAAGCTTGTTTCACAGGGGCGACGGTCAAGGGATCAGTGCCACTTTCCCCAAAAATGTGCGGGAAGTTCTCAGGCTGTAGACGCCCTAACAACACATTGCAGTCGGTGACGGTCAGGGGGCCATCGCGGCCATAAGATTTGGGCCCCGGGTTGGCCCCGGCAGAATCTGGCCCGACCCGAAAACGCGCCCCGTCATAATGCAACACCGACCCGCCGCCAGCGGCCACCGTATGAATATGCATCATCGGGGCACGGATGCGGGTGCCCGCAACCATGCTGTCATAAACGCGTTCCAGAGTGCCGTCATAGTGGCAGACGTCTGTCGAGGTGCCACCCATGTCAAACCCGATAATTTTGTCAAAGCCAGCGTTTGCAGCCGTTTTGACCACGCCGACAACACCCCCCGCCGGCCCAGACAATATCGCGTCCTTGCCTTTGAAACTGTCGGCGGCTGCCAGCCCGCCATTGGATTGCATGAACATCAGCCGTGCGTCGCCAGTTTTGGCGGCCACCTGGTCAACATAGTGCCGCAAAATCGGAGACAGATAGGCGTCCGCCACCGTCGTGTCGCCCCGGCTAACGATCTTCATCAACGGGCTGGTCGCCTGCGAGGTTGAGATTTGGCCAAAGCCGATGTCGGCGCACAGGGCTGCAATGGCCTCTTCATGCGCGGGGTTGATCCAGGCATGCATGAGCACGATGGCGACACTGTTGATGCCGTCGTCAAAGGCTGATTGCAGCAGGGGCTTCAATGGCGCGAGGTCCAGTGGTCGGATGACCTGGCCTTTGGCCCCAACACGCTCATCAGCCTCGGCAACGCGCTCATACAACATGTCGGGCAATTGCACATTAAGGTCAAACAGGCGGGGTCGGTTCTGCCAGGCAATCCGCAGCACATCTGCGTGCCCGCGCGTGGTAACGAACAATATCCGCGCGCCCTGACGCTCCAACAACGCATTGGTGGCCACCGTGGTGCCCATCTTGATGCTGTCGATCTGGTCGGCAGGGAGGGTCTGTGCCCCCATTAACTGGCTCATCCCCGCAATGGCGGCGTCTTCGTAGTGGTCAGGATTTTCCGACAGCAACTTATGCGTCCGCACCTGCCCGGTCGGGTCCAGCCCGACAATGTCGGTAAAGGTCCCGCCTCGGTCAATCCAGAATTGCCATTTGCCGTCCATAGCCAGCAGCATAGCGAGATTACGGCGCAAGCGTAATCCGGCTTGGTGCCGCCAGGTCAATTAGCGGGTGCCGAACCACTTCAGGGTCTTTTCACCCATGTAATAGGGCTTCCACTGTCTAATTGTGATGGGGACCGCCAGGTTCAGCCAAAACGCCGTGATCATCAGGGTGTAGAAGACTTCGTCGGTGAATATCTGGTTTTCGATATAGGCGATATCCATCACGACAAAGGCCAGTTCGGCCCGGCCCAACATGCCCAGGCCGATCATCACACTTTCTTCGGGCGTGAAATTGCCTGTGTAGCGTGCTGCCAGGGACGCCGACAGAATTTGCATCACAAACAAGCCAATCGTCAGCACCGCGACCTGCGGGATGACACTGACGAACATATCCACATCGAAGACAATCTTGGTGCCCAGAACGACAAAGAACACCGGCCCGATCCACGAGTAGGCAACATTGTCGATGACGCGCCGGGTTTTCTCGTACTGGTTTTCACCAATGGAATCGATGGTATGGAAATATTCTTCCTTCAACACCAGGCCCGCCATATAGGCCCCAATGGCCGGGTGGAAACCAAACCAGTGGGCCAGCACCCCGACCCCTACGGCGATGGTCAGCACTGACAAGGTCGTGTGTTCGCCATCCGCAAATATGAATATCTGCCGGACGCCAAATTTTTGCAGGAATGGGAATTTTGCCAGCAATCCATCAGACTTGTGCGGAAAGATGATGGCCCCCAACAGAGTGATGAGGGCAAAGAACGCGATGGCCTTGCCGACGACCAACGCGATGCCAGAAACCGACAATACAGCAGCGCCGGTTGTGATGGGTACCAGTATGGCCACCAGCGCCAGTGATCCCACATCATCCAGCACCGCCGACGTCATGATGCCCGTGGCGGCGGGCGACTTCGACAGGCCTTCGTCTTTCAGCGAAACCATGGTGAGCGATACTGCGGTCGCTGTCATGGCCAAGCCACACATGATGGCCATATTGGTGTCGTCCCAGAAGTAATCGGTCACTGCGTAGGCCGTTACGAAAGGGGCGATGGCGCCAAACAGGGCGATGCCCCAGCTGCGTTTGACACTGGTCAGAAAATTCGATGTGTTCTCTTCAAACCCCAGGGCAAACATGATGACGACAATGCCGACCTCTGCCAGCCCGGCAATAAAGGGGCTGGTCTCTGGGGGTAAGATGCCGGTGTTCAGCAACACCGCCCCGACCGCCAGGAAGAACAGGACGGGGGTCAACTTGGTCTTTTTGGCCGCAATAATGGCGATAAAGACGCCAACCCAGATGATGACGAGTTCTAACAGCGGATCCATAGGGTGCTCATGTAAATTCTGACCATTGACGCCATCATAATGGATGTAGATGCCCGTTGCTTCATTGATGTTGATCAAGCTGTCTGGCCCCGCCAATGCGCCGCGCTCTATGCAAGTGGCGGTGCGTGAAGGGCATTTGGCAGCAAAAGCGATCTAGAACCACCAAACAAGTTTCAATTCTGCTCGATAGGCACTAATAAAGGCAGCCATGAGCATTTGGGGTAAAGTATTGGGCGGTGCCGCTGGTTTCGCCATGGGTGGGCCGTTGGGCGCACTCGTTGGCGCAGCGCTCGGCCATGTCGCGGACAAGCAGTCCAGTGATGACGGCGAACCTAAGGATTCTACCAAGGGTATCTCGTTCACGATTGGCGTGATCGTGCTGGGTGCCAAAATGGCCAAAGCCGATGGCATCGTGACACGTGACGAAGTCACCGCCTTTCGTCAGGTTTTTCAGGTCCCGCCGCATGAAGTAAAAAATGTCGCCCGTATTTTTGACCAGGCCAAGCGCGAGGCCGAGGGGTTTGAACCCTATGCCAAGCAGTTGGCGCGGATGTTCCGTAGCAATATGGGCGTGCTTGAAGACTTGCTGGATGCGCTGTTCCATATTGCCAAGGCCGATGACGTGTTGCATCCGGCTGAAATTGAGTTTCTGCAGAAGTGCGCGGCGATCTTTGGCTTTTCTGCCGAAGAATATGACCGTATTCGTGCCGGCCATGTCGCGGGCGACGACAAAGACCCCTACGCCATTCTGGGTGTCGATCGCAATGCGAGTGATATCGAAATTAAGTCCCAGTATCGCAAGTTGATCCGTGAAAACCACCCGGACACGCTGATAGCCCAAGGTGTGCCGCAGGAATTTGTTGATATTGCCAATGATAAATTGGCTGCCATCAACGATGCCTATGACCAGGTTCAGAAGCACCGCGGATTCACCTAATGGCCCCAAAACATCTTGGCCTTGCCCTGCTGGTGACATTGCTGTGGGGTTATAATTTTGTTGTCACCAAAGTTGGGGTGACCGAGCTGCCACCTATATTTTTTGCGGCCTATCGCTATGCCTTGGTCGCTGTGATGCTGCTGCCTTGGCTAAAGCCTCTTAAGGGTCAGATGAAGCGCATCGTCTGGATTGCGCTGACCAGTGGGGCCTTCCACTTTGGGCTTATCTTTGTCGGATTTTCGATGACGGACAGTATCGGCCCCGTGGCGGTTGCCGTGCAGATCAACGTGCCTTTCATGTTGTTGCTGGCGGTCGTTTTCCTGGGTGAAAAAATCGGCAGGATCCGCATCGCCGGCATGGTTATGGCTTTTATCGGTGTGATGATTGTTGGGTTTGACCCGGTGGCCTTCCAAAGCCCATGGGCGCTCGCGGCCGTGGTCACCGGCGGTTGCATGTTTGGTATCTCGGTCATATTGATGCGCCGATTGGACGGGGGGCATCCGCTGCAGGTGCAGGCCTGGATCGCCGTGATCAGCCTGCCATTCCTGGCTGCTGGATCATTCATGTTCGAGAGCGGACAATTTGCCAGCGTCGTTGACTTTGGCTGGCTGGGCATTGCTGTTGTCCTTTATGCGTCGTTGGGTGCCACAGTGATTGGCCATGGCAGCATGTTCGTGTTGTTGCAACGCTATCCCGTTACCTATCTGATGCCCTTTATGATTGCCCCACCTGTGCTGGGCGTATTTTTTGGCATCGTCCTCAATGATGAGGCTATCACCTGGAAAATCGCGATTGGCGGCTTGATGACATTGGTCGGGGTTGGCATCATCCAGATCCGCGAAGCGCGCATGGTCGCCGAGACACAACCAACAGAGGCAGGCGTATGATCGACCACCCATCACCAAATTTTTCAAAACGACCTCCCGGGTTCGATGTGGATATTCTGATGTTCCATTATACCGGCATGACATCTTGCGAGGCTGCAATCGAGCGCCTGTGCGACCCAGAATCAAAAGTCAGCGCCCATTATGTGATCGACGAAGATGGCACGGTCTATTCACTGGTGCCTGAAGACGCGACCGCCTGGCATTCGGGCGTGTCCTGTTGGGGAGGCAAGATTGGTATGAACCAGCGGTCCATCGGGATCGAATTGGTGAACCCGGGTCATGAACATGGTTATCGCGAATTCCCCCAGGTGCAGATGGGCGCAGCCATTGATCTGGCCAAGGGTATCTTGGAGCGTCATCCAATCCCAAAGCGTCAGGTGCTGGCGCATTCCGACGTGGCGCCCATGCGGCGGCAAGACCCGGGCGAATTGTTCGACTGGAAAATGCTGGCGGACGCCGGGATCGGCCTGTGGCCAAAGCAAACCGAAATAGCGCCGATTAAAGGCGCGATCAACGACATTCAGGTCGCCTTGCGGACCATCGGCTATTGCATCCCCGTCGATGGCGAAGACACGCCGATTTACCGCGCTATGCTAGAGACTTTCCAGCGCCATTGGCGGCCCAAAAAAGTGGATGGAAAAGCAGACAAGGAAACCCGCACAATGCTGGCAGCCGTCAGTGTTGCCGTGCAGGCAGAAATGATGGCGACACAAGCGTCGGCGACTGCAGTGTCAGATTAGTCGGCCTGCACATCAGTCGGCCTAGGGCCGAGATCCTAGGCAGCGGCGAGTTTCTTCAACGCTTTCTCGACCGCCGCATGCGCGCCACTTTCCAGCAAGCTGCCATGGGCGGCCAGTAATTTGTCGAATTTCATTTCCAGTAGGCGATTAAATTCGATTTGAATATCAAGGCCTTCCGGCACCATGGCGGTTATCCAGAACGGGCCAATAATCGTGGTTTTGGGGAAACCCATGCGCGCCAGCATTGGGCGGGCATACCAGGTTACAAAGCGATAATCGCCATAATGTTGAATGCCATCACACGTGATTAGCACACCACCGGCTTTGTTGATCAACAATGCCCCCTCTGGCTGATTCAGGCCACGAAACAAAAATAATTCTGCGTCCGGGAACGGCAATTCTGTATCCTCGGTCAGCGTGACAGTCGGGGCGGGGCTGGGATAGGCCTCTCCTCCAGGCTGGCGCCACATCTCGGCACCAAATATGTCGGCATAATATTGGTCATCAATGCCATGGAAGCTGCCCAGGCGGATTAATCTTTTGACCGTGCCAAGCGCCTGCAGCTCGGCTTCGCCTTTGGCATTCAAACGAATAGGGTTAATCAGCGTCAGGTCGCCCTCATGGCGAACGATGGCCATGTTGCGGCTGATATTGACAAAGGCATTCATTTTCATCGAACCACGGACCATGAACAGGTCGGGCGCAATTTCTACGATGGGGTCATGCGGGTATGGCTTGGCATATTCGGTCATAGACTACCTTTCACGGCTGAGCAAAAACCGTATCACCAATATATAGAACTAGTCAGTATTTCTAAGCGCCATGACCGCCCCGTATGTTGAAACGCAATAGGGTACCATATAGGTCAAAACCAACTTCCAGATCACCAGCGGTTGGTCGCCCAATAACGCATCGCCTTGGTTGATCAAGTTCAAGATGGTGCCAACAACAATGGCGACAACGACGGATGACCGCACGACCTTGGGCCGTGTCGCCAATTGCATGATTGTGGGTTGGTCAGTCATGGCGGTCAGTGTTCTCCAACCGCAACTGGGTCATTCGTCCGTCAGCTCTTCGTCGGTATAATCTGAATTGATACGGTCACCCGGGATGCTACCGGTTCGCTCGGTGATGGGCGCATCGTCATAGCGCTCATTTTGGATGCCATCTTTACCGCCACGGCCACCCATCCAGTCGAACATCGAACAGCCCGACAGCAAGGCAACAGACAGTGCTGTCACCAGGATAAGAGGCATTCTCGGGCGGCGGTCGGCTTGGGGCATTTTTGGTTCCTTCTGTTCGCGGCCATCTTGGTGAAATCGTGACGGTGTTGCAAGGGCTACTTGCGGTGTTGGCTTGCATATAGGCTTCATATGGCTGGGTGCTCTTGACGTCTCCAGCCAATAAGCGCATTCAGGCCACGTCAGATGGCCGGATAGCTGCCGCCTTGGTTCGCCAGGGGGGAGGAAAGTCCGGGCTCCACGGAGACACGGTGCCGGGTAACGCCCGGCGGGGGCGACCCCAGGGAAAGTGCCACAGAAAGCAAACCGCCTATGGGTGTTTCGACACGATATAGGTAAGGGTGAAAGGGTGCGGTAAGAGCGCACCGCGTGCCTGGCAACAGGGGCGGCACGGTAAACCCCACCGGGAGCAAAACCAAATAGGGGCGGCATTTGTGGCGTTTCCGACGCGTCGCCCGGGTCGGTTGCATGAGTGTATTGGCAACAATATGCCTAGATGAATAGCTATCACCTGTCACATTTCGGTGCGACGGCGTACAGAACCCGGCTTACAGGCCATCTGACCTATCTCCGACCTGCTTTCTCGGCCACTCAATAAATTCTCCACGAATTGACATTTCCAAAATATGAACATATCAAGAACAAATAGCATGAATACTTGCGTAGTTCTTGTGCCGAAAATTGGGTTCTGCATCGCTTGTGTAGAAATCGACTGAGAAATGCCCCTAAAAACCCCTGAAATGCTTGATGAATCTCGCTTTTTTAAGGGGTAAATCCATTGACGCCCATAATATCCCATGATATCCCAGAGTCTCCCAAATAGAAGTCAATGGGGGAGGTCCGTCTTTTTGGCGGGTTTTGACACACTGATTTGACTATCGGGACATGGGTGCGAGACGTTAAGGGAGGTGGAACGCAAGCATGCTGCTGTTCCTGTCGACATATATCAACAAGATCGACAAAAAAGGCCGGGTATCTGTGCCTGCGCCCTTCCGCTCGGAATTGGAACGCGGCCAGTCCAACAGCTTCATCGTCTTCCCGAACCCTGAACAGTCCTGTATTGACGCATGGGACCGCGACCGCATCGGTCGCTACGCCCGTGACCGCGACGGCTTTGATCCAGATTCGCCTGAATACGCCACTGTCAGCCATGTATTGCTGAACAGCCGGTCGGTGACCTTTGATGGCGAAGGACGGGTGAGCCTGCCCGACGATATGATCGACAATATTGGCATCGATGACGAAGTCGTCTTTGCGGGCCTGGGCGAGACGTTCCAGATCTGGAGCCCGGCACAGTTCGAGGCCTACACGGCGCAATCACAACAGACCATTGATACCAGCCCACGTCGTATCCGCATTTCACCAAGCACAGGCCCAGCATCGAGCGGCACTGACGGAGATCGTAATGGCTGATGTGCCTCATACACCCGTCATGGCCCGGGAAGTTCTAGCGGCCATAGAGGCACGAGATAATGACATAATTGTGGATGGAACCTTCGGGGCGGGGGGCTATACACGCGCCATTCTTGACGCCGCCAATTGTTCCGTTTTTGCTATCGACCGCGACCCCAATGCTATTGCAGCAGGCCAGGCGCTGGTCGCCGAATATGCGCCGCGCCTTGGGCTGCTTGAGGGCTGCTTTGGTGACATGCAGTCCCTTTTGGCCTCTGCAGATGTTCAACAGGTAGACGGCATCGCGCTCGACCTCGGTGTGTCGTCGATGCAGCTTGATAACCCTGAGCGTGGGTTTTCGTTTCAGGGCGACGGGCCGCTTGATATGCGCATGCAAGGCCCCGGCGTTGGCAGCGGCCAGTCTGCGGCCGATGTTGTGAACAACTTTGCTGAAGAAGATATCGCCAACATCTTGTGGCGCTATGGTGAAGAGCGCCGGTCGCGACACATTGCCCATGCAATTGGTGTGGCGCGTCGCGAGGCCGCGATCTCTCGCACCGGCCAATTGGCACAGATCGTGATGTCCGTATTGGGTAGACCGCGCCATGGCAAGGTTCACCCGGCGACCCGGACATTCCAGGCCCTACGGATTTATGTGAATGACGAGTTGGGTGAGCTGGAACGCGTGCTGGTTGCCGCCGAACGGGTGTTGCGTCCCGGCGGGCGACTTGCCGTTGTATCGTTTCATTCCCTTGAAGATCGCATCGTCAAAAACTTTTTACGCGAGCGCGGCGGGTTGGCCCCTTCTCAATCCCGACATCTCCCAGAGGCGCCTGCTCGTCGTGCTCCGTCCTTTCAGGTGCGCAAACGCAGCGCCATCAAGCCCACGCAAGCAGAAACCAAAGCCAATCCGCGCGCACGTTCGGCCCGCCTTCGAGCCGCTGTGCGGACAGACCAACCTGTCTGGCAGGAAGGGGAGAACGCATGAGAAAGATCTCTGTCGTCACTTTTTGTCTGATGGTGGTGGTTAGCTATGGCTTTTACCAGCTGCAGTTCAAGGTCGAGGCGTACCGCGACACAGCCGCTGCGCTGGAGCGCCAAATTGATTGGGATGAAAAGAACATCAAAATCCTTCAGGCGGAATGGGCGCTTTTGTCCAGCCCCAAGCGCCTGCAGCAATTGTCAAACAAGTTCCTACAGCTCGCACCCCTCGATCCCGCCCAGATTCGCACCATTGACGAATTGGCCATGCGCAAGAATGGCATTGAAGGGGCAGCCTTTGTCGACCCT
>SMXS01000136.1 GCA_004356955.1 Alphaproteobacteria bacterium | reverse complement strand
GCCATGGGGTCAATCCTGGTGGCACGTGAATTGCCCGCAAGCGGTGGTGACACCATGTTTGCCAGCATGACTGCCGCCTATCTCTCGTTGCCCGAAGACGTCAAAAAGCAGATCGCTAGTCTGAGTGCGGTGCACTCCAACGAACATGTCTTTGGTGCCAATGCGGCGTATCAGCAGTCTGATCTGAAAGATGCTTTTTCAGGTGAAGATCAGGTGGGGCGGACCGTGCACCCGCTGGTGATCAAGCACCCGCGGAGTGGCCGGAAAGTTCTGTACGTCAACCCCGGCTTTACCATTGGTATTGATGGTTGGTCCGAAGACGACAGCCAGGAACTGATGACGACCCTCTATGAACACGCCATGGCACCCGACCACATTTGTCGGATGAGCTGGGCCCCCGGCACAATTGCCATGTGGGACAACCGGGCAACCTGGCATTATGCAATCAACGATTATCATGGCGAACGCCGACTAATGCATCGGATCACCGTCGAAGGCTGTGCCCTGGAAGCCTTCCCCTAGACCGTCATCAACTCATTTGAATTTGGCCCTGATCGCCCCTATTACGGGGTGCTCAGTTTACCGGCACGGGATCCCAGAAGATAGGCATGTCCCAGCCGTGGCTGGGTCCCTCTTCAAGTACTGGATACCGGGTCTGATCGGGCTGCGCCCGGCCCGGCATGACGCCCGTCTTTAGGTTCAAGAAAGATCAATTTGTTCCCCTGCCCCACAAAAGCCTTTAGGCTTCGTGCACCCAGTTCAATGATCCAGGCGCCTTCATGAAAATTGCATCTTTGCCCGCCCCGCTTGCTGGACGCCTGATCTTTTCATTCGGCTTTGGCTTTTTGCTGTCCATGTTCACGCGATCAGCCTCCAATGTGCTCAAACAACCCATGCAACTGGACCTGGGCATGGGAGAAGAGGCCATCAGCCTGGTGCTGGGCACGTCTTTCTTTATCGCGTTTGCGCTCATGCAACTGCCTGTGGGCGTGTTGTTGGACCGATACGACCCCCGCAAAGTGAACGCGGGGCTGATGCTGGTGGCCGCCGGTGGCGCCGTCACCATGGCCTTCAGTCAGGACGCCTATTGGCTGACTGTGGGGCGCATTATGATGGGTGGCGGCTTTGCCGCTGGCATGATGGGGTCGCTGAAGGTTTATTCTCTGTGGTTCCCGCAGGACCGCCTGCCGACCATGAATTCGATCCAGTTCATGATTGGTGTGATCGGGGCCCTGTCGGCCACAAAACCAACCCAGATGTTGCTGGAATATATGGATTGGCGCGACTTTTATGTCCTGTTCGGCGGGCTGACTGTGTTGGCCGCCATCATCCTGGTAACTGTCGCCCCAAAACATGACACGCCGCCCAATGGGGAAACGCTCGCCAGCCAAATCGGCGGCATCAAACGCATTTATTCCGATGCCTATTTCTGGCGCATTGTGCCCTGGATGTTCCTGTCTGTGGGCGTCTCGCAGGGATTGGGCACCCTGTATGTGCTGCCATGGTTAACCGAAGTGGCCGCCTTCAGCCGAGGCGACGCGGCCACGGCTTTGATGTTTGTGGCGGGTGTCTCGATCATCAACTTTGCCCTGCTGGGCCCTTTTGCCGAATTCATGATCCGCAAGGGGTTTAACCAGATGACCGTGCCGATTGCCGGGTTGATGATGTCGATGGTCCTGTTGGGCTTGCTCGTTATTCAGGTGCAGTTCGCCGTGCTGCCGATCTGGATGTTCTGGTCGATGACCGTTGGTGTCACCACATTGATTTTTGCCGGCATGGCCAAGGCGTTTCCACCAGAATTGATGGGGCGTGTTTATACGGCCTTCAACCTGCTGGGCTTTTTATTCACCGCCATTGTCCAATGGTTGATCGGTAAAGTGCTGGATCTATACCCGCGCACCATTGACGGCGGCGCCGCGCCAGAGGGCTATCAGACCGCGTTTGGCATCTTATTGGCCATTCAGGTCGTCGGCATGGTGTGGTATTTTTGGGCCAGGAAGTCTGGCTTTGGCGCACAAACCATGGTCGACAAGGCTGCAAAACAGGCCCCTTAGATGGATGAACAAAAACTCTTCACCGGCACCCAAGAGGTCGCCCCTGACCGGCGCTTTGATATCGGCAAGCTGCAGGCCTTTATGGAAGAACATGTCAAGGGCTTCAGCGGCAGTGTCGAGGCGCGTGAGTTCAAAGGCGGCCAGTCCAATCCAACTTATGCGCTAACGGCTGGTGGCGAACGCTATGTCATGCGCCGCAAACCAACGGGCGTGTTGGTCAAATCTGCCCATGCGGTCGACCGCGAATATCGGGTGATGACAGCCCTGGGCCAAACCGACGTGCCCGTGCCCAAGACCTATGCCCTGTGCACCGATGAAAGCATTATCGGCACTATGTTTTACATCATGGACCATGTAGAGGGCCGCATCATCTGGGGCAACGAGATGCCCGATTCCAACCCTGAGGAACGCACAGCGGTTTACGATTCCATGATCAAGACCATGGCACAGCTGCATGCCGTGGACCATGTTGCCATCGGGCTCGAGACCTATGGCAAGCCGACGGACTATGTCGCCCGTACGCTCAACCGGTTCATTGGCCAGTACCAGCTGCGCGAAACCAAAAAGATCCCCGAAATGGACAAATTAGCGGAATGGCTGCCCGCCAATATCCCGCCCGACAGCCCGCCTGCGATTGTCCATGGCGACTTCAAACTGGCCAATCTGGTGCTGCACCCGAGCGAACCCAAAATCATCGCTATCCTGGATTGGGAGCTATCGACCATCGGCGATCCCATTGCCGACCTGGCCTGTCATTGCCTGCCCTATCATTACGGCCCCGATATTGAAGGCGGGATGCGCGACATCAATCGGGCCGCCATGGGCATCCCCGAAGAAGCAGATCACGTTGCCGCCTATTGCCGCTATGCCGGTGTGCCAGACATGCCCAACTGGTCGTATTACATGGCCTTCATGTTGTTCCGGCACGCGGCGATTTCGCTGGGCATCCTGACCCGGGCAGAACAGGGCACGGCCGCCAGTGACCAAGCCTTTAAGATGGGCGCCCGTGCAGAACCCCAATCCAAGGCTGCCTGGGATATCGTCAAACACCTAGAATAGTCGCCAGCGCATAAAGACTCGCCTTCTAATGGCCCTTCCTATAGCTTGTTACCAATTGGGAACATTGGTCAGCGCGGGGAAGCGAAAATGCCTACAGATATCAACTATGTACTGCCCATCGGTCAGACCGGTTGGGACATCAAGTCAGAGTTCAGCACCTCTATGCGCTGGGACTATGACGAAAACCGCGAAAATATGCTGAAGCTTTACGACAAGGGCAAAAAACAGCAGTGGGACGCCGCCGAGCGTATCGACTGGTCCATCGAAATGGACCCCGACAACCCCATGGGCCTTGATGACATTGGGCTTGGTATTACCGAGACAAGCACCTGGCGCAAAATGGACGAAAAGAACCGTGCTGAGTTCCGCCATCATTCCCAGGCTCGCAGCATTTCGCAATTTCTGCATGGCGAACAGGGTGCTTTGGTGTGTACGGCAAAAATCGTACAGGAAGTTCCGTCTATTGATGCCAAGTTTTACGCTGCCACTCAGGTGGTCGATGAAGCCCGGCATGTCGAGGCGTATTCGCGCCTGTTGCGCACAAAATTTGACGTCGCTTACCCCATTACGCCGCCACTGAAGTCCCTTCTCGACAATATCATTTCTGAAAGTCGCTGGGACTTTACCTATCTGGGCATGCAGATCCTGATCGAAGGATTGGCGTTGGCGGCATTCGAAAACATTCGCAATACCGCAAAAAACCAGCTCGCCGCGCAGGTGAACGCCTATGTCATGCAGGACGAGGCCCGCCACGTCGCCTTTGGTCGTTTGGCCCTGCGCGAATATTACCCACAACTGACACAGGCTGAACGGGATGAACGCGAAGAATTTGTGGTGGAATCCTGTTACTTCCTGCGCGACCGTTTCCAGGCCACCGAGCTTTGGGAAAAATTTGGCTTCCCCGTCGATGAAATGAACGAGCACTCGAAGGAGAGTAAGCCTGCACAGGTCTTCCGCCATCGGCTGTTTACCCGGATCGTCCCTGCCGTGAAAGATATTGGCTTGTGGGGCCCCAAGATCCAGAAAGCCTATGCCGACATGGGCATTTTGCAATATGGCGATCTCGACAGCGAAGCGATGTTCGCCCGCGACAATATGGTGGCCGAGGCGTTTGATCGCGGCGAAACCGATGTCGAGAAAATGTTACAGCAGGACGCCGCTGAATAGGCCGCATTGCACCAACACTTTCAGCACAGATAAAGAAAGGCCGGGCAACCGGCCTTTTTCGCGTTAACACCTGCCGGCTATACGCCTATAGTCTTCGCGAAATGGCGTGGTTGCCATAACGAATCAACTCGCCCTCCCAGGCATTTTTTTTGGGCTGGGCCAATAATGGGGAAAATCATGGACTTCAGTATTCCAGAAGACATCCAGGCAAAACTGGACGCGCTCGACGCTTTTATCGAGAAGGAAATCAAACCACTACAAGCGCAAGACGACAACGAACGGTTCTTCGATTACCGCCGTGAAAACGAGCGCACAGACTGGGACAATGACGGCCAGCCCAACCATGAATGGGAAGAGCTGCTGCGCGAAATGCGTCGTCGTGCCGATGCCGCTGGTCATCTGCGTTATGCGCTACCCAAAGAAGTTGGCGGCGACGGTGGTTCCAACCTTGGCATGGCGATCATCCGTGATCATCTGGCCGCCAAGGGCCTGGGTCTGCACAACGATTTGCAGAACGAATCATCCATCGTTGGCAACTTTCCGTTCGTCCATATGTTGATGAATTTCGCCAGCGACGAACACAAAGAGCAATTCCTGGAACCCAGCATCACTGGCAAGGCCCGTGTTGCCTTTGGGCTGACGGAACCGAACCATGGCTCTGACGCCACCTGGATGGAAACAACCGGCGTTCGTGACGGCGATGACTGGATCATCAATGGCGAAAAGATGTGGAACACCGGCCTGCACGCCGCCACCCACGATATGATCTATGCCCGCACGTCGGGCAAAGATGGCGATGCCAAGGGCATCACGTGTTTCTTCGTGCCAACAGATGCACCGGGCTTCAAGGTCGAACGATTTGTGTGGACCTTCAACATGCCAACCGATCATGCCCATGTAACCATGCGTAATGTTCGCGTGCCGAACTCGGCGATCTTTGGTGAAGAGGGCATGGGCCTGACAGTGGCGCAGACCTTCCTGCATGAAAACCGCATCCGTCAGGCAGCAAGTGGCGTTGGTGTCGCTGATTACTGCATCAAGGAAAGCGTTGAATACGCCCGCAATCGTAAGGTCTTTGGCGAACCCATTGCCATGAAACAGGCCATACAATGGCCCTTGGCCGAACTGGCAACCGAATGCGAAATGGTACGTTGGCTTGTGCGCAAAACCGCGTGGGAGCTGGACAGACAGAACCACATGCTGGTGTCGGACGCCGTTTCCATGTGTAACTATCGGGGCAATCGCCTGGCCTGCAACGCCGCTGACCAAGCCATGCAGACCCATGGTGGCATGGGCTATTCTCGCGAAAAGCCATTTGAGCACATTTACCGCCATCATCGTCGCTACCGGATTACGGAAGGATCTGACGAGATCCAGATCCGCAAGATTGCCGGGCATCTGTTCGGCATTCAGGGGCCCAACAAGCGCCCTATGTAATAGGCAAAATAAGGTGATACCAGCATGACCGTGGCGATTAGTGACTTTGAACACACGCTTTTTGATGTGAGCGATCACATCGCCACGATCACGCTGAATCGTCCAGAGATCCATAATGGCCTCAATCGCCGGGCCTATGACGAGCTGGAATCTTCATTCCTGCTCGCCCATGACGACCCGGAAATCCGCTGTGTCATCATTACCGGGGCAGGCAAAAGCTTTTGCTCTGGTGATGATGTCCGCGCGATCATGACGGGGGATGAACGCGAGGCCAGCGTCAACCGTCTCAACGCCGTTAAACCCAAACCAACCCCTGCTGCCACCGCCATTATCGAATGCGCTAAGCCGATCATTGCCGCCGTTAATGGCGCGGCTGTCGGCTGGGGCATGGACCTGTCGCTGATGGCAGACATGCGCATTGCATCCGTCCGTGCACGCTTTGGCGAGCTGTTCGTCAAACGCGGCCTGGTGACCGATCTGGGTGGGCTGACGCGCCTGCCGCTGGTGGTCGGCGCACAAAAAGCCGCTGAACTTTTATTCACAGGCGACATCATCGACGCCGCCGAGGCTGAGCGCATTGGCCTGACGCTCAAAACCGTCCCCCATGATGATTTGATGGATGCCACGCGCGAACTGGCTACCAAAATCGCCAACAACCCGCCTTTGGCTGTGCAGCATCTTAAAGAGGGGCTGCGCAAGACGACCTATGGCGACCACCGAGAAATTGGCAGCTGGATCGCCCATACGCTGGGCTTGCTGTTTGAAACCGAAGACCATAAAGAAGGGGTCGCGAGTTTCCTGGAGAAACGGGAACCCACCTTCAAAGGCCGCTAGCCGGTAGTGACCGCCAATAAACACCGCCAATAAACAGTGGCCGCTAGCCACAATTCAGGAACACCCAAGGACCAAATGATGGACCAGAAAACCGACACAGCCCATGTGCCGTTCAAACCCGTGCCCTTCCTTCCCGTACCGATGGCCGAACCAAAGGCCACGCTGGAAAAGCGCGATAATGGCGAACTTGTGATCCATTGCGATTACCCGCTTGGGGATTTTGGCCCGTCCATCGTGGCCTATCTGCACGAATGGGCAGACCAGACGCCGGACAATCTATGGTTGGCCCAACGCGGCGCTGATGACGCGTGGGTAAAGGTCAATTATGGCGAGGCCATGGCCAAGGTAAACGCCATCTCGCAAAGCCTGTTGGACCGGGGGTTTGATGCCACCAAGCCCGTCATGGTGCTGTCGGGCAATTCTATCGAACATGCGTTGCTCGCGTTTGGTGCCATGCAAATCGGTGTGCCCATATCGCCCATCGCGCAGCCTTATTCGACCATGGGGGGTGGGTTCAAAAAACTGCACCACGTGGTGAACCTGATTAAGCCAAAGATGATTCTGATCCAGGAAGGCGCGCCCTATGCCGACGCGCTGAATGAGCTGGACCTGACGGACATTGAGATTGTCTGTGTCGATGCCCCACCAGCTGGCGTCAATACCACCTATTTTGCGTCTCTGCTGACGGCAATTCCGACCGATGCCGTCATGGAAGCCTATGGCACCACCAATCTGGAAACCG
>SMXS01000135.1 GCA_004356955.1 Alphaproteobacteria bacterium | reverse complement strand
GGACCCACGCACCGCCGGGCAGGGGATTGCACGAATGCGCGGCGCGGGCATCGAGGTGAATTTGGGATTAAGCGAGGCCGAAGCAGCGCATTTGAACAGGGGCTTTATCGCGACCATTATGCGCGAACGACCTTGGGTGACGCTGAAACTGGCAACGTCATCCGATGGCATGATCGCCTGGAAGTCTGGCATGCCGCGATGGATTACCGGCGAGGCATCCAGAGCGCGCGTGCATTTGATGCGCGCCCGCTATGATACGCTGATCAGCGGCATTGGGACGGTACTGGCCGATGACCCAGCATTCACCTGTCGCCTGCTGGGCCTGGAAGGTTGCACGCCCCAACGGGTGATTTTCGACCGACAAGGTCGCACGCCGGTGGATAGCAAATTGCTTGGCACCAGTGACCAGGGCGAAATTTTTATCGTGACCACAGATGTTGGCGTCAAAAACCTGGCCCCGGTTCAGGCGAAACTGGGCGATGATGCGATCAAGAATATGGGCGCTGATACAGATATTGATAAGGTGCTGTGGGACATGTCGAAATTCTACGCCAGCACCCGCCTCATGGTCGAATGCGGGACCGAATTGGCGACGGCTTTTCTGGATGGTGATCATGTGGATGAGGTCGCCTGGTTCCGCGCCCCATCGGTCTTGGGGGACGACGGAATACCCGCACTTGCCGGTCAATCAGTCGAACAGGCTTTGGCCAAAGGTGGCTTTGAGCAAATCAAATCAGAGAAAATAGGGCAAGATGTGCTGGAAACCTATGTGAAGGCGGCCTATTAATGGGCGCATGTTCACAGGAATCATCACAGATGTAGGGAAAGTCCGACGCGTCGAAGAACGCGGTGACTTCCGTTTCGAGATCGACACCGCCTTTGATCTGGGCAGCGTCGACATTGGCGCGTCTATCGCGTGTTCTGGCACCTGCCTGACCGTGGTCAAAAAAGGCGCAGGCTGGTTTGCCGTTGACGTATCGGCGGAAACCCTGGCCTGCACGACCCTGGGCGATTGGCAAGTCGGTTCAGCCGTTAATCTGGAACGGTCCTTGCGCATTGGTGACGAATTGGGCGGCCACATTGTTTTGGGCCATGTTGATGGCGTTTGCGAGATCGTGTCGATTACACCCGACGGTGACTCGCGACGCTTCCAGTTCCGGGCGCCTGATAATTTGGCCTATTTGATTGCCGCCAAAGGGTCAGTTGGCATCGATGGTGTGTCGCTGACCGTGAACGATGTGGACGACAAGGAATTCGGCGTCAATATCATCCCCCATACCCAGTTAATGACAACGTTTGATCATGCAAGTCCCGGCGATAATGTAAATCTTGAGATTGACGTGCTGGCACGATATGTATCGCGCCTTGCCGAACAGGAGTAGACGGTGCCACACCGCAAATTATCAAAAATAGAAGACGTCATTGAAGACGCCCGCAACGGTCGCATGTTCATCCTGGTTGATGACGAAGACCGCGAAAACGAAGGCGATTTGATCATTCCCGCGCAGATGGCCACGCCGGAAGTCATCAATTTCATGGCGACCCATGGTCGCGGCCTGATTTGCCTGTCCATGACCCGCGAGCGCATCACCGAGCTGGGCCTCGATATGATGACGGACAATAATCGGGGACGTCATTCAACCGCTTTCACCGTCTCGATCGAGGCCGCAGAAGGCGTGTCGACCGGTATTTCGGCCCATGATCGGTCGCATACTATATCGGTGGCTATTGGGCATAATCGTGGCCCGGAAGACCTGGTCAGCCCAGGTCACGTATTCCCGTTGATGGCACGCGATGGCGGCGTGCTGGTGCGGGCGGGTCATACAGAAGCCGCCGTTGACGTTGCTCGCCTTGCCGGGTTGCAGCCTGCTGGCGTCATTTGCGAGATCATGAACGAAGATGGCACCATGGCGCGCTTGCCAGACCTGGTAAAGTTTGCCGAAAAGCACGAATTGAAGATCGCGACCATTGCCGACCTGATCGCCTATCGCAGGCACAATGACAATTTGGTGAAATGTGTTGCTGAATCGCCGTTCCACAGTATTTTTGGCGGCGACTGGCAGATGAAAATTTATGCCAACACGGTCGAATATTCAGAACATATCGCGCTGGTTAAAGGCGATGTATCCAAAGGTGGCCCCGTTCCCGTGCGGATGCACAGTCTGAATATTTTTTCCGATCTGGTCGGGGACCAGTCCTCGACGCCAGACCAGGCCCGCACAGCCATGGAAATGATAGGCAAAGAAGGCAGAGGTGTGGTGGTTCTGTTGCCCAACATGCGGGCTACGTCACTGTCAGAAGTCGTAAAACACCGGTCAGAAAAACGCGGGAAACCGGACCCGGACCTGTTGGAATATGGCATCGGCGCACAGATATTGCGGGACCTTGGTGTTCGCGAAATGATTCTGTTATCCAACACAGAACATCACATCATTGGTCTGGAAGGGTACGGACTGTCCGTGGTCGGACAGAAACCATTGAAACGAGGGTAATGTGATGGCTCATCCGCCAAAAATCCTCATTGTCACTGCCCCCTTCTACGAAGATATCACCACAGAACTATTGGCAGGTGTCACCGATGTACTGGATGCTGCCGGTGCGAAATATGACGTTGTCGAGGTCCCGGGAGCCTTTGAAATCCCCGCCGCTATTCTATGGACCTTTGAGGCGGGACTGACGGGGAATGCAGAGCCTTATGACGGCTATGCCGGTTTGGGGTGCGTGATCCGGGGAGAAACCTCGCACTATGACTATGTTTGCAATGAGAGTATTCGAGCGATTATGGATCTGACACTTGACCCCGGCCTCGCCATCGTCAACGGCATATTGACGGTTGAAAACCGTGCCCAGGCCATGGCCAGGGCCAGCCGCAATGACAAGAACAAAGGCGGCGATTTTGGATCTGGTCTGCTAAGCACCATTGCCCTCAGACAGAAACTTGGCATCGCCTGATGACCGAATCAGAACCAGCCGACGGTGAAGTCCAGAAAAAGGGCTCGCGCAGTGCCGCCCGCCTTGGTGCGGTGCAGGCGCTGTACCAGATTACATCGAACAGCGAGCCAACATCTTTGGTGATCGCCCAGTTTGTGGATACCCGGTTGGGTCAAGAACTGGATGGAGACCGCTACTTTCCGGCGGATGAAGAATTGTTTGCGGACATCGTCGCCGGTGTGTCCAATCGGGTAAAAGACATCGACCAAGCGCTTGCGGCAACGCTGAAAGGCTCTTTGTCGCTGCCGCGTATGGAAACACTGATCGTCGCCATTTTACGGGCCGGTGCCTACGAGTTGATGGCGCGCCCCGATATGCCGACGGCCGTCATCATCAACGAATATGTCGATCTTGCCCACGCGTTCTATGACCAAAAAGAACCGGGCTTGGTCAACGGTATCCTTGATACTGTCGCCAAGACGGCGCGCGGATAATTCCGCATGACCCCTGCCGACCAGCAAGATGAGTTCGGCATCATCGCGAAGTACTTTGCACCACTGACCGGGGGCGTTGGTGAAACCTTTTCCCTAACCGATGACGCAGCGATACTGGACGTCCCCCCAGGCCAGCAATTGGTGATGACCAAGGACATGTTGGTGGCGGGCGTACATTTTTTCGCCGACGACGCGCCCGATTTGATCGCTAGAAAATTGCTGCGGGTCAACGTCTCGGACCTGGCGGCCATGGGGGCCACGCCGCTGGGATATCTGTTGGGGTTTGGCCCGACATTGGGGCGTGACGTCGCCTGGATAGAGCGCTTTGCCAGCGGGTTGGCTTTAGATCAACAGGAATTCGGGATGTCGTTGCTGGGGGGTGATTCTATTGTCGTTCCCCATGATATGACTTTTTCCATAACGGCGTTTGGTCTGGTGCCACAGGGTAAAAGCCTTACCAGGTCAGGCACCAAGGCGGGGGACACCATCTATGTAACCGGTACGATTGGTGATGGCGCCGTGGGCCTGGCAGCCGTACAAAACAAAATTGCTGACAGAGATGGCTATTTGGCCGGACGATACTATTTGCCCCAACCCCGCGTGAGCGTGGGGGAACGGCTGCACGGTGTGGCCCGTGCGGCATTGGATGTATCGGATGGGTTGGTTGCAGACTTGCATCATATGGCTGTGGCATCGGGCGTCTTGATCAGGGTGGACGCGAACGATATACCCTTGTCAGGCGCGGTTCGGCGGTTGCTCAAAGATCAGAAAATTTCGCTGGAAACAATTGTCACGGGTGGCGACGACTATGAATTGGTGTTTGCCGCCCCGCCCGGCACAGAGCAATTTATCGCCCAGATTGCCAAAGAAACGGGGGTTGCCATCAACCGGATTGGCTATTGTGCTGCCGGAGAAGGCGTTGAATTTGCAGGTCCTGATGGGCAGCTGATGGACTTCGCGCAGACAGGGTATAATCACTTCCGATAAAAAGGGTCTCAAGTTCTTGGGAAGTAAGCCAGTTTTCGGATGTTACAACGCAGTGCAGGAAATGTGCTCTATGGCTTGCGTTTCGACACCAGTTTTGGCAAGGTGCCGCCGCGTTTAACCAATATTGGCAGGGTTGGACTATTCCCTGCTGCAACAGCCGCGACTCTGCGGCGCAATTGAATGAACTATTCAGGGGATATCGAAATGTCACCAATCCTTATGGCCGTACTTGGTTGCGGTGTAATCGCCATACTCTACGGCATTATTATCGCGCGGCAGGTCCTTAGTGCCCCCGCTGGCAACGACAAAATGCAGGAAATTGCGACGTCGATTCAAGAAGGCGCCAACGCTTATCTGAGACGGCAATATCGCTCCATCACCATGGTTGGTGTTGTGCTCTTTGTCGTCATTGGCCTGCTTCTTGACTGGGTCGCCGCAGGCGGCTTTGTTATCGGTGCTGTGCTTTCGGGTGCAACCGGGTTCATCGGCATGCTGGTTTCAGTTCGCGCCAATGTCCGCACTGCCGAGGCTGCACGTACCAGCCTTGCTGCTGGCCTCGACATTGCCTTTAAATCAGGCGCTGTCACCGGCATGTTGGTGGCGGGCTTTGCCCTTCTGGCAGTCGCGGGCTATTACGCTGGTATGTTGGCCATGGGCCTTGAAGGCCGCGACATTGTCGATGGCCTTATAGCCCTCGGCTTTGGCGCTTCGCTGATATCGATCTTCGCCCGTCTTGGCGGTGGTATCTTTACCAAGGGCGCTGACGTTGGTGGCGACCTTGTTGGCAAGATTGAAGCTGGCCTTGACGAAGATGATCCCCGTAATCCTGCTGCGATCGCCGATAATGTTGGTGACAATGTTGGCGATTGTGCTGGTATGGCGGCTGATCTGTTCGAAACCTATGCGGTAACAATTGTTGCCACAATGGTGCTGGCTGGTATTTTCTTCGCCAGTGACCCTGAACTTGCAAGCACCATGATGGTCTATCCGTTGGCTATTGGTGGTGCGTGCATCATCACATCCATCATCGGTATGGCATTCGTCAAGCTTGGCAAGAGCCAAAACATCATGGGTGCGCTGTATAAGGGCTTTATTGCGGCATCCGTTTTGTCGCTGGCCATCCTGTACCCGGTCACTGACTACGTGATTGGCCTGGATCAGGCATTTGTCGCCGGTGGCAAGAGTTTCACTGGCCTGGACCTGTATTTCTGTGGTGTTGTTGGCCTGTTCGTCACCGGCCTGATCATCTGGATCACTGAATACTACACCGGTACTGACCATCGCCCCGTACAGAGTATTGCGGCTGCCTCGACCACTGGTCATGGCACCAACGTCATTCAGGGCCTGGCCGTTTCCATGGAAGCCACCGCGCTTCCCGCGCTGGTCATTGTTGCTGGTATCATCCTGACGCATATGTTTGCGGGTTTGTTTGGTATTGCGATTGCCGTGTCGACCATGCTGGCGCTGGCTGGTGTTGTTGTTGCACTTGATGCTTATGGCCCGGTTACGGACAACGCCGGTGGTATTGCTGTGATGGCTGACATGGAGCCTGAAGTGCGCAAGATCACCGATGCACTGGACGCAGTGGGTAACACCACCAAGGCCGTAACCAAGGGCTATGCCATTGGTTCTGCTGGTCTGGGTGCGCTGGTTCTGTTCGGTGCCTATACCGAAGACCTCAAACTGTATTTCAGTCATCTCGATGTCGATTTCGGCCTGTCTAATCCCTATGTGGTTGTTGGCCTGATCCTTGGTGGTCTGTTGCCTTACCTGTTTTGTGCCATGGGCATGAAGGCTGTTGGCCGTGCTGGCGGCGCTGTTGTGAAAGAAGTCCGCGAACAGTTCGCCAATGATCCGGGCATCATGGCTGGCACGTCCAAGCCTGATTATGCCAGGACTGTCGACTTGCTGACCAAGGCTGCGATCAAGGAAATGATTATTCCTTCCATGTTGCCGGTTCTGTCCCCCATTGCCATCTACTTCGCTGTTTACGGGATTACTGGTGATCAGGCGCAGGCATTTGCCGCTCTTGGTGCCATGCTTCTGGGTGTGATCGTCACGGGTATCTTCGTGGCAATTTCCATGACTGCTGGTGGCGGTGCCTGGGACAATGCCAAGAAATATATCGAAGACGGTAATTACGGCGGCAAGGGCTCCGACGCGCATCATGCAGCTGTAACCGGTGATACGGTTGGCGATCCTTACAAGGACACCGCTGGTCCTGCCGTGAACCCAATGATCAAGATCACGAACATTGTGGCTCTACTGCTGTTGGCGATGCTTCACTAAGCACGCCGCATAGACAAAAAGAAGCGCCCCGCTGGTTCATCCATCGGGGCGTTTTTTGTGGCCTGACGATTGTGAGGCGGGTTCAGTACCCAGGTTGGACCGGACCGTCCGAGCTGAAGCGGCCAATATTGCTGAAGATCTGTTCGAAGAAGCCAAGCTCTTTGCCGCGGGTTGGTGTCGTGTCTTCGACGAAACTGATTTCGTTGGTGTCTTCCAGTCCCAATTGGCTGATGTCGGACACGTCGCCCCGGTCATTGAACGTCACGACCAGAATAAACTGATCAGTCGTCTTGGGCCTGAAGAAAGCGATGCTTTCCTTTGTCTGGCTGACATAATACCAGGTTTCCTCATCAAAGGTCGCCGTCATGGACGGGGTTCCCAGTGCCGCGGTGACAGAGCTGCGATTGTCGATGCCGGCGCGGATTTCTTCCACCACTTCCTCGTCAAACAGATAGCCTCGCTGATTGACCGTTTTGGCGCAACCGCCCAGTCCTGCAAGGCTGACTGAACCTGCGAGGGCTGCGATCATGAGGGCTTTTTTCACTACGATAATTCCTGCTTCGGCGCTTCGAGGGAGTGCCAGTAATAAAAGGCTGGACATTTATTGACGGGGGGAACATGACACTGCCCACAAGGGCTGTCAATGAATGGTGGCCTGCATTCAAGTATGCTCCTGTACTGCATATAAGTATGGTAGGCGACATCATCCAGTTGACGGAGTAGGCGATGCCAGGCCCGTTTAATCATTGGCTTAAATTCTTGACACCGCGCGCCCGCGTCAAGGCCGCCAACAAGCTGTATCTGACACTTGTGGCCCAATCGCGTCAGCCCGGTTTTTATGTGTCATGCGCCGTGCCCGATACGATCGATGGCCGTTTTGACATGATTGCAGTGCATTGCTTTTTAGTCATGAACCGACTGAAAGAACGTGGCGACGAGGCCCGTAAACTGTCCCAGGTATTGTTTGATGAAATGTTTGATGACATGGACCGCGGCCTGCGTGAACTGGGTGTGGGTGATATGGGCGTCGGGCGCCGTGTTCGTGCCATGTCAAAGGCCTATCTTGGCCGTGTGGGCGCCTACGACAAGGCCATAACCCTGGATACAGAGGCGGGCACCACGGAAGACGAAAACCCGGTTCTACGCTCTGCCCTGGCGCGTAATCTGTATCGTGGCGAAGATGTGCCTGACGACAAGGTCGCAACGATGGCGGCCTATGTCATGTCGCAGCATCAATATCTGTTGACCCAGACAGACGAAGATCTGTTGGCGGGCGATATTCGCTTTGGCGCAGTTCCTGTCGCCGTTGAAGACAAAGACGCCGTCTAGCCATGGCTGGATTCCTGGGCCAACAAATTGATCTGCGCCAATTGCCCAAGATGGCAAAGACCCTGATGCTGTCTGCAACCGCAGAAGACTGCAAAACCCTTGAGCAAAGCTTGCATTTGCGGGGGGTGGGCAGCGTCAGCGCGACTCTGTCGATCGAGCGATTGGGCAAGCGTCGTGGCATTATGGTGTCGGGCAGCCTGCAAGCTGATATTGTGCAGGCCTGCGTCATTACGCTGGTGGATGTCCCCGCAAAGATTGACGCCCATATCGCTGTCCGCTTTGTGGACGAGGAACGGAATACCGAAGCGTTGACCCTGGATGTCGAGCCTGGCGGCGAAGATGTAGAGTATTTCTCTGGTGATTACATAGACTTATCGGAAGTCCTGGTGCAATATATGGCGCTGGAAATGGACCACTACCCACGCGCAACAGGGGTGTCAGAGGACGCAGAATTCGTCTATTCTACGGCAACAGCCGAAGAATTGGCGGCAGACGAAAAACCACGCCCGTTTGCCGAACTGAAGAAATTACAAGACAAAACTTGAAACGCGGCGATTTATTTGTATGTTCGCACGCTAGCGGTCTGACCCGGTGGGGGACAGACGTTGAATGGAAGAATGAACGATGGCCGTTCCCAAGAGTAAAATCACGCGCTCCAAGCGCAATATGCGTCGCGCACATGATGCGTTGGTTGCGTCTAATCTGGGTGAATGCCCAAATTGTGGCGAACCAAAATTGCCGCATCATGTCTGCGGATCTTGCGGATATTACAAAGGCCAGGAAGTCGTCGAATCTTCAGATTCGTTCTAGGCTCCACTCGCTCGGTCCGCTATGCAAGTGCATAGAGTAAAGGACCAAACGCGAAGGATGACGTCTTGCCTGATGCACTAAACATTGCCCTCGATGCCATGGGTGGCGACCACGCCCCCGATGTGGTGGTCGAGGGCGCCGCTTTATCGCGCATCCGCCATCCCGAAGTACACTTCACATTCTATGGCGACGAAGCCGTTCTGAAGCCCATGGTGGCCAAGGATGAAGCGCTGAGCGCTGTATCGACTATTGTCCATACGGACATTGTCATCAGCCCAGATATGAAAGCCGGTCAGGCATTGCGCCAGGGCCGCGCTTCCAGCATGGGTTTGGCCGTAATGGCTGTGAAAGAAGGTCAGGCTTCGGCTGCGGTCTCTGGCGGCAATACAGGGGCCCTGATGGCCCTTTCCAAATTTATACTGCGCACCATGCCCGGCATCGATAGACCTGCCCTGGTGGCGCTGATGCCGACAATCAATGGCGAATCGGCGATGCTGGACCTGGGCGCCAATGTTGAATGTTCGGATGATAATCTGGTGCAGTTCGCGGTGATGGGCGCAGCTTATGCGCGCCTTGTGCTGGGCTTGTCGCGCCCCAAAGTTGGTTTGCTGAATATCGGTAGCGAAGACCTGAAGGGTCATGGTTCGGTTCGACTGGCCGCCGACAGGCTGCGGAATGCTGATTTACCGCACGAATTTGTTGGTTTTATTGAAGGCAACGACATTGGCCATGGCAAGGCAGATGTTATTGTTTCTGACGGGTTCACGGGTAACATCGCGCTCAAGACTGTCGAGGGCACCGCAGTCCTGATCATGAGTTTGCTGGAAAAGGCCTTTGGTATCTCATTGTTTTCCAAGCTGGGTTATCTGTTGGCGCGGGGTGGTCTGAAGTCGTTGCGCAACCATATGGACCCCAATACTCATAATGGCGGCATGATGCTGGGCCTTAATGGTCTGGTTATCAAAAGCCATGGTGGGGCCAATACCGCCGGGTTTGCAAGCGCAATAGATGTTGCAATTGAACTTGCGGCAGGTAACTTGCAAGAACGTATTGCAGCCGATCTGTCCGCGATGGAATCAGATGGCGATGCCGCCACCGAGGAGACCGCTATAGCATGAGCGACCTAAGAGCAGTTATTGCGGGTATTGGTTCTTACTTGCCAGAACGCATCATGTTGAACGCCGAGATGGCGACAATCGTCGATACATCTGATGAATGGATTGTTGAACGCTCGGGCATTCGCCAACGCCATATAGCTGCGGAAGGTGAATATACATCTGATCTGGCCATTCATGCCAGTCAGAACGCTCTGGACCATGCAGGCATGAGCATCGACGAAATCGATATGATTATTGTCGCAACCACAACGCCAGACGAAACAATGCCCTCGACGGCCGTAAAAGTGCAAGCGGCCCTGGGCATGGTGCGCGGCGCTGCATTTGATATCCAGGCAGCCTGTTCAGGTTTTGTTTATGGCTTGTCGATCTGCGACAGTTTTATCAAAAGTGGCCAGGCCAACACAATTTTGCTGGTCGGTGCTGAAACCCTGACCCGGGTTGTCGACTGGAAAGACCGCGCAACCTGCGTTCTGTTCGGTGATGGCGCCGGCGCTGTTGTTGTGCAGGGCCGTACGGATGCCGATGATCGTGGCATTGTTGCGACTGAATTGCGCAGTGATGGACGCCAACACGATATTCTGTATGCCAATGGTGGCCCTTCTACCACGGGCACTGCGGGCGCAATCCAGATGAAGGGCAAAGAAGTGTTCCGTCAGGCAGTTACCAATCTGTCGGGCGTCATCGTCGATGTGTTGAAGAAAACCGATTATGAACAAGCTGATATCGACCTGTTGATCCCCCATCAGGCCAACAAGCGAATCATCGATAGCGTTGCCAAAAAGATGGGAATGAGGGGTGACCAGGTTTTGGTGACGATTGCTGACCACGGCAACACCTCGGCGGCCTCTGTTCCGCTGGCCATGGACCAGGCGGTCCGTGATGGTCGCATCAAAGAAGGCGATATTTTGCTGTTAGAGGCTATGGGCGCGGGATTGACGTGGGGTGCTTGCGTTCTGAAGTGGTAAATTTCACTACTAATTTTGGTTGTAAAATGCCCCAACCGCTCGACCGAATTGTGACTCTATGTTCTTGAATTTATTTTAATATTGACCTTTATGGTCGTCCTTATTACCCTTTTAATGGTGTGAACAGGTGGGGATCAGGGATCAATGAGCGGGAATACAGTTACCAGAGCCGACCTTAGTGAAGCAGTCTACCAAGAGGTAGGGCTTTCGAGGAATGAATCCTCTGAATTGGTTGAAAGCGTTTTGAGCATAATCGCAGACAGCCTAGTCAGTGGTGAAAATGTCAAAATTTCGTCATTCGGCAGCTTTGCCGTGCGCCAGAAAAGTGGTCGCATGGGCCGCAATCCTAAAACGGGCGAAGAAGTCCCAATTGGTCCTAGACGTGTGTTAGTATTTCGTCCCTCGCAAGTATTGAAATCCGTTGTCGCGAATTTAGATTGATTTGGTGCCGCTTCGGGTGTGCAAGCACCTGGCCGATATTAGATCGGCTGAATTAACGCTCAGGAATGATACAGCATGTCCAGTCTTGCCGATGATAAGCCCGAACCATCCCGGCGCCGCCGAGCGGGCCATGACCGTCGACAGAAATCAGCAGAGGCATTTCGCACAATCAGTGAGGTCGCGGCCGAACTGGATGTACGGCAGCACGTTCTGCGCTTCTGGGAAACACGGTTCAACCAGATCAAGCCGATGAAACGTGGCGGTGGTCGCCGCTATTACCGCCCAGCTGATGTGGCCTTGTTGCGTGGTATTCGCAAATTGTTGCACGAAGATGGCTATACCATCAAAGGCGTCCAGAAAGTGTTGCGGGAACAAGGTGTCAAAGCTGTTGCCGAAACCACTGATCAGCCCATGATCGTTGTCTCTGATGGCCAACCGGTGCTACCACCAGCCGAGGCTGCCAAGGCGACAGAGCTGGCCCCTCAGGCACCAGGTGGCATCGATGCTACAACCCGTAAAAAGCTTGAGGGCCTGCTGACAGACCTGCGGGACCTGCGGGAACAGATTACCAAGAAATAAATCAGAATCGTCGTTGCTGGGACACGATAGGGCCGCTATAGTGCGCCCGCTTTGGCCTTGCCGGCACCCTTTGAATGACGGAGTGTAGCGCAGTCTGGTAGCGCACCACACTGGGGGTGTGGGGGTCGTCGGTTCGAATCCGGCCTCTCCGACCAAATTTGAATGTGCCAATGCCCAACAAGCAGGGCAAACCAAAGCAGGGCTGACCTTCGGGTCGGCCCTTTTTTGTCCAAATTGTTTGCGGAATTGCCAAATGGCTTTGAAAACGGAATAGTGTCGCCATGGTTACGCAAAACGAACAAGCGGTCATCCGCTGGCTGCAGATTGTCGCAGCACTGATCTTCATCATGGTGTTGTTGGGTGGCGCGACAAGGCTGACAGAGTCCGGCCTGTCGATGGTCGACTGGCATCCTGTCACCGGGTGGTTCCCGCCGCTGTCTGACGTCGCCTGGCAGGCCGAGTTTGACAAGTACAAACAGACGCCAGAATTCATCAAAGAGAACAGCTTTTTTGAAGTCGATGACTTCAAACAAATCTTTTGGCTGGAATTTTTACACCGCCTTCTGGGCCGGTTAATCGGGATAGCCTTTGCTTTGCCCTTCTTCTGGTTCCTGGCGCGCAGACAAATTCCCAGGGGCATGACGGCCAAATTGTGGGTCGCCCTGGCGCTGGGTGGGGCCCAGGGCTTCATGGGCTGGTACATGGTGAAAAGCGGGTTGGTTGATCGCCCTTCTGTGTCCCAATATCGACTTGCAGCGCATCTGGGGCTGGCCGTCATCGTCTATGGCTATTTATTGTGGCTGATCCGGGATATCCGAAGCCGTTCGCGTGGACAGCTTTCTTTTTGGCCGATAGCGCTGATGGGGCTGATATTCCTGCAATTGATGTCAGGCGCCTTTGTGGCTGGGCTGGATGCCGGGGTGATTTATAATACCTGGCCGCTGATTGATGGGGCGTTGATCCCCAGCGACATCTATTCCGACCCGCCGTTTTATCCGGGCGTGTTCGAGGACTATCGTATTGTGCAGTTCAATCATCGCATGCTGGCCTATCTGGTGGCGGTCGTGGTGGGGTTTGTGTGGTTCAGATACCGGCACACCGAACCGGTGGTGCATGGTCTGGTTTTTATGACCCTGATCCAGATTGGCTTGGGCATCTGGACGCTGCTGATGGTCGTGCCTATCTGGGTGGCATTGGCCCATCAGGCGGGCGCTTTGGCCCTGTTTACCATGGCCCTGGCACTGGCCCATAAGGCCCGATGACGCATGTCCCATAAGGCCCGATGACGCATGGCTCATAAAGCGCGATAGGTCGGGATTCTGGGTATCTCGCTGAAAACACCGCCAATACATGTGGTAAAATAATACCACTTTTATAAACCATTGTTTTATATGATAATATAAGGGTATATGACTGTTGACTTGGGCGTGTGGATAGCCATACTGCGGCGCTGAAGGGCACAAGCAATTGTGGCCTGCGAAATTGACTTCCCATGAAGGAAACAAGCTGATGAAAACCTATTCCGCCAAACCTTCCGAGGTGGAAAAAAAGTGGCACGTCGTCGACGCTGAAGGCGTTGTCCTCGGTCGCATGGCTGCAGAGATCGCCAAGATCATCCGCGGCAAGCACAAGCCCATGTTTACGCCTCATATCGATTGTGGTGACCATGTCATCGTCATCAACGCCGAAAAGGTCCATCTGACCGGTCGCAAACGTGAAAACAAGATCTATTACCGTCATACTGGCCACCCAGGTGGCATCAAGCAGACCACGCCGGAAGAAATCTTCCGTGGCAACTTCCCTGAACGGGTTGTTGAAAAGGCAGTGGAACGCATGATCCCTCGTGGCGTGATGGGCCGTGCACAGTTCAAGAACCTGCACGTCTATGCCGGTGGTGAACACCCGCACGAAGGACAAAAGCCAGAAGCACTGGATATTGCCGGGCGTAACCCAAAGAATAAAAGGAGCGCCTAAACATGGCTGAAGAAACAATCACAGATCTGGCCGATCTTGGCGAAGCCGCTATCGAAGTTCCCAAGCCCCTGCCAGAACCACAGATCGACGCACAGGGTCGTGCCTATGCCACTGGCAAGCGTAAAAACGCCGTTGCCCGTGTCTGGATCAAGCCAGGCTCTGGCCGCGTTGTCGTCAATGGCCGCGATCAGGAAACCTATTTTGCACGCCCCGTGCTGCGCATGATCCTGCGTCAGCCCTTCGAGGCTGCCGGTCGTGACCAACAGTATGATGTCTGGTGCACTGTCAAAGGTGGTGGCCTGTCTGGTCAGGCCGGGGCTGTTCGCCACGGTATCTCCAAGGCGCTTGTCCTGTTTGAACCAACACTGCGTCCGCCCCTGAAGGCTGGTGGCTTCCTGACCCGTGACAGCCGTGTTGTTGAACGTAAAAAGTACGGCCGCGCGAAAGCCCGCCGCAGCTTCCAGTTCTCCAAGCGTTAAGCGTCTACGAACATCGTTATCCGAAAGGGGCTGCACCAAGGTGCGGCCCCTTTTTTGTAGCCCCTTACATTTGGTACGGCTTGTTGTTATAAGCGGCCACCGATTAACGACAGGGCCCTGTGGGGTCCGCAATGAGGCCAAAATGCGAAATTCGCGAACACATATTGTGATGGTTGCCACGCGACCGTCGACTATGCGTGGCTGTGGCCTCTGGTTTCCAATGCATTAAGCAGCGGGGACATCTCCCAGACTTAAACTGGGAATTACAGGGGCTGCACAAGATGCGGCCCTTTTGCTTTTTGGCACATTTGGGCTGCTGGTTTTAAATCGGGATTTATTTGATCCCGTAAATTAGAGTTCAGACAATGAGTGCGACAACAATAAAAGAATACCAAAACGGCCGATTTGGGGATCTCCGCGCCCAGTTGAAAAGCCTGGCCACACTGGCCATTCCCATTGTGCTGGCCCGCGCTGGGTGGATGTTTATGGGCGTCGTCGATACCATTATGGTCGGCCGCTACAGCACGACAGAGCTGGCCTATCAAAGCCTGGGCAGCACCATGATCTCTATCGCTTTTGTGCCGATGATTGGCCTGTTGCTGGGGACCTTGGTGCTGTCGTCCAACCTGTTTGGGCAACGTCGGTATTCTGAAATCGGGGCCGTCTGGCGGCGGTCTTTGCCCTATGCGTTCGGGCTGGGGATGCTGATCTTTGGCTTTGCCCTGATGGCCGAGCCGCTGTTGCTGGCATTCGGCCAATCACCAGAAATGGCGCACGAAGTTGGTAAGATCATGTTGATCTATGGCTATGGTATGCCTGTGGGTGGCCTGTTGTATATCGCCAGCCAATATTTCCTGGAAGGCATCAAGCGGCCCGTGCCGGCTATGGTGTTGATGCTGGTGGCCAATGTCATCAATGTGTTCCTGAACTGGGTGTTGATCTACGGCAATCTGGGTGCCGAGGCCATGGGGGCCGAGGGGTCTGCCTGGACCACGACAGTGATCCGGCTGTTTCTGACAGCGGGCCTGATCGCCTATATCTGGTATATGCCCGGCGCCCGGATGTTTGGCGTGCGCAAAAAGTTTACCGGCGGCTTCAAAAGCTGGGCGGAACAGCGCAGGCTGGGCTATGCCTCGGGCCTTAGTTTTGGCATCGAACATTTGGCCTTTGCCCTGATGTTTATCTTTGCAGGCCTGTTGGGCGAATTGGACCTGGCGGCAGTGACCATCGTGTTCAACACGTTTGCCCTGTTCTTTATGGTGTCAGCGGGCATTGGCAGTGCGACGGCGGTGCAGGTGGGCATTGCCTATGGCCAGCGCAACAGCCGCAATATTACCCTCGCTGGTTGGACGGGGTGGGGTCTGATGGCCGTGTTGTTGATCATTCCGGCCTTTATGATGGCGCTGATGCCAGAGCTGTTCGCCCGGATTTATACTGATGACGCAGCCCTGATTGCCCTGTCGATGCCCATCTATGTATTGGGCGGCCTTGGTCTGCTGTTGGATACAACGCAAACGTTGTGGTCGACGGCGCTGCGCGGACGGCATGACAAATGGTTCCCCACCATATCGCACTTCCTTTCCTATATGGTGGTGATGACGCCCT
>SMXS01000012.1 GCA_004356955.1 Alphaproteobacteria bacterium | reverse complement strand
TGGCGACAATGCTTAGTCTTAGGCCGTAGCCCAATCAATCAGCGTCAGCTGAATGCTTTCATGCAAGGACCAGAATGATGGATGCAGTCACTCCAGAACCAGAAAAGCGGAGTAAAAACAAGGGATTGGCACGCTATATCCCGGTTGTGGTCATCGCCATCACCTTTGGCGGTATTTTTGCATTGGGCGGGCAGGACTATCTGACGTTCGAGACATTTCAGACAAATAGAGCCTTTTTGACGGATATTGTCGCCGACCTTGGGGTTTTGGCACCCATCGGATTTATCTTTGTTTATGCCGCCATGATCGTGCTGGTGCCGCCCTCGGGGACGATCATGACCCTGATCAGCGGTTTTATGTTTGGCACCTGGTTGGGGGGCACCGTGAATGTTGTGGCAGCGACTATGGGGGCGACAGGTTTATTCCTGGCGACCCGGACTGCCTTTGGCGATGTGTTGCGTGCCCGCGCAGGGGGTGCTGTTGCCAAAATGGAAGCTGGGTTTCAAAAAAACGCCGCCAGTTACATGCTGTTTTTGCGATTGGTGCCCGTGTTTCCTTTTTTCATCGTCAATATTGTGCCAGCGCTTTTGGGCGTACCGCTGCGAGTATTCGCCGCCACCACGGCCTTGGGCATTATTCCGGGGACATTTATCTATACGTCGCTTGGGGCAGGTCTGGGGGCGATCCTTGAAGAAGAATCCCCCAATTTCGGCCTGATATTCGAGCCGCAATATCTTGGGCCTATTCTTGGCCTGGCGTTGTTGTCCCTTATACCGATATTTGTGAATCGTCGTCGGGGAAAAACCGATGTTTCATAGCCTGTCGGCGAAATTGCTGATGTTGACGGTTGGGCTCGTGATGTTGGCAGAGGTCCTGATTTTTGTGCCCTCGGTCGCCTTTTACCGCGAGGTCTGGCTGGAAGACCATCTGGCCTCGGGCCAGATTGCCGGACTGGCGCTAGAGGCCAATCCAAACGCCACCCTTAGTCGCGAACTGGAAGCCGAATTGTTGGCCAATGCCATGGTACGCGGCGTGATGATAAAGCGCGCAGAGGCCCGCGTCCTGATGCTGCGCGATGAAACAGCCCCACCCATCATGGCCAGGTATGATTTGCGCAATGCCGGTTTTGTTGCACTGATGGCCGATGCTATGAGCCTGATATTTTCTGGCCCCAATGGTGTTATCGAAGTCACCGGTTATGCCATCGAAGGCGGCGGCGAATATGTTGCCATCATGATCGACGAAGACATGCTGTATTTTGCCATGGTGATCTTTGCCCGCAATGTTCTGTTTCTGTCGATTATCATCTCTATTTTCACCGCAATTTCGCTGTATGTCGCGTTGTCGCGCCTGTTCCTGCAGCCGATGGAACATCTGACCGCCAAGATGGTCGAGTTCAGCGCCAGCCCAGAGGATGCCTCGCGCATTATTGTGCCATCTGATCGCCGCGATGAAATTGGTACCGCTGAGCGCGAACTGGAGGCCATGCAGCAGGAAATCAGCCAGGCCCTGGTGCAGAAAACACGCCTGGCCAGTTTGGGTGAGGCCATGACGCGGATCAATCATGATTTGCGCAACATCCTGACGACGGTTCATTTGGTGTCAGACAGGCTAATCAAAAGCCCCGATCCACGGGTTCAAAGTCTGTCAGGCGCCCTGATGACCGGCATCGACCGGGCCATCGATTTGTGTACGACTACTTTGTCTTACGGCAAGGCGCAGAACGTCGTGCCGCGCCCTATCCTGTTTGAGCTGGGCCCTATCGTAGATGAAATCGGGCATTCATTGTCGCTGAACCAAAGCAGCCAAGTTCGCTTTGTCAATCAGGTGGACCCCGAGTACCAGTTGTATGCCGACCCGGACCAGATTTTCCGGATGCTGTTAAACCTGGCCAGAAACGCTGCCGAGGCACTTGAAGATGAAGAAGGCCAAATTGTTGTCACTGCCAAAGTGGACAATGGTTTCGATATCATCGAAGTCGCCGACACCGGGCCCGGCCTGCCAGATAAGGCCAAGGAATATCTGTTCACGCCGTTTCAGGGCAGCACAAGACAGGGTGGCACAGGCCTTGGTCTGGCCAATGTGTTGGAGATCACCAAGGCCCATGGCGGCGAAGTGAAGCTGATCAAGTCAGACGAAACAGGGACGATCTTTTGTATTACCCTGCCCCGTCAGATTTAGGGCCAAATTTAGCGCGCTTGGGCCTATTCGCCCTCAGCCCTATTCTCCCTGGGCAGTGCCCTCGCGACGGGGGTCTGCGCCGCCATCAAGATGACGGTGGCCGTCTTCGTCATAGGTAATGGTAATGCCATGCAGGCCACTTGTCAGATTACCCTCCCGCACACCATAGCCAAGGGCTTCCAGCGTCGATTGGTGGGCGCTTAAAGCCGAATCTTTTTCGATGATCGCTATTTTGCCATAGGGAAACAGGTTCGGGCGGGCCACGGCCTCTTGCATGGTCATGTCCCAATCCAGCAGGCCCAGCAGGGTCTTGGCAACAAAACTGATAATCAAGGGCCCGCCAGGCGACCCAATTGTGATGATGGGGCGGCCCAGTTCGTCGTACACAATCGTCGGGGACATCGAACTCAGTGGACGCTTGCCGGGCTCGACACGATTGGCAACGGGCCCAGTTTCTGACTTGGGCACGAATGTGAAGTCTGTCAGTTGGTTGTTGAGTAAAAAGCCATGCACCATCAGGCGGCTGCCATAGGCCGATTCAATCGTCGTCGTCATCGCCACAACGTTGCCTTCGTCATCAACAATGGAAAAATGGCTGGTCGCCGGGATTTCCTGCGGGTCCATGGTCACATAGGCCATGGTTGACCCTGGCGGGCTACCGGCAGGCGCGTCCTCCATTACCTCGCCAGGTTTAATCATCTTGCTGCGACCTTCCAGATAGTCCGTGTCGACCAATCCTTTGACGGGAACGTGGACAAAGTCTGTGTCTCCCAGATGGGTGGCGCGATCGGCATAGGCCAGACGCGCGGCCTCGAGGAACAGGTTCGCCGCTGCCGCGGAATTCGGGTCTAACTTACCAAGGTTGAACCCTTCCAGCAGATTCAGGATCTGGACAATTGCAATGCCGCCAGATGAAGGCGGCGGCATGCCGCAAATCTTGTATTCGCGGTAGGGTGCACAGACGGCATCCCGTTTTTTGGCTTCATAGCGCGACAGGTCAGCCAAGCTAAGCGTGCCGGGGTTGACCGGGCTGTTATTGACGGCGCTGACGATGGCCTCGGCCAACTCGCCACGATACATGACCTCGGCGCCCTCAGCGGCGATACGGGATAACGTGTCTGCCAATGCCGGGTTTTTCAAAAGATGGCCGACCGGCAGGGCTTCACCCTTGTCGTCATAAAAATAGTTCAGAAAATTGTCAGGGCGCACTTTGTCTTTGTACATATTGACCAAAAAGTGGAACCGGGGCGAAATTGTGAACCCTTCACTGGCCAACTTGATGGCGGGCTCAAAGAGTACTTGCCAGGGCAGACGGCCATTTTCCCGGTGGGCCAGGGCCAGCATGCGCATGACCCCGGGCACGCCCACTGATCGACCGCCGGGGATGACATCGCTCTTTTTCTCGGGGGTGCCATCTTCTTTCAGGAACAGGGCTTCAGTGGCCCCTGCCGGGGCGACCTCGCGGCCATCATAGGCGATAATGTCGCCACTTTCCTGATCATGCAGCAGCAAAAAGGCGCCGCCGCCAATGCCCGATGATTGGGGTTCTACCAGTGTCAAAACAGCCTGGACGGCAATGGCTGCGTCCACCGCATTCCCGCCTTGTCGCATGATCTCCAGCCCGGCCTTTGTGGCGTGCGGGTTGGCGCTGGCGACCATATAGCGGGGTGCATCTTGTGCCTGGGCAAGCAAGGGCGCGGACAGGCTGATAGTGATCAGGGCAATAGCAAGAATAGAGCGGCGCAGCATGTTTAGTCTTTTCATGGCGAGATGTGAAAGTTAGGCTGACCACATGATCAAACCCGGCGTAAGAAATCTTATTACTGATGTTGACGGTATCACCGTCGGCAATGCAGAAAACACTGTTTTATGTAGTGGCACAACTGTTGTCTTGCCAGTTGACGCAGCCGTGATGTCCGTGGACGTGCGGGGTGGCGGCCCTGGTACGCGCGATACCGAGGCCTTACACCCATCCACGCTGGTCGAGGCCTATCATGGCATTGTCCTGAGTGGCGGGTCTGTCTTTGGACTGGCCGCCGCCGACGGGGCGACCTCTTGGTTGTCTGATCAAGGGGTCGGCCTGGATATGGGCGCAAAACCTATTCCGGTGGTGCCAGCCGCCATTCTGTTTGATCTGGCCAATGGCGGTGACAAGGAATGGGGCGATGAAAACCCTTATCCTGCCCTGGGTCGGCAAGCCTGTGCCAATGCGGGCAAAGACTTTGCCCTGGGCAATGCAGGTGCTGGCATGGGGGCAACAGCAGGCTCGTTGAAAGGCGGGCTTGGCTCGGCGTCAATTGTCGACGACGCGGGGTACCAGGTGGGGGCCATTGTTGCGTCCAACCCCATGGGCGAAGTGTTGATCCCAGGCACCGATAGTTTTTGGGCCTGGCCCTTTGAAGTGGCGAAAGAGTTTGGTGGCGTTACGCCCAACGCCCCGCCCAATATTTCGCTGGAAGAACCTTTGCCCCTGTCGTTGCCGGACATGCCACCCATGACCACCAATACGACCATCGGTGTTGTTGCCGTGAATGCTGCGCTGACCAAGGCGCAGGCGCAACGCATTGCGATCATGGCCCAGGACGGTGTTGCGCGGGCTATTCGGCCCGTCCACACGCCGTTTGATGGGGATACGATCTTCGTGATCGCTACTGGCACCCAGCCTATTGCAGATCCAGCGCCGCTTGTGCTGGCTCGGTTGGGCACGATGGCGGCTGATTGCGTGGCGCGGTCTATTGCGCGGGGGGTGTTCGAGGCTGACCGCATCCCTAATTATCCATCCTATCAGGATCGGATAGCCGCCAAATCCTAGCGCGGAAACAGCCTCAGAATAGGGGGGTCGTCCGGCAGGCGCAAAGTACGATAAGGCTGCGTATCAACCTCCAGGTGGTCTAACAGGCGAACGACCACGTTGACTTCGGACGCATCCACGCCCACGACTTCCAGGTCAAACGCAATGTCGGGATATTGCGATTGGACGCGTTGCATCAGGTCTCGCAATTCATCTTTGTAGGCGATCTCGGGGTCCGAGAAATTCACTGTCATCAAAGGTTTACGTCCTTTGAAGCGGTCACCACTGTCGGGCCATTTGCTCGGCTGCGATGGGGTGGGTTTGGGTTTTATGGCCTCATATTCGCCGGGTTCCAGTATTGTGCCTGCCTGCTGGACACCAATCCGGTCAATCTGTGCCTGCGAATAGTTTTGCCACCGTGTCAGATTGTTGTTCAGGCGTTCCTGCAGGATACCAAGGCGGACCAGAATTTCGTTTGCATGAATACCCGCATCCGTCAGCTGTTGGCCTTCTGTGGCGGGGATGTCCATGGTTTCGCCCAGCGCGGTCAGATGGGCGACTATAATGGCGATGTCTGCGGTATCGCGGGCGACGTCTTCGCGCAGAATATCGAGCGTCACAATATCATCATTGAGGCGGGATAATTCGATTTGTGCGCTGGCCCACCGGTCGAAGTCTGTTTCGCCATGGGAACCGGTATGGGTATCGCCATGTGTATCGCTGGGGGTTTCAGCAGCGGCCTCGACGCGCGTGGCACGCCTGACCAGCTTTGCCTGGGCCTGGTCCAACCGGGTTCGATGATCAGGCAGGCGGCTGCCAATGGCTGTCAGTTTAGCCTCTGCAGCCCGAACCGCAGACGTGAAAGGTGCTGCGTCGAACAAAGGGGCCGGTGCGGCATCGGGCGGTTGATTGGCTCCAAAAG
>SMXS01000011.1 GCA_004356955.1 Alphaproteobacteria bacterium | reverse complement strand
TTGCGAAGCTATTTGTATCGAGGTACGGGTTCTTTGCAGTCAGTAATTACCTACGCAACCGTGTCCATACCTCGATACAATTTCGCCCATTGGCCGAAATCACTCGGCACGAACGATCAGTTACTTAGGCTAGTACTCGCGCAGACCTGCCTGGACCATCAGGGGCAACAGCTCGTCTTTGAACTGGGCCAGGCCCGCCTCGTAATCGACCCAGCTAAGGGTGATGCCGTCGATACCGGCATCTGCAAAGGCCAACATGCCCTCGACAATCTGTTCTTTAGTACCCACAAGCGGCAAGGCGCCATAACCGGCGATCATGTTAAAGGCCATGGATTCCCAGCCTGCGCCCAAGGCGCTCTGTGAATTAGGGATCAGCACATCCAGCAGATTGCGCACCCCGTCCCAATCACCCTTCTCATTCACATAATGATCGACAAATTCCTGCGCTTCGGCCTCGGTTTCGCGGCAGACGATATAGGCTTGCCCGAACACCTGGATGTCCCGGTTATAGTCGTCGCGCGCCAGCTTTTTGACAGAGGCTGCGGCCTCACCTGCTTTTTCAATGGAAGGCGCCACCACGAAATTGAGGTCGGTATGTTTGGCCGCAAAATGCTGGCCACGGGGCGAATTGCCCGCGCTCATCAATACCGGGTTGGGGCGTTGCAGTGGTTTGGGCTCAGAATATGCGCTGGGCGAATTGAAATAGGGGCCGTCATAGTCAAAAGTGCCTTCGCGGGTCCATAATTCCTTGCACAGGCTGACCCAGTCATCGGCCACGTCGTACCGGTCGTCATGGCCTTTTTGCGGTTCGCCGAACATGCCGATTTCCCGTTCGTTCCAACCAGCGACCATGTTCAGGCAAAAACGCCCGCCCGATATATGATCGATGGTGGCGACCTCTTTGGCCGCGCGCACCGGGTGTATTGTGGGGATATGGATGGTCGCAAACAGGCCGATCTTGCTGGTCACGGCGGCCAGCCCGGCAGCCCAGGTAAAGGGGTCGAAATTGCGATGGTTAAAATTGATATCCCCACCCATGCCACGCCAACGGGCAACCGGGACCATGGCATCGATGCCTGCAGCTTCTGCCGCCTGGGCGATGCGGACAGATTCGTCCCATTCCACCTTGATGGTACCGGGCATGTCCGTCATCGAACAGCCGCTCGACACATTGACGCCAAACACGCCCAGCTTCAGTCGGTGCGGGCTGGACAACAATGGGTTCAAACTGTGCGGATCGATGATGGCCATGAAGTCTCCCTCTCCTTTTCCCCAGGGTCGTCACGAGACAACATGTTCACAGATACGTCAACGCCCCAGCATATACTTTGGGCAAAGCCTCCCCTATAAAGTCGCGTCAACTATTGAACTTAGGGGAAAAGACGTGACCAATCTACCAGCCAACATGCCAGAAGACAGCGACGCAGCCTTTGCCTATATCGGCACTGTAACCGCACCGACCGTCGATGATTTCAAACTGATGATCTATCTGGAAGCCAGCGGCCAGGGCTTTTATCAGGCGCTTGCTGACGTGGCCCCGACGCCAGAAATCAGTGACCTGTTGGCACGCACCGGACGCGAAGAAATGGCCCATGCACATCGCCTGCAAAAAGTGATCGAACAAATATCAGGCGAGAGTTTTGCAGTACCCACGCCAGAAGAAAATCCCTATTTCGCGGTACCAGAGGGGATCGAGCTGACCGAAGAGCTATTGGGCACGATTGCGGAGGGTGAATTTGGTGGTGAGCTGTTATATGAAGGCTGGGCTCAGTCGCTGGACAATGAGGATGCGGCCAAGCTTTTGCGCCAGAACGGCAAAGAAGAACGCATACATGGCGAGCGCGCGCAACAGGTCGTTGGCCTGCTGACTGCATGAACCGCGGACGCTTTACGAAACTTAACTTTATTGTCATTGAATTTAAGCCTGTTTCGACGTTTCCTGCCGGTAACACAACTTGAGACGGATACCAATGACACAGACCGAATCTGCCAAGCCTGAGGGCGGCGATGAATCCATTCTCGTTGTCGAAGACAATGAGCTTGTGCGGAACTCTGTTGTCAAAATTCTGACACGGTTGGGATATTTTGTGGTCAGTGCCGTCGATGGGCACGAGGCTATCGACGCCCTGTCCGCAGGCGGGTTCAAACCAGATTTGCTGCTGACCGATGTTATGCTGCCGGGCAACATGAATGGCCGTGAAGTATCGGAAGAAGTGCTGCAGTTACTGCCAGACTGCAACATCGTCTATATGTCAGGATATTCGGCAGATACATTATCCGACAGCAAGCTATTGCCTGTCGGTTGCGAACGTCTGGCCAAGCCGTTTTCCAGTGCCGTTCTTGCCAACACCATCAGAAAATCTTTGGATAACCGCGTCCATTGATGGCCATTGACCAGTTGAACCCCTGGGGCCTATCGGTGTTATTGCCTGTGCGATACCCCGTTATATGTTATGTTGCAGGGGCACGCGGCATTGTGCGCAATACAGTATCGTTCGCGAGGAATTGCGATTTAGTGAGATTAGAACTTCATGGCTAGAGACAAGGCGGTTATCGCCATCATTGATGATGACCAGGATTTACGCAGAGACCTTGCGCGATATCTTGAGCGCCATTCCTACCAGATAGAACATGGCGAAACCTGCGCAGACGCCATGGCGTTTTCCCAAAACAAAGATATCGACCTGATGATCCTGGATCGGCTGCTGCCAGATGGGGACTCTATCAATATCGCGCGTAAAATCCGTGTATCGACAGACATCCCCATCCTGATCCTGTCTGGCATCGGCGGTACAGAAGAACGCGTCAACGGGTTGGAGGCCGGCGCGGATGACTATTTGCCCAAGCCTGTCAGTCCTATTGAATTACTGGCCCGGATTCGCAGCCATTTGCGCCGGTCAGAACGCTATAAAAAGATCAATGAGCCAGCCCCAGACCCGATGTTGCTAGCCGATGGTACCCGGTTGGACGGGGTCAATGACAAATTGATAGGCCCCGACGAAATTGTTGTTAACCTGACTCAGATCGAAACTATCCTGTTCAGCCAATTTATCGAAAACGGGTCTCGCAGCCTCAGCCGTGAGGATCTGTATTATTCAGTTCTTGGGCGCAAGTGGGATTCGTATGATCGCAGCATCGACGTGCATATTTCGCATCTGCGCCAAAAGCTAAAGAACGCCGGGTCAAAAGTCTTGATCAAATCTGTGCGGGGCGAAGGCTATCGGATGATTGCTGGCACCTCTGCCAACTAGCGCAAACGCGGCAACACTTCAGAGGCAATATACGACAGACGCTGCGTGCCGGATTCAATCGATTCCCCAGGGAACCGTGACCAGAAATGGATATCTTTGATCTGCGGATAGGTCTCGATCATGGCAGACAGCTTTTCCACCGCCATGTCGGCATCCCACAATTCATACAGTCCATTTTCAATGGCCGACTTGGCGTCGTCAAACAAGGGGGTTTCCTCCGGCGGGCCAAAGGCACCCCACGAAATATATTCGTTGGACTGATACAGAATATAGTCGCCCAGGCGTGCCGCCTCGGCTTCGGGATCAGCGGCGATGATCGCCCAGCACCCTGCATAGATACCTGCCTGGTCGTCTGCTGTATTGTTACTGGCCAGCGAGGCCACATAATCATCATGGCCCAACCCGCCTGTCGACAGGAAGCCGTCACCAATGCGCGCGGCCCGATCGATGGCTGGCGGCGCCATACCGCCGATGAATATTTTTGGTGGATTTGGCGGCGCTGGCGTTACGCGGATATCGCCAATTTCAAACCGTTTGCCCGAGAAATTGATCGGCTCGCCTGTCCAGGCCCGGCGCAGAATTTCGATCGATTCTTCGATCAGGCTGGGGCGATGTTTAAGCTGTCGACCGGCCTGGTCAAATTCCATCTGCCGGTAACCGATACCAACGCCCAGATCAAACCGACCACCCGACAAAATCGACAGGGTAGCGGCATCCTCCGCCAGGCGGATCGGGTCATGCACTGGCAGCACAATCAAATTGGTGCCAATGCGCATTTTTTCGGTCCGACTGGCAATGGCAGCAGCGATAACCAAAGGTGACGGCGTATACCCGTCATCACAATAATGATGTTCAGTCAGCCAAACAGAGTCAAATCCCATGCCCTCGGCGGCGGCGATCTGGTCCAGGGCGTCCCGGTAAAATGGCTCATAGGGAACTGCCCATGGTTCTGGATTGCGAAAATCACACCAAATACCGAAATTTACTTTATCTGACATAGGCTTCTCCCTGATTTTAGACCGCGTCAGTGTGCGATGCCTGACGGCATTTCGCCAGTCAAAAATAGCGCCTCATTTTTTGTAACAATTACCGCCACGCAGTGGTATCAAGATGCCGCAACGGGAGAGTCGCTGGCAGATATACGTGCTTGCCAGCTTGGTGGAGTAAGTGACCATGGAACAATCTGTTCCGGTTGAGCGACCCGTTAGGCAATCTATGTGGCGCGGCTTTATGGGGCATTGCCCCAATTGTGACCAAGCCAGCCTGTTTCGCAAATTCCTGAAGGTGCAGGACAATTGCCCTAATTGTGGCGAAGATTTACATCACCATCGTGCTGACGATGCACCTGCCTATTTCACCATCTTGATCGTCGGGCACATCCTGGTCCCTATCGCCCTGTTGGTGCAGACGAAATGGTCACCGGACGTGTCGTGGTTGCTGGGCATTGGTATCCCCACCATCATCATCTCGTGCCTGTTGTTATTGCCCCGCATCAAGGGTGCGCTGGTCGCTTTTCAGTGGGCCCGCCACATGCATGGGTTCGGCGGGCACCCTGAATAAGGGTCACTTCTTCGGCATATAGCTGTCGAGGGTCTGGTGGAAATGCCGGATACGATTTTCCTGATAAGACGCCAGGGTTACGCCCTCTTTGTAGGACGCATTCAGTCCTTGCTGGATGGCCGCCATATTGGTGGTGTCCTGGTCCAGCACAAATCCCAAGCCGCCCAGTTCCTCGGCATCGGACCATTTCTGGTCGACGCTCAAAAATGTCATTTCGGCAGGGGGCGGTTTTGGTTGACCCAAAGGGTGCCGCAACAGGAAACCCACTTCCATCAGGGTCTGTTCATGGCTGTCCTTCCAGGGGGTGAAGCGGTACCACATATTGGGCCCATAGCCGCCCCAGAACATCAGGTTTGGAAAGACATTGTAGTACCAACCATCGACCGCTTCGGCGTCCGAGACATGGTCCATGTCTTCGCCCAGCATGGCCGCACAGGCTTCGCGGCGCGCCTTGGCTGTGGCCTGGCGCGCGGTTTCGCCATCTGCCAGAATATAGGCGCTGTCGTCCTGGCCCAGTTCCTTGCGCCCGGTCCAGTCGTCATAGACGTCTTGTTCGGTCACCTGATCAATCACGTAGGAACTGGCCGACGCGAAAGGCACCAACATGCGATTAACATGCGGTTTGCCTTCCCAGACATCATACTGGCAGCCAAAATCATCAACGGTGCCAACGATTTGCGGGTGGGTGTCCAGCGAATGGAACGACTCCATAAAGGCTTCCTGGATGATCTTCCAATTGCCATCCAGCACCTTGGCCACATGGCTGCCCAAAAAAGACTGATCCAGTTTATAGGGCTCGTAGTGCCTTCTGATCGGGTCCAGATAATCCTCCAGCGGCATGGCATCGGGATCTGGGTTGATAAAGACCCACCCCGACCAGGTGCCGACCTGGGCCTGATGCAGATTGAAATTATCTTTGTCGATCTGCGGAAAGTCGAATTCGCAAGGGATATGCGCCAACTCGCCCGCAAGCGACCAGGTAAAGCCGTGGAACGGGCAACGAAATTCATCGGCATGCCCCGATTCCAGGCGTAATTTTCGGCCTCGGTGCAGGCAGGTATTGGCATTGGCGGATATGCTGCCATCCGCATTGCGGGCAATCAGCCAAGAGCGTTTACCAATGTCATAGACATGATAGTCGCCGGGTTCGGGGATATGTTCTTCGCGACACGCGACCTGCCAGGTCTTTTCCCAGACCTCGCGCTCGCGTTCGTACCAGTCGCGGTCGACATAGCGGTCCTTGGACACGTCGGCGATGTCAACAACGGCATTGCCAACTTCACGAAAGATACCCGGTACCTCGCGCGTGTCGGCGTCGAGATAGTCCTGATAGGTGGAATGCGGAGATGTCTGCAGCGGTATCTTTTCGAGATCGTAACCCATGGCGTGCTCCTTGCTCGTAGGCGCACTGTTCCATAGCGTGGGCCCACCATGGGATTATGAACTCAATTCAGCTAGCGAGGTCAAGCGCCAATTGGTGCAGCCTTAACTAGGGTCAGGACCCTAGGCTGCGCGGTCTCTATTTACGCTGCGCGGGCGACCCGACCTGGGCGAGCGCCCGTGTCCTGGTCGTCCTTGCGGGTCTGCACACCATTCACGAAAGTGGCCTTGTAGCCTTTGATCGGCTGCATGATGCGACGACCGCCAACGGGCAGATCGTAATGGGCCACGGGGCGACCTGTTTCGAGATTTTCCAGATCGATGATGTTTACATCAGCACGCTTGCCGACTTCCAGACTGCCACGGTCAGTCAGACCATACAGATTGGCATTGTTGAGCGTCTGTTTATTAACAATAAATTCGATGGGCAGTTTCTCACCACGAGTCCGATCGCGAACCCAATGGATCAGCTGATAGGTCGGCATCGCACCGTCAACGATCAGGCTGACATGGGCGCCAGCGTCGGACAGGCCAACAACGGTGTTGTCATCGGTCAACATTTCACGAATGACTTCGTAATTGCGCTCCAGATAATTGGCACCCAACAGAATGCCGAAGGACTTGCCGTCGTCTTCCAGCAAGAAGTCATACATATATTCTTCCGGGTCGCGGTCCTCAGCCTGAGCCAGCGCTTCGAACGATTTCTCGGGCACTGGTTCATAGTCGATGGGGCTTTCCAGCTTGAACATGATGCTCAGCGCTTGTTTGAAAGCGGCAGAGACATTTTGCATGGACCCTGCTTGTGGATGCGGAATGTCCTCATCAGCCAAAATCTGCGCCTTCACTTCAGGCTTCTTCATTTCGGTGATCCGCTCTGCAAGCGGCAGGTCTGCAATCTTGAGGAAGCTTTCACGACGCTGGAACAAGTGATAGCCGGTCAGGCCGGTGATCATGCCGATGGGGCGCGAACAAACCTGCGGGCGCAATTGGGCACCATTCTTGTTGTGCTCGGCCACCAGGGCCAGAACTTCGCGCCACAAATCAGGTTGATCAAACACCTGAATCAGCGTGAAGGTAATGGGACGACCGCTTTCTTTGGAAAGCCTGGCCATCATTTCGACTTCTTCTAGTGTGGATTTTGGTTCGCCACCCAATGCCGACAAATCACCAATGGCGCTGGACGGAATAATCTCGAACACGCCCTTGCCGGCCCGCTTGATCGCCTCAGCAAAGACATCCAGTTCTTCATCAGCGGCAAAGGTGCCGGGTACAGCTTCGCCATTGATCGACCGGTGACCGATGGTGCGTGAACTGGTCACACCCACAGCACCCGCATTGATAGCCTCTTCAATGATCTGCGACATATGCTCCAGATCCTGGGCGGTCGCATCTTCATTATCGCGACCGCGTTCACCCATCACATAATTGCGGATCGGGCCATGGGCAATCTGTGCGCCAATGTCGATAGAGTATTTGCGGCTGTCGAGAAATTCGAGATATTCCGGGAAGGTTTCCCATGCGCCCCAGGGCATGCCTTCGTACAACGCCGTGCCGGGGATGTCTTCAACGCCTTCCATCAACTCGATCAGCGCCTTTTCGCCACCCTTGGGCACGGGGGCAAAACCCACGCCGCAATTGCCCATAATGGCTGTGGTCACGCCGTTTGACGCTGATGGGTCCATGACATCATCCCAGGCAACCTGGCCGTCATAGTGTGTGTGCACATCGACCCAGCCAGGGGTCACAAACAGGCCTGCCGCGTCGATCGTTTCCTTGGCGGGGCCGTCAATATTGGCGCCAATAGCCGCAATTTTGCCATCCGCAATGGCCACATCGCCAATAATGGGTGCGGTGCCTGTGCCATCCACAATGGTGCCGCCTTTAATCAGATAATCGTACATGGTTCATCTTCCCGTTTTATTTCATCCTGTGTGGCGCACTAATTAGTATATTTTACGCCGTAAATAAACCCCGCCGGGCTCAATTTTTATCTTCGGCCATTATCTTCGGCCCTAACCTGCGGCCCCATTGACGGAGATAACGTGCGCCTGATCGGGCGCCACTTTGCCTTCCAGCACCTTTAGATAAGAAGCCGCCGCTGCCTCTGGACCAAAGCTGTAATTAATGTGAATCCAGCCGCTCACGGGCCCCAGGAATTTGTCCCAGGCCTCGCCCATCTTTTGTTGCAAGACTGCGCCACCCCAATCTTTGGCGCGCTTGGTAAATTGGTCTGGCGCGAAAAAGCCAATGGGTTTGGCCCCCGGCATCTCGCCATGGTCCAGTTTGATATCTTCCCAATGGGTTCCCCCAACCAGGCAGTTATATTTCAACGCGTCACCAAAATGGTGATGTACATCGCTGATCACTTTGGCATTACCCGACATATCCACCATCATGGATGGCGTCGACGCATCAAGGCTGTCGATATCGCCATAGGCCACAACTTTGTCATAGCACCCCAGCCCTTCGACAAAGGCCATGTTGGTTTTCGACGTCAGGCCGACGACTTCAATATCTGGATGATTGGCATGCAACAAAAACGCCAAGCCCAACGCCGTCTTTGAGGACGCACTGCCAAGAATCACCGATGTGGCACCAAAGAAGTCATTATCCGCGACAAAATCATCGAGAATAAAGGATGTGGCAAACAGTGGCCTGATGACCATTTGCTCGCTTTCATGGGCCGGGTCGTAGGACGGGTCTGCCGATGTGCGTGTGTAATTATTATAGGTCGCGACCAGCTCGCGACGATGCGGGCTGTTGTCCATAAAGCCATATTCAGTGACCTTGCCAGGCTGCAACAACAAATGTGTCGACATGGGGAAATAGCCATAGAAACGCTCGCCCACAGCAACGTCCGGGCATTCCGACCGCACCACGTCGCCAAAGCCCCAGACGGGCACCCGACCCCATTCCCCCTCGGCGGGGAAGAAGTCCCAATATTGCATCACGTCGCCAAAGGCCGCGTAGGTTATATTGTTTGATGTCATGGCAAACCTGTCGACTTTCATGACAAGTTGACCATCGGCCAGGTCTTTGGCCATCAGGTCTTCAGCCTCGACGACTTTAAAGGTCCGCAGGTCTTTTTTGACGACCCATATATCTGTTGTACCGCTCACTTATTGTTCTCCTAGAAATGCGATCAGCTGCTCGCTGACATAGTCTTTTGCTTCTTCCCCCAAAAAGTGAAAGCCGTTGACAGCCCGGGCCTGCAACTTGGGGAAATAGTTGGGAAACTGGTCGTCAAACGGATTACCCGTCCGGATGGTTTCATCACCCTGTTCTACAGACTTTCCGTAACGGTATGATCCGTACAGGGAAATGGCTGGTTTTTTGAATACAGTCGCGTTGTCTTCCGGGCCGTAATCCAGATAGGATTTAAACAATGGGTGCTCTTCAATGCCGCCCTCGGTCAGCCACATGGCCCCCACTTCAGATTCCGACAACACACGCGGGCCGCTTTCTTCCATCAAATGAAAAGGCAAGCCATAGCGATAATATTGAATGCAGGCATGGTGGCTGGCTGGGTCCGCAAAGGCCGCTTTGTAGTGATCCAAATCTTCCTGGTCGATCCAGTACGGCAGGCCACCACCCGTGCCGTCGCCGAACGCCCAGGGCGACAGGGGCCGGGACGGCAGATCGGCCCCACTGCGCCCGCCAAACAGGCACTCGATAAAGGCCTCGTGATGGTTGGCGTAAAACTCTTCGGCCAGGCCTTCCGCCTTAAACCAATAGCCATGCATGCCCATGGGCGCCCAGACGGTGCACAATGAATCGACCATGGCATAGCTGGTCACGCGATCGGCAAAGTCAGCCACGACCTTAAACCCAATGATACTGCCCCAGTCATGCACAACGAAGTGGGCAGTCTCTATTCCCACCGCATCCATAAAGCGCACCACATCACGGGCCAACAGGGCACGCGATATTCGCATGGTCGGCTTGTCGGTCTGACCGAACCCGCGATTGTCTGGCGCGAAACAGGCATAGCCTTCGTCGGCCAGCGCTTTCATCTGGTGGCGCCACTGGTGCGATGTCTGCGGGAACCCATGCAGAAAAATAACCGGGTCCCGACCCTTGGTGCCGGTGCCTTCCTGCATGCAGTGGATCCGCAATCCCGGCGTATCGACAAAATTTGAACTGGCCCCACTCTTATTGATAACCATTGGGCGCTTCCCTTCGCTTGGCTTATGGAACTATTCGCCGGTGAAGACCGGTTCTCTCTTTTCCAGAAACGCTGTGACGCCTTCAACATGATCCTTGGACGCAATGCACTCCTTCAAATTGGCAATGTGCACATCCATATGGTCGATCACTGAGCGTTCCAGCCCCTCATAGACCATGGACTTGATCTTCGCGATCGAGAACGGTGCCCCTTTGAGGAACCGATCAGCCTGGGCGTTGGCTGCGGCCATTAGATCTTCGGTCGCAACAATCTGCTTGACGTAGCCAAGCTCAAGGGCGTCGTCAGCCGACAGGAATTCGCCTGAATATAACAGGTCCAGCGCCTTTTGCGGCCCGATGATGCGTGGCAACAACCACGTGCCAGCCCCCGTGTCGGGGATCAGCCCACGATGGACAAAGTTCCAGGCAAAGCGTGCCCGTGGGGTGGCGATGCGCACATCGCACTGGCTGGTAAACTCCGCCCCCATGCCCACTGCCGGGCCATCAATGGCCGCAATAACCGGTTTGGGACAGGCCACCAGTGGCCACCATTTACCAGCCTCGTTAGACTCGCCGCGCAACTTGGTTTTGGTGCCCGAGATTGTCTTGAGGTCCGACAGATCTGTGCCAGCGCAGAAGCACCCTTCGGTACCGCCCGTGACTATAATGACGCGCACCGACTTGTCTGCGCCCAAATCCGCCACTGTCTTGATAAAGTCGCCGAGCATCTGGAAGCCCATGGCGTTTTTGCGTTCAGGCCGGTTGATGGTGATGGTCGCGACGCCGCGATCATCGATGCTCGATAGGATATATTCGCTCATGGTTCTTCTCGCCCACTCATCTAGTTGGTTGATTGATTCTGTTGCAGAGAGCGTATCGCCCCTTTGCCCTTCATCCAAGAACTGGTTTACACTGTAATTTTTATCCTCCGTCATCCCGTGCCCTGACCGCTAGGTCAGGTTACGACACGGGACCCAGGGTAGAGTCATGACCCTGCCTCGGGCAGGGACACTTTATTCTCCTGGATGCCGGATCGTACCGGGCTTTGCCCTGTCCGGCATGACGATGTCTATATTGTGGTGACGAGACTACAGATTAGGCCGCCGTCCTTCCGGTTCGCCTTCGGTGTAATAATCCACCCATGAATGGAACTTATGCAGGCCCAACTCATTCTTACCAAAGGTAAATTCTTTATTGGCGCCTGTTGCCAGACCACGTTGGATACCAAAGCCGGTGGCATAATCTTCGTCGCGCACAGCCGCGACTGTCATTTCCATGCTGGCATCCATCATGGCCTGCTCATCGTCGGTCTCGGGCAGCTTTGCGTAAATATAGGTCTGGATGGTCCGGGATTGCGCAGGCGTTGGCCCGGGGATCAACTGCGAGATCAGGCCGCCGCCGGCCCCACCGGCCATCGAGACATGAGGGAAAATTGTGCGGATCACCGACATGCCTTCGCCGGTTTCCCATTCATCCTGTGGCTTTTCTCGCAAATCGGCCAGATCATGATGCGGGAAACCAATACGCTGATGCGGGCCATAGGAATCATAGGCCATCACATTATTCATCGAGAACGTAAAGATCGTATTCTTGTGCAACGTCGAGAAGTGATAACCCTCCAGATAACCGTCATAGACGATTTTCCAATTGGCCCCCGACAGCTCCACCTGTTTGTATATATGCCAGTCTTCAATACCCAGAGATTCAATCTCTGGCAGCATACCGCCCAGATAGTCATCGATGTCCATGGGTTCACCGGGCGTCAGCACCACAAAAATCAACCCGGCGCGTTCGGCACAGGGTAATTCTGTCAGACCCTTTGTGCCGGTATTCACCGCGCCAAATTTCTGCTTGTCGGCGACCGCCATCAGGTCACCTTTGTCGTTATAGGTCCACCCGTGATAGGGACAGACAAAGCGGCTGGCTTTGCCCAAGCCATCAGCGGCAATTTGTGCCCCACGGTGCGAACACACATTCAAAAACGCCCGCACTTTGCCGTCCTTGCTGCGGGTCATCAGCACAGGCACACCCACCGCTTCCATGGCTTTATACATACCGGGCTCTCGCAGTTCATCGGTATAGGCCAACATCAGCGGCTTGCGTTTGAAAATCGCCTCCATCTCGGTGTTCCAGCGGTCTTCATCGAGATAGTCTGCGACGGGCACCGTATAGGTGCTGTCGGCAGAATCAGTCGTGTTGTTCTCGACATGGTCCAACAGCCGTTCGGCCAGATCGAGATATTCAGATCGTCTCATTCAGGGTCTCCCATTTGATGGGAAGTTTAATAGCACCCTTGCGATTGTCCACGGTTCCATGCAACCTGCGCACACAAAACGCACACACTTAGGAGCAAGCCACATAATGTCCGCACTGGAACAAGACGCAAAGTCTGACGCGTCAACCGATATTCTTTTGACACCGTATAAACTTAACGAAAAACTGACCTTCCCAAACCGCATTGTCATGGCCCCTATGACTCGATGCGTCTGTGATGACGATCTGGTCCCCACCGCCGATATGGCCGCCTATTATGCCAAACGTGCCAATGCCGGAATGATCGTTTCTGAGGCCATCATCGTCCACCCGCGCGCCCAGGGTTACCCCAATGTGCCCGGCATTTTCACCGATGCTCAAATCGAAGGCTGGCGCAACGTCGTTGAAGCGGTGCATAGCAAGGGTGGCATTATTTTTGCCCAACTCTGGCACACGGGCCGGATCGCAACGACCGTCTTCACCCCAAATGGCGAGGCCCCCTTGGCTCCGTCCGCCATCCCGGCGCCTGGCCGGGTGCGTCGCGCCGATGGCGAAGTACCGCACGACACGCCCGACGCCATGACCATCGACCAAATTCATGAAATGGCCGAGATTTACGCCCAGGCTGCCGAAAATGCCATGAAGGCCGGGTTTGACGGTGTCGAAATTCATGGGGCCAATGGCTACCTGATTGACCAATTCCTGCATTATGATCCCAACCGCCGCACCGATGAATATGGCGGCAACCCCGTAAACATGGCGCGTTTTTGCCTGGAAGTCGTGGATGCTGTGCTCAAGCGTGTTGACAACAATTTGGTGGGCCTGCGTCTGTCCCCTGCCGGTTACGCCCAGATGGAAGAAGACGACCGCGACGGTGAAGTCTTCAAATATCTGTTGCCAGAGCTAGACAAGCGCAAGCTGGCCTACGTGCATGGGTCGATCTTCGTTGACCAAGTCGCCTATCCCTACCTCGACGACATGCCCATCACCGGCTTTATTCGCAAATATTATGACGGCAACACCATTGGTGTCGGCAGCTACACGCCCGAAAGTGCCGCGCCACTGATCGAAAACACCTTCGATATGATCGCCATTGGTCGCCTGTATCTGACCAATGCTGACCTGGCCGGTAAACTGGCCCGTGGGGAAGAATTGAACCCGATTGACGATGCCGCAACCCTGAACCCAGATTGATCACAAACTGATGTCCACGGAATCAAAAGCACCAAGCGCACCCTCGCAAAAAAAGGCCGGGCTGTTAAATAGTCGGCATTATGCCCTGATCATTCTGACGCTGGTTTATGTCTCCAGCTTCATTGATCGGCAGATTATGTCGATTCTGTTGCAGCCCATCAAAGAGGAATTTGGCGCGTCCGACCTGCAAATGGGTGTCCTTGGTGGTTTTGCTTTTGCGATTTTCTACGCGACCCTCGGCCTGCCGCTTGCCATGGTGGCAGACAAGACAAATCGTCGGAATCTGATTGCCCTGTCGATCACGGTGTGGTCTGCCATGACAGCACTGGGTGGGCTCGCAACGAACTTTGTTCAGCTGTTGTTGGCACGGATTGGCGTGGGTGTTGGCGAGGCTGGGTCAGGCCCGGCGTCGCACTCGATTATTGCTGATCTGTATCCGGTGGCGGAACGGACGCGAGCCATGGCCATCTATTCAACCGGCATCCATATTGGCGGCTCGCTTGGTGGGTTGTTTGGTGGTTTGATTGCTTATTATTGGGGCTGGAGGGAAGCCCTGATGGTGGTTGGCATTCCCGGATTAATGATTGCTCTATTGCTGCGCCTTACGGTCAAAGAGCCCGTGCGCGGACAGTCAGAGGGCGTCACCGATGCCCCCGAACCACTGTCCCTTGGTAGCGCCGTGAAGGCGGTCATTAGCAAGGATAGTATTGCGCCGCTGATAGACGGCTTCAAGCTGTTCTGGAACAGTCGCACCCTGCGCCATACGATCATTGGCTGCACATTGGTGGCGTTCATCGGTTATGGCGCTGCTTATTTCGGCGCCGCTTATATGATCCGCATGTTTGGCCTGAACTTGCGCGATATCGGCATCCTGAGCGCCGTGGGCGCTATCTTTGCCGTCGGTGGCGGCGTTGGCGCAGCCTGGGTGGCCGACCGTTGGGGCAAAGAAGACCCCAATTGGATCCCCCGCATTGTGGCGTACACAAAATTTGCCGCCCTGCCCTTTATCATTGCCTATTACTTTCAGGATACTCTGTGGGTCGCGCTTGTTTTCTATGTCCCGATCATTGCGCTGGGCGCGACATATCAAGGGTCGACCTATGCAATGGTACAGACATTGTCCCCGCAACGCATGCGGGCGCAGTCTGCCGCCATCCTGTTGTTCGTCATCAATCTGGTCGGCATGGGCCTGGGGCCAACCGCTGTCGGGTTCTTGAGCGACAATCTGGTATCTGTGGTTGGTGATGATACGCAGTCGCTACGCTGGGCGCTGGCGATTGTATCCAGCATGGGTGTCTGGGGTGCGTACCACTATTATGTGGCCAGCAAATATTACGCAGACGAGTTGGCCGAAGTGCAGGCGCAAGAGAAACAGGCACAAGAAGAGGCAGCATCATGAAGCGCAGACCTTTCGGACGCACAGGCGTCCGCGTCACCCCCATCTGCCTGGGCACGATGACCTTTGGCCAGCAATGCGACCAGGACGTCTCGTTTGCCATAATGGACAAAGCCTATGACATGGGTGTCGACTTTTTTGATACAGCCGACGTTTACCCGCTGGGTGGCGGCGCCGACAAAGCCGGGCAAACCGAAACCATCATTGGTAATTGGCTGGCTGACCGTGGCGTGCGCGACAACATCTTTTTGGCCACCAAGTGCCGCGGCCATATGGGCCCCACGGTCAATGACCAGGGCCTGACGCGCTATAATATCCAACGCGCTGTCGAGAATTCGCTGAAGCGTTTGCAAACAGATGTCATCGATCTGTATCAGACCCACTTTTTCGATCCGCACACGCCGATTGATGAGACTCTGCGGGCGCTCGATGACCTCGTGAAGTCGGGCAAGGTGCGCTATATCGGCTGCTCCAACTATCCGGCCTGGCAATTGGCCGAAGCCAATGGCGTTGCCGCCAAGCTGAACCTGGCGCGATATGAAAGCGTACAGCCGCGCTACAATATGCTGTACCGCGAAATCGAGACAGAATTGTTGCCCTTGTGTCGTGCGTCAGACATAGGCGTCATCGTCTACAACCCCATCGCGGGTGGTATGTTGTCCGGTCGCTACAAAGCGGGGCAAAATGTTGAAGAAAATTCGCGCTTTGGCCTGCCGGGCGCGGGCGCTGTGTACCAGGCCCGCTATTGGGAAGACCGCAAGATCGAGATCGCCAGCAATCTGGCCGCAGAATCCGAAAAACGCGGGCTGTCACTCGCCTCGGTCGCGGTCGCCTGGACCCTGCAACAGCCTGGCGTCACGTCAGCCATTGTCGGCGCCTCCCGGCCAGACCAGCTGGACGCATCCATCGCTGGCGCAACGCTGGAACTGGATGACGAAATGACTGCCCTGTGTGACGCGGTGTGGTGGGACCTGCCCCGCACCCCCGTGACTGAAGGCTATCGGTAAAAGAAAAACCATTCGTGCCGAGTGATCGCGCAGCGATTGTATCGAGGTATGAACGCCACACCGTCAACATCGCTGCTGCATTGATGTGTTCATACCTCGATACAACGCTCCACTGCGTTCCGCGCCACTCGGCACGAACGGATAGGAATGATCAGGGCGTATACCAGATCGGCGACGTATAAGCCCGATCCTGCTGGACCATCGGGATTTCGGCATCCATTTCTATACCGAAATATTTCGCGTCATAGGCGGTCCAGCGTGGCGTCGGGATTTCCAACACACGGACGTAATAGAAAGCCCTGGTTGAAGCGTCGAAGTCGGGGTCGTTCCACACTGCGGACAATTGCACCGCACCAATTGTGTTGGTGTAACTGGCGTCCGCTACATCAACCGTGCTGCCCACAGCTGGGGCTTTGCCCGTTTCAGGGTCGACCTTGCGATGCGGTGACAAAGCGACGTCATAGATTTTCTCATGGCTGTTGCCGTCAACGTCCAGCCAGCCTTTGATGATTTGAATGCGGTCCAGATTGGCCCCGTCCGGGTCCTTGGATGCAAACACCATCAGCGATGGCGCTTTGCCTTCGGGTGCCTGGGTCAGATCGCCGCCCATGGGCACGCCCTTGGCATAGCCAATATCAGCATAATCTGGTCGGGTAATATCCGTTGC
>SMXS01000134.1 GCA_004356955.1 Alphaproteobacteria bacterium | reverse complement strand
GCTCAATTGGGAGAGCGCCTGCTTTGCAAGCAGGAGGTCGTCGGTTCGATCCCGTCCAGCTCCACCAAATTCCTTTTTCGTCTATTCATACATTCAAACCCAACCAAGCCCCTTAAGGCTAGGCATTGCGTGTGCATGCGGCCTAGAATGCGGGCCACAATTATTACTGCATGAAAGCCTCAACTATGTCTGACGCACAGCCACGCTCTCTGCCCCTAGAGGGCGTCCGGGTTCTTGACCTTGGACAGGTCTATCAGGTGCCCTATGCGACCTTTTTGATGGCCCAGGCCGGGGCCGAGGTGATCAAGGTGGAACCCCTGGAGGGTGAACCCGTGCGTCGGCGCTTTAATGTCAGCCGGGGGGCGGGTATTCCGCTGGCGCTGCTGAATTCCGGCAAAAAGGCGATCACGCTGAATTTGAAGTCTGACAAGGGCAAGCAGATGCTGCTGGACCTGGTCAAACACGTCGACGTGGTGGTCGAGAATTTTAGGCCCGGCGTGATGGACCGTTTGGGCCTTGGGGTTGATGTTTTGCGGGCGCAAAACCCACGGGTGATTGTGGGCTCGGCCTCTGGCTATGGTCAGACGGGCCCCGACCGCGACCAACCGGCCATGGATATCACCATCCAGGCAGCCTCGGGCCTCATGAGCGCGACAGGCTTTCCCGATGGGCCGCCGGTGAAGGCTGGCCCTGCGGTGGCTGACTTTTTGTCGGGTACGCATTTGTTTGGGGCTGTGACAACTGCCCTGTATCGGCGCGAACGGACCGGCGAGGGGGCGACCATCGATATTGCCATGCTGGAAACTGCGATCCCGGCGCTTGCCAGCAATCTGGGGGCGTATTTTGGTCCCAACCCACCGGCGGTTGACCGGACAGGGAACCATCATGGTGGCTATGCCGTGGCGCCCTATAATGTCTATGCACTGAAGGACGGCTATCTGGCGATCATCTGCATCAATGATGGCCATTGGCAGCGCCTGTGTGCGGCCATGGGCAAGCCAGAGCTGGCCGATGATCCCGATTACAGAGACATGGCGACCAGGGCCAAAAACATGGCGCGCACCGACGGTGTGGTCGAGGCATGGACCAACGCGCTGACCCGGGATGAAGCCCTGGCCCTGGGGCAAGAATTCGGCTTTCCGTGCTCGCCGGTCAAAACCATCGGCGAAATGTTGCAGGACCCGCATTTGTGGGAACGCGGTATGTTCCACAAGCAAGACCATCCGGACATTGGCGACATCACGGTGCTGGCGTCACCGTTGCGGTTTGATGGCGAAAAGGGCAAAGATCCAGGGTTCTTCCCAGGATTGGGGGAACATAATGACGAGGTGTTCGGCGAGTGGCTGAACCTCAGCAAAGATGAAATCAAGGCTCTGCGCGACGATGGTGTTATCTAAGACGACTGCTCAGCAGACGCAAAAAGGGGCGGTCGCAACCGCCCCTTTTCGTGGTGGGGAGAACCCTCAGGATTGCACTGGTTGGGAAGCCATCCTTAGAGTTTTACACCAAAAGTATAACTTATTGTACAACACGTTATACCAGAGTCAATAAAAGTATAACGCGTTATATTATGGGGGCTTGGGATAAGGGTGGGGCTAGTTGTCCTGAACCCACCAGCTGGCGGACGGCGTCATGCGACGATTTTCGACGAAGGCCATTTTCTCGTTGTGGGCCATGGGCGTGATGATGACCGTCTGACTGGCACCATTTTCTTTGCTCCAACCAGAGGTATATTGAACCAAGGCCTCGCCAACGCTGGGCCACAGATCATCGCTGGCAACAGCAAAGTCGTCGATCAGGCAGGTCAGCCCGCCGGGGTCATAGACGGGCGGGGCGGGGACGATCGTGGCGATCAAAAAGCCATCAATAGTGCCGTCGCTTTCGTGCACCAGACCCAGATTGCTTGTCTGTGAAATCAGATGCCCAAACCATTGTTTGGACATCTCGGCAGCACCAGGGGCAGGGTTCCAAAACCGCGGTTGCCATTCTTTTAGCTGAACGCGATGCGCCTCGATCAACGAGACCATGGCAGGTAGATCATCTTCAGTAGCGATGCGGACGGGCATTTCTATTTCCTTCTTTCCAAGTTGTTGCCAAAAAAAAGCCGCCCGGCGAAGTGCGGGGCGGCGTTTGAATTTGTCTTCTGCCAAGCCTGTATAAGCAGGCTTGCTTATGCAGGCTTTTCTTCGTCAGAGAAATAGGCGCTGGCGACGAAGTCGGCACCGTAGACCGGCTCTTTCAGCTCGACGCGGTATTTGTTGGTTTCAGCACCGATCAGATTGAACTTGCCAAGGTGTTCGCGCATGTCGTCATACCAATGGTCGCGCAAATGCGCTTCGAGATCTTCAGGGCTTTCCCATTCTTCATAAACGGCGACGCGGCCGGGGTGGTTCAGATCGGCAGTCCAAATATAGTGGACGCAGCCTTTTTCAGTATAGGCGCCTTCAATATGGGGTTTGGCTGTGGTCAGCGCTTCTTCACGCACTTCAGGTGGAAATTCAAGGACGCCAGCAACGATGATACGGGCCATGGAGGGTCTCCCTAAGATTGTTCGATCAGAATTGATTCGAAGATTTTCTAACACGATTCCGGCACACTGTGCACAGAATCGTGACGCCGCTATTTGGCGATGAAGGTGATGGGCAGGGACACCAAACGGCGATGCAACATGCTGGGGTGATGCGACAGTGAGGCGTCCGGCACGGCCAGTTGAATGTCGTCCAGGCGGTCGAGAATTTGGGTAAAGGCGCTGTTGAGTTCCTGCCTGGCCAGCATGGCACCCGGGCAAAAATGGATGCCTGCACCAAAGGCCAGATGCGCCCCGGCATTCTTGCGGCACACGTCGAGTTTTTCGGCGTCGTCAAACTTTGCCTCGTCGCGATTGGCCGAGGCATAGCGCACAATCACCACGGAATCTGCGGGGATCAGAGTGCCACCCAGCTCGACATCCCTGGTGGTGACCCGCAACAAGCCTTGTACGGGTGACTCCACGCGTAGGACTTCTTCAACAAAATTCTTCATGCGGCCAGGTTGATCGCGCAGCAGTTGGACCTGGTCCGGGTTGCGGATCATCAACAATAATCCTTCGGCCAGCGACCCCGTGGTGGTGTCGTTGCCGCCGGTCAACAGCTGCATCATCATATCTAACAGCTCGTTCATGGTCAGGGGTTTGGCCCCTTCGGGTGTGCGGATCAGATCGGACAACATGTCGTTGCGCGGCTTGTCGTATCGTTCTTCAAAGGCGGCGGCGAAATATTTTTGGGCCTCGAGTATCTGCGTGGCGATTTCGCGTTCTCGCTTGGCATCCATCATCATGCCGAACGAATCCATCAAGGCGTCGGACCACAATTTCAGCTTGGGCACGTCGGCGCGCGGCACACCAAACTGGTCAGCAATGACCCTGCAGGGCAATGGGATGGCAAAATGTTGAACAAAATCGACCTGCTGCCCATCTTGTCCCAAGACCACCAGGTCGTCGATCAAATCGGTCACAATGCCGTCAATATAGGGCGTCATATCGCGCACCCGACTGGCAGTGAAGGTCTTGTCGATGGGCTGGCGATACCGACTATGCAAAGGCGGGTCTGTGCGTTGCAGCGACGGCGTCGGGACCCAGCCCTCTTCTTCATACATCACTTGGACGGCCGATTTTTCCCGCTGTAATTGCCGCTGTTGGGCGGGTTGGGCGGCGTTGGAGAACGTCTTGGTATCCTTCAGGACGGCCTGCAGGTCACCGTAGCGGCTGACGATATAAAAACCAGTTTCCGGCATCTGGTAAACAGGCGCTTCACGACGCATGGCCGCATAAAAGTCATAGGGGCATTCCTGTACCGCCTGATCTGTCAGGCTGTAATCACTGGGCTTCGACATCGCATTCTCCCTAACAAGTCCGTCATCCTGCCCGTCTGTGGTAAAAAACACCAGAGGCGAAGCGATGAATTGCATAGGGTCAAAATTCGCATACACTAACGTCTTTGAAAGGGACCTATGACGTGATTGGCGTATTCGATTCAGGCTCTGGTGGGCTGACCATTTTGAAAGAACTGGTGAAAACCTTCCCCGATCAGGACTTCACCTATCTGGGGGACCATGCCAACGCGCCCTATGGCCACCGGTCCAACCAACAGATTGTTGATATGACGACAAAAGGGGTCGACGCCTTGATGAAGCGGGATTGCCGATTGGTGGTCCTCGCCTGCAACACAGCAGCAGCGGTTGCGCTGCGGACTATTCAGCAGGGATGGCTGGCCGATAATATTCCGGAAAACCGGGTGCTTGGGGTGTTGGTGCCGATGGTCGAGGCAGTCACCGGCGTCAGTTGGCATCATACAGAGCCGCCCCAGGACAATAAGGACGACCGTTCAGTTATCTTGTTTGCCACCAAGAAAACCATTGAATCGGGTGCTTACCGTGAAGAAGTCGCAAAGCGGTCGCCTGGTGTGAACTGGATAGAAAAGCCGTGCCCCGGCCTGGTCGATGCCATCGAAGGCGGTGCGGGTCGACGGCCATTGGCGGGCCTAGTGGCCGGTTTTGTCGACGAAGCGATGCCATTCCTGGTGGGGCAACCTCTTGGCTCGGTGGTTCTGGGATGCACACACTTTCCCTTGGTCGAGGACTTGTTTCGCGCCGCACTACCAGATGACGCTGATATCTATTCTCAACCGCAAATCGTCGCCGAGGCTCTGCGTGATTATCTGGTCAGTCATCCAGAATTTGCAAGCGGCGGAACTGGCACCATCCGTGCCTTCACAACAGGCGATCCAGACTCACTGGCCGTGCTTGACATGGGGCTTGCCAACTTCGAACATCTCAGCCTCTAGGTGGCCAAGGAAAAGGCTAAGGAACCAAAGAATGCAAACAGACGATCCAGTTAGTCTCATTACACCAGAGGTCATCGAGGCCTACAAGCGCGACGGCGTAGTTTATCTGCCCCAGGCCCTGAACCCGGAATGGTTGATGCTGATTGATTTTGGTATCCAGCGCATCCTTAATAGCTCCAGCCCCTATATTCAGACATTCTTCAAGGACCTGCCTGGCGAATTTATCGACTGCGTGCGTCATTTTGATGTGACGCCGGAGTTCCAGCGCCTTTTGTATGACTCGCCCATTGCCGACATGATTGCCAAGCTGCTTGGGTCAGAAGATATCTGGTTGTTGTTCGACCACGTCTTTGTCAAAGAAGGCGGGCCGTGTCGGCGCACGCCGTGGCATCAGGACATGCCCTATTGGCCGATTGCGGGCGAACAGATTGCGTCGATGTGGATTACTCTCGACCCGATCCCCAAAGAAGAATGCCTGGAATTTGTCCGCGGGTCGCACTTGCAGACCATGTATGACGGCTTTTCCCCCGCCGACGCCGCCGAAGACCCAACCATCGGCTTTTATGGCAAAGACCTGCCACGCCTGCCGAACATCGAGAGTGAGCGCGACAAGTGGGATATTGTCTCGTTCGATATCACGCCGGGCGATGTGGTGCTGTTGCACCCCAACACCTTGCATGGCGGCGGTCACACCACCGAAGGCCGCAAACGACGGACATTGTCGGCGCGGCTTTATGGCGAAGACATCACTTTTGCCACGCGGCCCGACAGTCGCCCCACCGTGCCGTTGACGCCTGGCCTGTCGCAGCACCTGAAACCCGGCGACAAATTGCGCAGCCCCTACTATCCGCGACTGCGACCTTTGCCTGAAAGCCAGCTCGGCAGGTGGCAATAGTGGCCGGTCCGCTGCAAGGCGTCCGGGTTATCGACCTGTCGACTATGATTTCCGGCCCATTTGCCACGATGTTGCTGGGCGACCAGGGGGCGGACGTCATCAAGGTAGAGGCACCGGGTGTGGGCGATTATGTGCGCGCGGGTGGCAATCGGTCTGGTGGCCTGCATGCCACTTTCCACAACAATAACCGCAACAAGCGCTCTATCACCGTCGATCTGAAACAGCAGGCAGGGGTCGAGGTGGTCAAGCGCCTGGCGGCCAGCGGCGATGTGTTTATCCAGAATTTCCGGCCCGGCGTGGTCGACCGTTTGGGCGTTGGTTATGACGCCATCAAGGCAATCAATCCCCATATCATCTATGTCTCGATCTCGGGATTTGGCACCGAGGGCCCCTGGGCGCACAAGCCGGTCTATGACCCGATCATCCAGGCCTTGTCGGGGCTGGCGTCGATCCAGGGCGGGTCGGACCAACAGCGCCCCCGGCTGATCCGTACCATTGTGCCGGACAAACTCACCGCAGTGACCGCGGCCGGCGCTATCTCCAGCGCGCTTTATGCGCGGGAAAAGACGGGCAAGGGCCAGCACATTTCCCTATCGATGATTGATGCGGTGCTGCAGTTCCTGTGGTCGTCCGACATGGGCGCGCAGACCTTTGTGGGCAAAGAAGTCACGCAACAGCGGGCCGCCAGCTTTATCGATCTGATCTATGAAACCAAAGATGGCTATATGTCCGTCGCTGTCATGAGTAACGCCCAATGGGTCGCGCTGACAGACGCGCTGGAACACCCGGAATGGCGCGATGACGAACGCTTTAAAACCCCAGCCCTGCGCGACCTCAACATCAATGACCGGCTGGAGCTGACGCAATCTGTGCTGGTCAACAAAACCACCGACGACTGGATGGCCATCCTCGACGGCGCAGGCGTCCCGTGTGCCCCCGTGCTGACTCGCAGCGAAGTCATCAAACACCCGCAAATTTTGGCCAATGGCACCTTGGTAGAATACGACCACGCCATCTCGGGCCGCCTGCGCCAGGCGAGGCACGCGGCGCAATTTTCAGAGACGCCAGCTGATGCATTAGGCGAGGCACCTGTTATTGCAGCGGATACGGATGAAGTGCTGGCGGAGTCTGGGTTTAGTGATGAAGAGATAGCCAATCTTCGTGAGGCCCAGGTAGTAGGGCAATAGCCTTAAACAAAACCGTTTGTGCCGAGTGATTTGGCGCGTGAGCGCCAAATTGTATCGAGGTGCGTGACCCACACTCGATATTGATTTCGCCCAGCGCCTCACGCCTCTCGATACAATTTGCCAATATTTGGCAAATCACTCGAGACGAACGGGATGGTCAATAGTCTCGTCATCGGTTAGGCCCAATCCCTCAATCAAAAAAGCCCTTACGTCGGCAGCACTTTGCGCCGGGATTTCTTCCATGGGGATATGGCCGACATTTTCATAGATGATCAGGGTTGAGTCCGGGATGTCTTCGTCGAATTTCCGGGCATGATCGGCAGGCACGAGCGCATCACCATCCCCTTGCAATACAAGAGTTGGGGTGCTGATTTCAGGGATGCGGGGAACCATTTCGTTGGATCGTGGCGTGGCGAACCGGACCGCCGTGGCGTCGCGGCTGCCTTCGCGCAAAGCCAGGGTGACATAGCGGTCGACCATGGCGTCGGTGACGAGGCTGTCGTCGACAAAGGCGGATTCCAAGCCGCCTCTGGTCAACATGGTGGGATCCAGATTCATCAGTAGCGTTCTGCCCCATTTGGTCGACAAAATACGAAAGACCAGGGCGCCGCCATTGTCGCTCGAATCCTGGGGATAACCGCTGGAACCCACTAGTATCAAAGCGTTCAGTCTGTCTGGGTGGGCGATGGCATAGTGCCACGACGTTCTGCCGCCCATGGAACTGCCCGCCAGAGCAAAGCGATAGATGCCCAGTCTGGTGACAACTTCATCCACCAATCTGGCCATGGCGTCGGGTGAATAATCATCGTCCGGTGCAGGGCCAGTCAACCCATGCCCTTGCAAGTCCATCGAGACAATACGGAACTGGTCACCCAGAATGGCAACCCAGGGTTCCCACGTGTGCAACGAGGCGTTACTGCCATGGATCAGCACGAGTGCTGGGCCGTCCGCCTTGCCTTCATCGCGGTAGTGTACGCGCTGGCCATTGCCCAACACCATGAACTCTGATTCTGCATTGCTGTACAGCGCGTCGACTTCTTC
>SMXS01000133.1 GCA_004356955.1 Alphaproteobacteria bacterium | reverse complement strand
GGGGCCAAAGTGCCTGACGATATTGCCATCACCATCGGTGAGGGCGGCATTTCGTGGTTGATCGTCGGTCAGTTGACGACGATTTACTATTTCGGGTTCTTCCTGGTGGCGCTTCCGCTGCTTGCTAAATTTGAAAAGACCAAGCCTCTGCCAGAGAGTATTTCGGAGGCTATCCTGTCTCGAAATGCCAAAGCGTAAGGGAGGACAGAACATGAAAAAGTCACTTTTTGCATTTGTTGCTGTCGCCTTTGTTGCCCTGGCTTCGACTGGTATGTCTGGCCAAGCCTTTGCGGCGGGCAACACCATCGACCACATCGAGGCGCCCGAGCAGGGTTGGAAGCATACAGGCATCACCGGTACGTTTGATCGTGCGGCCGCCCAGCGTGGCCTGCAGGTCTATCGCGAAGTGTGTGCCTCGTGCCATTCCTTGCGGCATGTCGCGTTCCGGACATTGACCGGTATTGGCTTCACTGAACGCGAAATAAAGGCAATCGCGGCGGAATATACCGTGATGGCTGATCCTAACGAAGAGGGTGACGTGCTGGAACGTAATGCCCAGCCATTCGATTATTTCCCGCTTGTTTACGCGAACAAACAAGCTGCTGCAGCATCCAACAATGGTGCCGTACCACCAGATTTGTCGCTGATGACGAAAAAGCGCGTGGGTGGTGAAAACTATGTCTATTCGCTGCTGACCCATTATCGGGAACCAACAGCTGAAGATCTGGCTATCCTGGAGAAGAAAAATATCTCTTTGGGTGATACCAGTTACTTTAACCCGATCATATCTGGCAACCAAATTGCCATGGCCCCGCCACTCATTGAAGATCTGGTCGAATATGCTGCGGGGCAGCCTAAAGCGACATTGAAACAGATGGCTTATGACGTTTCGGTCTTTTTGACCTGGACGGCAGAGCCAAAACTTGAAGATCGCAAGAAACTTGGCTTTAATGTCATGATCTATTTGTTTATCTTTTGCGGTATCATGTTCTTCGCCTACCGGCGGATCGCGAAACGCATTCTCGGCCATTAAGACTGGTTGATGTGATGCCCCGGGGTCCACTAGGCCTCCGGGGCATTTTTTATGGAACAACGACATTATTAAGGGATGATTTGATGACAATCGGAATCAGCACAAAGTGGGCCCACGCAATGGTGGTTCTTATGGGCTTATCATGGCTTGCTATGAGTACAGCGCAGGCGGAAACTCTTATGCCGGGCGATCGGGCTGATGCCGATTCCCTGTTTTTCAAGTTCATGACCTCAGAAAACTATGCCCGGACCGTCGCACGCAGGACGGCTGAATATGAAACCCCCCTGGGAGTTACATGTAACGAACCCTACAATGTTGCCCTTCGGGGTGCCCGGATCATCCGGCCCATCGTAACAGTTGCCGAGGGTCCGCTTTTTGTTGGCGAAAACATCCCTCAACCAGCCGGGGGCGTCTGGTCCAGTCGGCACCAGGTGACACGGTGCGGCGGTTCGGTGCTCTATAATTCACTGGCGATCATTGCGCCCAACGGGCAGTTAAGACTGCAGCCATTGGTACTGGGGAACACGGGCATGCACCCCTTACTGATCATGCGTTTCAAGCCTCAGGTCGCCCGCATGGCCCAGATCGACGAGTGTGACGTCGTTTTTATCGCAAACACACAACAGGGCGCAGCCGATGGTGTCGACGTGTCGCAGACCTATGGTATCTATGAAACCTGGACCATTCAGGGCTGTGAACAGCGGGTGCAATTGGTCATCCGGTTTGATCCCGCACAGCAGGGCAACGGGCTGTTGCCGGTTGTTGAAGACCGTCAAGTCCTGAACTAGGCTGTCACACCAATGGGGAACACAGTTCTAGGGATTATCGGCGGCAGCGGCCTAAGCGACCTGCCTGGCTTGCAAGACAAGCAATGGCGCACGGTCGACAGCGCCTTTGGCGCGCCGTCTGACCAGCTGTGTTTTGGCCACATCAACGGCCAGAAAATTGTGTTCCTGCCGCGCCATGGCCGGGGCCATACGATCCCGCCGGATGCCATTAACTTTCGCGCCAATATCGATGCCATGAAGCGGGCAGAGGTGACAGACCTGGTGTCCTTCAGCGCTGTTGGCTCGTTGCGCGAAGACCTGCCGCCTGGCAGCTTCGTGAGGGTTGATCAATATATCGACCGCACATTGGGACGCGTCAGCAGCTTTTTTGGTACTGGGTTGGTGGCCCATGTCTCGATGGGCGATCCAACTTGTTCACGTCTGGGGCAATGGGCCGATGCCGCTGCAGCACAGGTGGACGTGCCGCTGCACGCGGGCGGTACCTATCTGGCCATGAATGGTCCGCAGTTTTCCACACAGGCAGAATCGCACCTGTATCGGTCGTGGGGTTGTGACGTGATTGGCATGACCAATATGCCCGAAGCCAAATTGGCCCGAGAGGCCGAGATTTGCTATATCACCATCGCCATGGTCACCGACTTTGACTGCTGGCATCCCGACCATGACCATGTTGAAGTTGCCCAAATAATCGGTGTCATGAATGCCAATGCAGACAAGGCAAAGACCCTGATGGCGGGTATTGCTGCGCATCTGGGCCAAGTCCAGTCCGGCGACCGGACAGACTGTGATACGGGTTGTGACCATGCGCTAGAGAACGCCATTATCACCGGGCCCGATGCCCGGAACCCGAAACTTGTGGGTAAATTGAGCGCCATTCTGCAACGCGTTAACGGAGGATCAGATGCCTGACTGGATCAAATCACGGATCAGGACAATCCCGGATTATCCAGTAAAAGGCATCATGTTCCGCGACATCACCACGCTGTTGCAGGACGCCCGTGGGTTTCGCAAAGCCGTCGACGAAATGGTCTATGATTTTGCCGGCCAGAAGATTGACAAAGTGGTGGGCATCGAAGCTCGTGGGTTCATTCTGGGGGGCGCGATTGCCCATCAGCTTTCGGTTGGTTTCATTCCGGTGCGCAAGGCCGGCAAGCTGCCCTTTGAGACGCACTCACAGACCTACACGCTGGAATACGGCACCGATGAATTGCACATCCATACCGATGCCATTTTGGATGGCGAGGTCATCTTGCTGGTCGATGATCTGATCGCCACTGGCGGCACAGCAGAGGCTGCCGTCAAGTTGATCCAAAAATGCGGCGGGCGGATTGCGGGTGCCAGTTTTGTCATCGATTTACCTGATCTGGGCGGGGCGCAAAAGATCAGGGATATGGGCGTCAAAGTGCATGCCCTGTGTGCCTATGAAGGGCATTAAAGCCTAGGGTCAGGACCCTAGTCAATCATATGGGTGTCGAAAAAACCCAGGGTCAGCGCAAGCGCGGCTGCCTTGGCGTCTGTACTATGGTTCTGGGGACGGTCGGAACAAAAGCCGTGTTCAGCATCAAAGACATGGATATCGACCTCGGGACGGGCGTCCCTGATCTTGTCGACACTCGTAAGAGGGATCGATGCATCGCGTGACCCAAAGTGCAGCATGGTGGGGCAGGCGGGTTGTTCTCCCAGATGGTCGGGGATCAGGCGGCCATAATAGCCAACGGCGCAACTGAGGCCCTGCACCCGCGCTGCGCTTATCCAAACCAAAGAGCCGCCATAGCAAAAACCGGTGATGGCCACAGGACCATCGACCTTCAAATGATCGACACAAGCCTGGATGTCCAGGATCGGGGCCTCGATTCCTGATTGCCCGGCTAGGGCGACGGATTTTTGAATCTGGTCTTCGTCGTAACCAAATTCAGCATCACGCTCTATGCGGTCAAAGATCGCCGGAGACAGGACGTCATATCCCAGATCGGCGAATTCATTACACAGATCTTTGATATGGGGTGTGACGCCAAATATTTCCTGAATCAGGACAAGACCGCCTTTGTAGGCGCCTTCATGTGGTGCTCGGTAAGCAGCAAATTCATGTCCATCCGCCGCCGTTAGATTGATCGTCGTCCCCATTATGCCCCCCAGCGATATGACTAATTGTTAAAGCGGAATAGCATCACATCGCCATCGCGGACAACATAGTCTTTGCCTTCAAGGCGGGCGCGACCAGCTTCTTTGGCGCCGGCTTCGCCGCCCAAAGTGTCATAGTCTTCGTAACTGATTGTTTCAGCGCGAATAAAGCCTTTTTCAAAATCTGTGTGGATGACGCCGGCGGCCTGTGGGGCCTTGGTGCCCTCTGTGATTGTCCAGGCACGGGCCTCTTTTGGGCCTGCGGTGAAATAGGTAATCAGGCCCAAAAGGTCATAGCCGCATTTGATAACGCGGGACAGGCCGGTTTCGCTGAGGCCGATTTCTGCCAAAAATTCATCGCGTTCTTCTTGACTATCCAACTGCGAAATTTCGGCTTCGATGGCGGCTGAAATCACCACGCAGGGCACGCCCTCAACGGCGGCTTTTTGTTCGACCAGCGCAGACAATTCATTGCCGTTGGCGGCGCTATCTTCGTCGACATTGCAAACGTACAGGATCGGTTTGGTTGTCAACAGATGCAGGCTGTCAAAGGCCTCTTGTTCGTCTTCGGTCACGACGACCGTGCGGGCGGCATTGCCCTCGCGCAGCGCGGCCATGGCCCGTTCCATCAATGCAAGGGTCACTTTGGCGTCGTCATCATTGCTCCGGATGCGCTTTTCCATGGCAGGCATGCGTTTTTCCAGGCTTTCCAAATCAGCCAGCATCAGCTCAGTCTCGATGGTTTCGGCATCGGCCAAGGGGTCCACCTTGCCCTCAACATGGGTAACATCGGTGTCTTCAAAACAGCGCTGCAGATGGATGATGGCGTCCACTTCCCGGATATGAGACAGGAATTGGTTACCCAGGCCTTCGCCCTTGCTGGCGCCCCTTACCAGGCCAGCAATATCGACGAATGTCAGTTGAGTCGGAATGATCTGGGCTGACCCCGCGACTTCGGCGCATCGGTCAAGGCGTATGTCCGGTACAGGCACCATGCCAGTATTGGGTTCGATCGTACAAAATGGGAAGTTCTCTGCCGCAGCCGCTGCTGTTTGCGTCAGCGCATTAAACAGGGTGGATTTGCCCACATTGGGAAGCCCGACGATGCCACACTTGAAGCCCATAATGATGCCTACTTGTCTGTCTTGTTGTTTTTGCCATCGCTTTGCAGGTGCAGCGCGATTTGGGTCATGTATTTGTCGTTTTCGCCTTTGATCAGGAAGGGCAATCCGCGCACGCATTCGTCAATCAAGGGGTCCAGCCAGACCTTGTCAGCTTTGGCGAAATCAGATAGCAAGTGGCCTTGCACGGCCCCCTTGTTACCGGGGTGGCCCACGCCCATTCGCACCCGTTTAAAGTCGGGTCCAATATGCGACGCGATATCACGAATGCCATTATTGCCGCCATGACCGCCACCCGTCTTGATGCGCAATTTGGCGGGGGCAAGGTCAAGCTCGTCATGAAAGACGATAATCTGATCGGGCGTAAGCTTGTAAAACCGCATCAACGCGCCGACCGACTGGCCAGAACGGTTCATAAAGGTCATCGGCTTCAGCAGCAGGATTTTTTCGCCATCAATGGTGCCGTCCGCCAGCACCCCCTGAAATTTGGCGCGCCAAGGCGAAAAGCCATGGTGGTGGGCGATATCGTCCACCACCATGAAACCGACATTGTGTCGATT
>SMXS01000132.1 GCA_004356955.1 Alphaproteobacteria bacterium | reverse complement strand
TGCTTGATGAACATCTGGCGCGCCTGCAGGGTTCAGCGCAGTATTTTGGCTATCCCGTGGATATGGCGGACATAGAATTGACGCTGGCGCGGCACGCAGAGGCACTGTCATCGATGGCAGCAGACCCAAATCAGGCCCAGGCCCAGACATGGCGTGTGCGCTTGTTATGTTCTGCCGGCGGGACCGCGTCGGTTAAATCTGCCCCGCTTGATGTGCCCGCTGCTGTCAAGGGGCTGCGGACCGTCGCCTTGTCCTCCACACGGGTTAATTCAGCCGACATCTTCCTGTTCCACAAAACAACCCGGCGGCAATTGCTGGACGATGCCTTTGACCGGGAAGCTGTCCCGGCGGGTCACCACGATGTTATTCTGCTGAACGAGCGAGGCGAGGTTTGCGAAGGGACGCGAAACAATATTTTCGTCGAAATTGATGGCACTCTATTTACGCCACCAATCGAATGCGGGCTGCTTCCAGGCACTTTGAGAGCGACCTTAATAAAGAGAACTGATTCTCCTGCGTGTGTTCGAATCCTCCTGCCAGAAGACCTTAAAGTGGCGGACAAGATATTTTTGGGAAACAGTTTGTGGGGCTTAGTCGAGGTTGAATTAGTTTAAACGATACCTAATTTCTTTTTATAGGCAGTGCTTTGGGGGGTAAAGATTTGAACTATTCTTAAGGCTAAAATTATCTCGATTTGATGCGTAGCCAAATTAAAAACAAGTTGTTAGTATGCCGCCTCGCTCGCAGATGGTTGACTCTCGTTGCCTTTGCACGGCAAAGAAGACGGGTCAATTTTGCGTTTGCTAACCTTAAACCTCTGGGAAGGTGCTTGGGATTTCAAGAATGAAAAGATATACACCCATCGGACTGTCGATTGCGGCTGCCATGCTGTTAGCGTGGATCCCCGCAAATTCCGCGCAACTCGACGATATTCTCGCCGCTGAGAAAAGTTCTAATAGAACACTCGCGCAGGCGCAGAGCCAAATCGACACGCTGGACGACCAAACAAATGATTTGGTCGATACCTATCGCGTTGTCATTCAGGAAAATGAAGTATTGCGGACCTATAATAGGCAGGTCAGCGATCAGATCAAACAGCAGCTCAGCGATATAACGCTGATCGGAAGCCAGCTAGAAGGCATCACGCAGACACGTCGTGAAGTCATGCCGCTGATCCAGGACATGATCGACAGCTTGCGCACGTTTGTCGAAAATGACATTCCATTCCGACGCACTGAGCGCCTGGCACGGATCGAGGCACTACAAGATCTGATGGATCAGCCCGATGTGGCGCCGTCAGAGCGTTATCGCCTGGTGCTGGAACGCTATGAAACCGAAGTCGACTACGGTCAGAAGATCGACGTCTACGAAGGCATAGAAAATATCGATGGCCAGAGCTTGAAGGTGATCTACCTGAGTGTTGGTCGCATCGCCTTTATGTTCCAGACGCCTGATAGCAGCCGCAGCTTTGTCTGGAATAATAGCGACCGCGCCTGGGAAGAACTGGGCAGCGAATATAATTCACGTATCCGCAAGGCCATTCAGATGGGCCAGAAAGCTGTTCAGGCTGACCTGGTACGCATCCCAGTCTTCGCACCGCAGGGAGCAAGCTAATGAGAAACACATTCAAAATACTTGCTCTCGCAGCTCTCATTGCCGTGCCGGCTAATGGTGCTTTAGCCCAAAGTGGGGATACTGCAGCCGTGTCGCTCGAACGTCTGATGGAACTGGTTCGTCAGGGCACCGCCCGCGAACGCACTGAAGAAAAAAAGCGCGTTACCGAGTTCCAGAAAGAAAAGAACACGCAGCAAAAGCGTCTGGCTGACTCTCGTGCTGAACGCGCGCGTTTGCAGCGTCGTTCCAAGCAACTGGAGGATCAGTTTGATACCAACGAACGTGATATCACTCAGTTGGAAACCCAGCTGAAGGAACGCCAGGGTAATTTGAACGAGCTGTTCGGCGTCGTGAAGCAGTCTTCTGAAGACCTGCGCGGCTTTATTGGCGAATCGCTGGTGAGCCTGCAATTGCCAAACCGCGAAGAATTCCTGAACAGTCTGTCGCAAAAGCGTGACCTGGAACTGCCAACGATCGGGGAACTGCGCCAGTTCTGGTCCATGTATATGGAAGAGATTTATCAGTCAGGCCAAGTTGTGAAATTTACCACAACGGTCAATTCCGCCAGCGGCGGAACTGAAGAACGTGAAGTCGTTCGTGTTGGTGCCTTTAACCTGATTGCTGATGGTCAATATCTGAACTTCAGCGGCGGTGACGTCAGCGAATATGCGGCACAACCTTCGGGTCGTTTCACTAGTTCAACGTCTGACCTGGTCAACGCGACCTCTGGTTATGTAGCCTTTGGTGTCGATCCAAGTCGTGGCCAGATCCTGAGCATGTTCATCCGCGTACCGACGATGTGGGAGCGCTTTAACTATGGCAGCTACATTGGCTACGCCATTGCCGTCTTGGGTATTTTGGGTCTGATCCTGGTGATCATCCGCTTTGTGGTCCTGTTCGGGATCGGTAGCAAGGTTAATGCCCAGATGAAGGATCCCAAACCGAACGAGGACAATCCGTTGGGTCGTATCATGGCTGTTTACGAACAGAACAAAGACACCGACGTGGAAACGCTGGAGCTCAAGCTTGATGAGGCGATTCTGAAAGACTCTCCAGCCATCGAAAAGACACTGCCGATCATTAAAGTGATCTCGGTTGTTGCTCCGCTGATGGGTCTTTTGGGCACGGTGACTGGTATGATCCAGACCTTCCAGGCCATTACGCTCTACGGTGCTGGTGATCCGCAGATCATGGCTGGCGGTATATCGCAAGCTCTGGTGACCACAGTTCTTGGTCTTCTCGTGGCTATTCCTCTGACCCTTTTGTACACACTTGTGTCATCTCGGGCCAAAGGCATCATCCATGTGTTGGAAGAACAATCCGCTGGTATCATTGCCTTGCATGCCGAGAAAAGCAGTTAGGGCCTGAACCATGATGTGGTTTACCGAAGCATATGAAGCCATCAGAGACTTCATGGAGTTGGGGGGGGATGTCCTCTGGGCCATCCTTGTCCTCACCTTCTTCATGTGGATGATGATCTTGGAGAGGTTCATGTATTTCAGAACCGCTCACAAGCAGCTTACCGGGCAGATTGTTGCCTCGTGGGATGCTCGCGCAGACACGACCTCTTGGTATGCGCATCGTATTCGCGACGCGTTGATCTCGCAGGTGCATGAAAGCCTGAACACCTCAGTGCCCTTGATCAAGACCCTGGTGGCCGTGTGCCCCCTCTTGGGCCTGTTGGGCACGGTGACCGGCATGATATCAGTGTTTGACGTGATGTCTTTCTCGGGCGGTGGTAATGCACGCGGCATGGCCGCAGGTGTTTCGAAAGCAACGCTGCCGACAATGGCTGGCATGGTTGCGGCGCTGTCTGGGCTGTTCTTCAGCAACATGATCGAACGTTACGTCTATCAGGAAACCGACCGGGTTGCTGATAGCCTCGTCCGGCACTAGGAGAATTCGACTATGGCTCGGAGAAAACTCGAGGAAAAAGATGAAATCAACATGACTCCGATGCTCGACATCGTGTTCATCATGCTGATTTTCTTTATCGTGACCGCTACCTTCGTGAAGGAAACAGGCATCGAGGTCAAAAAACCCATGGCTGAAATGGCGCAGAAAAACACCGCAATTATTTTAGTGGCCATTTCGGAACAAGGTCAGATCTGGGTGGAAGGCCGACGGGTTGAACTGGGGGCCGTGCAGGGTGTGATTGCACGTCTTTATGCAGAGAACCCGAAGGGGTCTCTGTCGATCCAGGCTGACGAAGAAGCCCCAGCCTATCATATCGTTGATATAATTACCGAGGCCAAGGCGGCTGGCGTAGAGAATATTTCCGTGTCCTTGGTCGAGCCATAGTTGCGGCACGCCGGACTAGGACTTACATCCTTTAGGGGAGAACTTTAAGAAATGCGGAAAAAGCACAGTTCAGCAGACGATGAGGTCGAAGTCGATCTGACACCTATGTTGGACATCGTCTTCATCATGTTGATCTTCTTCATTGTGACGGCCACTTTTGTCAAAGAGTATGGCATCAACGTTGCCAAACCGAATGAAACCGATCAGCCGCCGCCGCCGGATGCCAAGCCCAAGACAATTTCTTTGGCTGTGACGCAAGATTGCTGGGTTCGGTTGCAGGGTCGACGCATTGATCCTGGCCAGGTGTCACCGAATGTTCAGCGTCTTTTGGCAGAACGTCCAGGTGCCCCAGGCATCATCACCATCGAAGGTGATGCGCCCACAAAGTGCGTCACTGAAGTGATGGATCAGATGTTAATTGGCGGCATTAGCGAGCTGTCATTACGCGCCGAGGAGAGCAGATAATGATTGCACGTTTTGGCAGTGCCATCGGTATCTCGATCGTTATTACCTTTGGGTTGTTCTTTATTATGCAGTTCCTGGTCGCCACTGGTGAGATGGCGCTTGGAGACGCAAATAAATTTGCGCCCATCGACATCACGATGGAAGATGAAGAACAAAATGTTCAGCGTAAGTCTCGCAACAAGCCTGTTAAGAAGGAAGTGCGGAAACCGCCGCCCCCTGCTCGGACACAGATTTCTTTGAATATGCCGAAATCTGGCCCGACGGTTGAGTTTGACGCAGGACTCGGCGGCAGTCTGGACATTGGGATTGGGACGGCCAATCTGGACCGTGGTGCCTACCCAAAATTCCGCGTGCAGCAACAATATCCGCGTCGCGCGTCAGAACGGGGCATCGAGGGCTGGGTTATTATCCGCTTTACCATCACAAAGACCGGTGGTGTGCGTGACCCAATCGTCGTGGAATCATCGAGCAGCATGTTCGAGCGATCTGCCCTGAAAGCGGTTTCGCAATACAAGTACGAGCCTTTGGTGATCAATGGTGAACCACAGGAATCGCCTAATCAGCATATCCGCCTTGAATATTTGATGGCTGAATAGAATGACGACGGGGCTGTCTGTGACAGCCCCCCACGGCCTAAACTGGTCGAGGAAAGGAAGATGAAATGAGTGGGATCAACTGGAAACAGACGGCCAAAGCTGGCCTGATCGGTTTGATGTTTGCCGCTGCCTCAGCTGTTTTTACCATGGACGCAGCCCAGGCCCAGGCCAGTACTTGCGACAGCAAGAAATCGTCAGCATCCAAGACCTTGTCACCCAAGGTTTATAAAGTTATCGAGCAAGTCCAGATTCTGGTTGAGGCAGATCAGACTACCCAGGCAAAAGCCATGCTGGACGGCATCCGTAACCGGAATGAATTGGGAGCGTATGACCAGACTGTGATCCAGCAGTTCTATGCCCAGATCTATGTAGAGCAGGACGCTTATCTAAAGGCTGCAGACGCTCTCGCTATTGTTATTCGTCTTGGTGAATGTATTTTGCCACCAGAACAGATCAATGAAACCATCTTCAATATTGGTCAGCTTTATATCGGTGCCGAACAATACGCCAAGGGCATGAGCTATCTAGAGGACTGGTTCAAAAAGAACCCAGATCCGTCCGCATCCGCCCTCGCATTCATGGCGCAGGCTAATTTAGGCATCGAGCCGCCTAATTATCCCGAAGCATTGAAGTGGATGATCCGTGCGATCGACAAGTCCATCGCCCTTGGCGATGAGCCCCGCGAAACCTGGTATTCCACGATTGTTGCGCTCTATATAGAGACGGAACAGATGAGCAAAGCCCTGCCGATTCTGGAACTGTTGGTTAACAAACACCCCAAGCGCACCTATTGGATGCAATTGTCCTATGTTTATGGTGAATTGAATAGAGATGCCGATCAATTCAGCACGCTGGAATCGGCCTATCACCAAGGCCTGTTGGTTAAGTCACAAGAGCTCGTCTATCTGGCACAGCTTTATATGGCCAATTCTATCCCGGATCGGGCCAGCGATATTATGGAAGAGGGTATCAAGGCCGGTACAATCAAGAGGGAACCGAATAATGTTCGCTTCCTGGCTGACGCGCTGTACACCGCCAAGGAGTTGGACCGGGCGATCAATTGGTATGAAGAAGCTGGCAAAGTTGCTGATAATGCGCAGGTGTTTTTTATGCTCGGGCAGATTTATATGCAGCAGGAAGCTTGGAAGAAAGCCGTCACTGCTTTTGAAAACACCCTGTCTAAGAATCGTCAGGTCGGCAAAGACAAGAAAATGCGGGAAATTGGCACCGCCCACTATAATATGGGGATAGCCTTGTATAGTGACGGCAAAATCAGCGCAGCCAAGAAGTCTTTCACCACCGCAAAAGGGTATTCCAACATGCGTAAGGGCGCCAACCAATGGCTTGCCCGGATCGCCAGCGAAACCTAAATCGGCGGATTGAAAAACAAGACCTGAAAAACCCGGCTTCGGCCGGGTTTTTTAATGCGCTGGAAATATATTTTATTTCAATGACTTGTAACCAAACTCAAGACTTCTAAATCCTATCTATGAGCACGGCCCCAGGGTCGTCAATCATTGGACCGACGGCTTTGGGATGGCTGCCCGGACAATGTCTCAAAGGGGGTAGGCGCAGGATTTCTGCGTTGATCGGCGCGCAATTTCGGTGCCGATAACCACTTTGGGAGACACGCCATGATACAGACATCGCCAATTCCAAGGATGGTCACTGCAGGGGCAGGGGCTATTGCAGTGACCGTCACCTTGGTTTTCATTATGCAGGCTCTGGTTCTACGGGGGGAGCTAGTGCTGAATGCTGATGTGCCTGTTTTTGATCCAGATATCTGGATGGAAGACGAAATGCCCGAACCAATGAGAGAACCAACGATCCTGCCACCACTTCCCAAAGTTCTCGAAGAGACAACACATCAATTGCCGCCCATTGACCCTATCGGTCCGACGGTGACTTATCTTCCGCCGCCTACGTCGTTGCCCAGCGCATTTGGTGATACCGTTCAGTTGGACCGATCTGCCTATGTCAAAATTCGAACGCAACACCAGTGGCCGAGCCGAGCTATAGACCAGGGTATCAGCGGTTGGGCAGTTCTTGGGTTCACAATTGCAGCGACAGGTGGTGTGCGGGACGCCTATGTCATCGATTCGTCCCAAAAAATGTTTGAATCAGCCGGTCTAAAAGCTGTGCAGGCCTATAAATATGAACCTGCCATGAGCCGAGGCAAGCGGATTGCGACGACCGGCCAAACAGTTCGTCTGAGCTGGGAAATCACCGATTGATTGGCTAAAGGCTGCGGCTGATCAGTTCTTTCATGATTTCTGATGTGCCGCCAAAGATGCGCTGGACCCTGGCATCGAGATAGGTGCGAGTAATGGGGTATTCCATCATGTAGCCGTAGCCGCCAAACAACTGGACGCATTCATCCGCCACACTGGCCAACATCTCGCTGGTCCATAGTTTAACCATGGCCGCGTCGGTCGCGTCCAACTCGCCGACACGATGATGTTCGATACATTTGTCGACAAAGGCCCAGCCGGCTTCTATCTGGGTTTTCATGTCCGCCAGTTTGAACCGTGTGTTCTGGAATTCGATGATGGGCTTGCCAAAAGCCTGACGTTCCCGAGTATATTCGACGGTTAGATTATAGGCGCGTTGCGCCAATGCCTGGCAGCCAACAGCAATGGCCAGCCGCTCTTGCGGCAATTCATTCATCAATTGTCCAAAGCCGCCGCCTTCTTGGCCCATTAGATTGGAAACAGGAACACGCACATCATCGAAAAACATTTCCGACGTGTCCTGGGCGTGCAGACCCATTTTTTCGAGGTTGCGACCACAACGGAAGCCCTCGCGGTCCGTCTCCACCAATATCAGACTGATGCCTTTAGCGCCCAAGCTTGGGTCTGTTTTGGCGACGACAATCACAACATTTGCATTCTGACCGTTGGAAACGAAGGTTTTGGCGCCATTGATGACATAGTCATCGCCATCGCGCCTGGCCGTCGTGCGGATGCCCTGGAGGTCGCTACCAGTGCCTGGTTCGGTCATGGCAATGGCGGCGATGGCTTCACCCGACACCATTTTGGGCAACCAGTGCTTTTTTTGTTCTTCGCTGCCCTGGCTCAGGATATAGCCACTGCAAATATCGCTATGAACGGCAAAACCTGGGCCGGTCGCCCCCGCTAGATGCAGTTCTTCCACAACAACGGACAGATACCGATAGTCTCCGCCCGGTCCGCCATATTCTTCGGGGATCTGCGGGCACAACAGGCCTTGTTCGCCGGCCTTCAACCAGAATTCGCGCGGGACGATGTGGTCTTTTTCCCATTGCTCGTAATGGGGCTCTAGCTCGCGGGCAAAAAAACCTTTGACCGCGTCGCGGAACAATTCATGGTCTTCATCATAGACAGTGCGTTTCAACATGGAGGACTCCGAAGTTACGAGCTGAGGATCGACCCAAACTCATAAACCAACATGGGCAACAGTGCGACTCACGATTGGCAAAGCGGGCAAGGACCTCTATTGTTTTGGCACGGGTCGCGTCTACCCGTGGTCAGTAAAAGTTTTTTATGTCATCAATCCCAGCGAGTGATCCTCCATATCCGAGTCAACGATATGCCTGGTATGTCGTTTTTGTGCTGGTGCTCGCCTATACGTTTTCGTTTATCGATCGCCAGATCCTGGCTTTATTGGTGGGGCCCATCAAGGCGGACCTTGGTTTGTCTGACACCATGTTCAGCCTGTTGGGTGGTATTGCCTTTGCCTCGTTTTATACGTTGCTGGGCCTGCCCATTGGCCGCATGGCCGACAAGCGCTCGCGTCGTGGCATCATCATGGGCGGTATTGCCATCTGGAGCCTGATGACCGCTTTGTGCGGCGTGACCAAGAATTTTTGGCAATTGTTTGTGGCCCGCATGGGTGTAGGGGTGGGCGAGGCGGCCTTGTCACCGGCTGCCTATTCCATGATTGCGGACTATTTCAAACCAAAGTATCTGGGCACGGCCATCAGCGTTTATGGCATGGGTATTTATATTGGCAGCGGCCTGGCCTTTATCGTCGGCGGCACGGTGGTCAGTTGGGCCGCTGGTGCCGAGGACTATGTATTGCCCATCATTGGCACCATCCATCCCTGGCAAATGACCTTCTTTGCCGTGGGCCTGCCTGGCCTGTTAATCGTTTTGTTGATGTTGACCATCAAAGAGCCAAGGCGTCGTGGCATCGTACAAAAAGCGGAACAGAAAGCGGTGGAAGATGCCGTCCCCATTCGCGAAGTCGCGCAATTTGTCCGAAAAAGATGGCGGACATTTATGGCGCATTTCTTGGGTTTTGCACCCTTGTCGCTGATTGGCTATGGCTCGTCTGCCTGGATTCCCGCCTTTTTTGAACGCACTTATGATGGTTTTGAAGTTGCCTTTTGGTACGGCACCATCGTGCTGATTTTTGGCCCCCTGGGCATCGTCGTGGGCGGCGCATTGGCAGATCGATGGCGGGCTCAGGGTCGCAAGGATTCGTTTTTGCGGGTTGGCATCATGGCAGCACTGGTTCTGGTGCCCATTAATATCTTCCAGCCCTTGATGCCGAACGCATATCTTGCGATTGCCCTGATTATCCCCAGCGCCTTTTTTGGAGCCATGCCCTTTGGTGTGGCGCCTGCGGCCATTCAGGCCATTACCCCCAATCGGATGCGTGGGCAGGTCAGCGCGATGTATCTGTTTACCGTCAACATTATTGGTTTGGGCCTGGGGCCAACCATCATCGCCCTGTGTACAGACTATGTCTTTATGGACGAGGCGCTGCTGAAATATTCGCTATCGCTGGTTGGTGGCATCACGGGCGTCTGGGCAGCAATCATGCTGTCCTCGGGCTTGCGACCCTTTCGGGACTGTGTGGATGACGCAGCTGAATGGACCGATCAGGGGTCTTAAACTTCCTCGGCAATATCGTCCAGCGCATCCATATCATTGATGATGACATGATGTTTGCCTTCCAGGGTGATCACCCCTTCGGTGCGCAGTTTTGTGAAGGTGCGGCTGACGGTTTCAATGGTCAGGCCCAGATAATCTGCAATATCGCTGCGTCCCATATCCAGGTGGACTTCGTTTTCTGCGCCACCCGCGCGGCTGTTTCCCCGGCACAAGCGCGCCAGGAAAGAGGCCACTTTTTCGACCGGGGACTTACGGCCCAGCAACAACATTTGGTCCTGAGCTACGCTCAGTTCATCCGCCGCGATGTTCAGCAACCGCGTTTTCATGGATGGAAATTCTTCCAGTGATTGCAGCAGCTTATTGCGCGGGAACTGACAAATTTTGATGGGCGTAACGGCTTCGGCACTGGTTGTGTATTCACCATGGGCCGCAAGACCCATCATGTCGCCGGGGAAGGTAAATCCGACAATTTGGCGGCGCCCGTTTGGCAGCAGTTTCACCAGACGAATTGTGCCTTCGGTCAAATTGAAGATGTGGGTAGGTGTTTCGCCTTCGTGAAAAATCGTCTGACCCGGCTCGAACCGCTTGTTCGTAGAAACAGCTTCGAGCCGGGAAAGTTCTTCGTCGTTCTGAACAGCGCAGACAGCAACATCTCTAACCTTGCAGGTATCGCATAATCCGCCACGCGGAAATATTTTGATGTTTAGTTGCGTACTCATCCTGCTCAGCTGACTTTGGTTTAGGCGCGGCTCTGCATGTATTGGCCAAATGCCATTGCAGCGCCCATGTCGCCTTCCATCTTCAGCTTGCCGGTCATGAAGGCCATCTGGCCATCCAGTTCGCCAGCGAGCATCTTGGTATAATCTTCCAGAGCGATCTTCAGCGTCACGTCAGATTCGCCATCTTCTGTCGAAACTGAGTGTGGTGCGGATGTCAGGTCGATGAGAATGCAACCATCATCGCCAAAATCCAATTTAACTTTTTTGTTTACGCCGCTGTCGTCGTCGCCCAGGCCTTCGGTAATCTGTGCTGCCAGGTCTTGTAAGCTCATTATATACTCCTAATGCTAATTTACGGTGTATGTCACCGCCCACGGGATTATGTGGTGGCTTCGATGCATACATCAAGAAGTTTTAGTGGGTGATTCCCTGAGCTTCTTCCACGCTTCCCAAGCGACGGCCACTGATGATTTATGAAGCCTAGCATTCCAACAGCAGTCAGTGTAAAAATTCATGCATGCTGAATTTTTACTGCGGCAGATGCGAGCGAGTAAAGCAAGTAATTGGCCGGACAAAGCTGACAGATCAGGAGACAATTGATGAACGTTCAGGACCCAAAGACGCTGAAGCCGGGTGAAGCCCGCAGTGAAGGGAAATCTGTTCAGGAAATGATGGACGAAGAACGCCGGGACGTACCGGAGGCTCTTCGCCGCAATACCTATGTCTATAATGGCTCTGATGATCTGGATCCCAAGCGTTGGACATCACAAGAGTTTCATGATCTGGAAATGGAGCATATGTGGTCCAAAGTCTGGCAAATGGCTTGTCGGTTGGAGGAAATTCCCGAAGCGGGCGACCATATCGTCTATGACATCGGCGACTATTCATTCATCGTCGTGCGTACAGACGATGAAACTGTCAAAGCCTATTACAATTCATGCCTGCATCGCGGCACCCAGTTGCGGCCAACCGGGTCCGAAGGCAATACGGAACAATTCCGCTGCCCCTATCATGGCTGGACCTGGAGCCTGGAGGGCAAGTTGATTGATCTGCCTTGCGACTGGGACTTCCCGCATGTTGACAAAGAAAAGGCAACGCTGCCCGAAGTCAACGTCGATTTCTGGGGCGGCTTCGTCTTTATCAACATGGATGAGGACTGCGAATCATTGGCCGATTTCCTGGGTGACATGCCCGCCGAATTCGCATCATGGGATTACGAGAACAAGTACAAGGCGCATCACATCGGCAAGCGCGTCGACATGAATTGGAAGGTTGGCGTTGAAGCGTTCATCGAAAGTTACCATGTGATCGCCACCCACCCGCAGATTTTGGCATCAACCGGCGACGCCAATACCCAATATGATGTAGACCCCAGCATCAATTTCAATCGTATGATCACGCCCATGGCGGTGCAAAGCCCGCACCTCGATAAGATTGAAGAGCAGGAAATCGTCGATGCCATGACCGGCAGGACCACCCGTATGGGCATGGATGTCAGTCTGTTGGAAGTGCCCGAAGGGGAAACCGCCCGTGCCGTTATGGCCGAGGTTCGCCGCAATACGGTGGGCCCGAACTTTGGCAAAGATTATTCCAGCTTTACGGACAGCGAAATGCTGGACGCCATTCAATATTGGGTGTTCCCGAACTTCTTCCCCTGGGGTGGGGTGGGGACCAATATCGTGTATCGCTTTCGGCCGGACGGGAACAACCCCGACTCGGCTTTCATGGAGGTCATCATCCTAAGCGATTATGACACATCAGGCCCGCGCCCAGACCCTGCAGATATGCGGGTGCTCGGTGAAGACGAACCATGGAGCTCGGCTGAAGACCAGATGCCTGGCCTTGCCAGTGTGTTCGAACAGGACATGGCCAACATGCCGCGCGTTCAAAAGGGAATGAAAACAGGCCGAAAGGGCATCACCCTCGGCAATTACCAGGAAAGCCGGGTGCGTCACCTGCATCACAAGATCGACGAATATATCGCCACCAAATAGTCAGCACTCCCAGCGATTGCTGCTGGTGAATTCCTTGCTATTGAGGCATTCTTTTCTAGCCCGCCATCCTCTGTGTTTTGGGGTCGGGATACGGGAGAGTATATGTCGTCGGACCAGCCACCTACCCCTAGAACAACTGTCCTAATTACACTCCTTACCGTGTCGATCCTCGCTTCGGTAGATCGCCAGGCCATGTCGATGCTGGTCGAGCCGATCAAGGCAGATTTCGGCCTGTCAGATTCAGAAGTGGGCTTTTTGTTGGGCCCCGCTTTTGTGTTGCTTTATGCCGTCTTCGGCATCCTTTTTGGGCTATGGGCTGACCGGGGCAATCGCCGCAACATCATCGCTGCGGCCATTGCTGTATGGAGTGTCCTGACCATGGCCTGTGGCGCTGCAACTGGCTTTGTCACCATGGCGCTGGCCCGTATGGGCGTTGCCGTGGGCGAGGCCGGGGCCAATCCACCCGCCTATTCCATGATTTCCGATTTGTACGATGAACATGAACGCAGCACGGCAATCGGTATCTATTCCACAAGCGGTAATTTCGGCATATTAATCGGCTTCGCCGCCGCTGGTCTGATCAGCGAAGCTTTTGGCTGGCGCTATACCTTTTTCTTTCTGGGTGCCCCGGGGCTTGTGTTGGCGTTAGTGGTGTATTTCGGCATTCGAGAACCGAACAGAAAAACCACCACCCAGCAGGTTGGTACCGATATAGCCCCGCCATTTTTAACCACCCTGTCCCATATGTTATCGCAGCGATCCGTACGGCATCTTGTTGTCGGTGGCGCGTTGGCCGCTTTTGTCGGGTTCGGTTATGTAAGCTGGTTACCTGCGTTTTTTGAACGCACCTTTGTCGATCTGGACCGGGGCACTATCGGCATTGGCTTGGGCTTGCTTATTGGTATTGTCGGCGGTGCGGGGACGTTTCTGGGTGGTTATTTCTCTGACAAGGTGGGCACCCACGATGTGCGGTGGCGCCTGTACATTGCAGTGATTGCCATATTTTTGGGGTGGCCTGTCGGCGCGGGTGCCTTGTTTGCCGGCGACTATCTGCTGGTCCTGGGTTTGATGGCCGTGCCTTCCTTCGTTGCCCTGTTTCATCTGGCTACACTTTTCGCCCTGATGCAGCAACTTGTTGCGCCCCGCATGCGGGCTGTGGCCACGGCCATATTGATGGTTTTCACCAACCTGATTGGCGGTGGGTTGGGTCCTTGGTATGTCGGCCAGGTCAGCGACCTGTTGACGGATCGATTTGGCGAACAGTCGCTCGCCTATGCGCTCACCAGCCTGATCGTCTTCGCGCTGTGGTCCGGCGTACACTTTTACCTGGCCAGCCGCCATTTGGTGAAAGACCTTGGTAGAACGGCCGCGGGGGTGCCTGAGGGCGCCTAAATCCCCATCTGGCGGGCGGCCAGGTCCAGCATGATTTCTTCTGACCCGCCGCCGATGGCGTTGACGCGCACTTCGCGGTAAATACGCTCGACCCTATTGCCGCGCATGAAACTTGCCCCACCCAATATTTGGCACGCCTCGCGGGCACAAAATTCAGAGGTGCGGGTCGCCTGTACTTTTAACAAAGCCAGGTCAGCAGCTGGGGTTTCCCCTTCGTTAATGCGCCAGGCGCACAGCTCCAGAAACGCCTGTGTGGCCTTAATTTTGCGGACCATTTCAGAGATTTTGTGGCGGATGACCTGGTGGTCGGCCAGTCGCTTGCCAAATGTTTCACGCTGTTGCGCCCAATTGACGGCGTCTTCGAGGCAGGCTTTGGCCGCGCCGACGCAGCTAGCGGCCATGCCCAGGCGCTCGCCGTTAAAGTTTTGCATGACACCGGCAAAGCCTTGGTTTTCGCCGCCGATTAAATTGCCGACGGGCACCCGAACATCATCGAAATAGATGGCGGCGGTGTCCGATGCATGCCAACCCATTTTTTCCAGCTTTGTGCGGGTGACGCCGGGGCTGTCCATTTCTATCAGCAGCAGGGACAGGCCACCGCTGCCGCCATCACCAGTGCGCAGGGCACATGTCAGATAGTCAGCGCGCATGCCAGATGTAATGTACATCTTTGACCCATTGACCACATAGTCATCGCCATCACGAACGGCCCGCGTTTTGATGGCGGCCACGTCTGACCCACCGGACGGTTCGGTGATACCCAGGGCGATGATTTTGTCACCTGCCAGCACGGGCGGGGCGATGCGCTGTTTCATTTCGTCAGAGCCAATGGCCAGAATGGGCGGCAGGCCTATGCCATGGGTCATCAGGGATGCCCCGACGCCGCCTGCGCCCATACGCCCCATTTCCATCGACGTCAGCAATTTGTGGAATGGGTCCACACCTTCGGATGTACCGCCATATTCCTCAGGATAGCCCATGCCCAACAGGCCAAATTCTGCCGCTGTCTTGTGCAGCGATCGTGGCAGCTCGCCAGCCGTTTCCCATTCTTCAATATGCGGGATGATCTCGCGTTCCAGAAAGTGTCGTAATTGATCGCGCCACAGAATGTGCGAGTCGTTGTAGAACGGGCTAAGCCCGTCCAGCATGTCGGCATTGAAGTCGCTGGTCTGATTCATGAAACACTCTCCGACCTTCATTCGTAACAGGTTCGGACCGAGCGTCAATATGCAGGGCCAACTGGCGAATTTGATAGAGGACAGCCCTGTACTATTAGTGTAGGAAGTCCCCTGAAAATTAGGACACATCTCACGGAGAATGCCCCATGTCTGATCAATCAGTAAACTATGACGACGTAAAACAATATCGACTGAGCCCAGAGCGGGAACAGGAATTGGTCATGATGGGCGGCGAATGCGTCTTCATCTGGGCCAACAAGGAAGGTCACCCGATCGGAGTGATCACAGCCTATGTGCCCATCGATGGCAAAATCTGGATGACCGCTACGCGCGAACGCGTTCGCATCAAGGCGATTGCCCGTGATCCACGCTCTTCTGTCGTAATCACATCAAAAGGCACCCCAATGGGTGGCGGCAAGACCGTGACCTATAAGGGGACGACCAAAATCCATGACGATGAAAAAACCAAGAACTGGTATTATAATCTGATGGCCACGGGCATGAAGATGGCGGGCGAAGCGGATGATGGCAACGCCTTCACCGCTGGTCTGGACCCTGACATGTTCGTTCGTTTCCTGGATACGCCAGAACGCATTGTGCTGGAATTCACGCCAGAAATGTCGATCCCTTTTGACGGTGACAAAATGGCTGAAGGCACCGCCTCTGCCTACGCACAATTTGCCGCAGAAGACGCCGCAAAAGAAGGCTAAAACCCGAATATTCGGTGTGATGAAAGGCCCGCGAAGTGTTTCGCGGGCCTTTTTTATGGCTTTAAGATACTTTTTTACGTTTTTAAGATACTAGGGTTTGCGGGCGTTCAGCTCGCCACTGATGAATTTGTCGATTGTTTGATGGAAATGGCGCAGCCGGATTTCCTGGTCACACAAGAGCATGCCCTTGAATCCCTTAGACTTTATACCGCGTTGTATGGTTTCCATGTTGGACCCATCCTGCCGCAAGACATTGGCCAGAATGGGGTCAAAATTACCCTTGAAAGCATCTGCATAATCCTGAGGACTACCATGGGGGTGCACCAGCCGTTCAACATCAGGCGATGGCGTGCCAGGGGGCAATTGCGGCATGATGATGAAATCGTAATAACAGATATTCGGGTCCGTGGCGTGGGGCCGGTACCGGAACACAGCCCCGCCTTCGGGGGTCTGCGTGAAGGTTGCATTGGGGAAGAATGTGTAGTGGTACTGATGCACCAACTGCTCGTCATTCATCTTTTTGTAGGGCAGGTAGGTATCATCCTCCATGGCCCGCTTCACTTTTATGGCCTCAAGGTGAATGTCCTTGGCCGGGCCAGCCGCAACCGGCGCGTCGTCATCCCATCGGCGGCCCATCATGTGTTCACGCAGCGGCGTCATGGTTTCGCGGTCTTCGACCACTTCGCTGACGGTGGCGTTGTAATTCATCATCCGGCTATGGATGCCGTGTAGTTCGATAGGCACATCGTGGCCTTCGCCAAATTCCACCATATCTGGGTGTAAAGATGCGAAGTGATAGCTTTCGTTAAACGCGTCGACGGCGTGCTTCCAATTGCCTTTCCACTCAAAGGACTGTTGGTCCATATAGGTGCGTTTTTCCATCTCGTATGATTCAAGATGTCGGCCAGCCTCGCCCAGATATTCTTTCAAGGGCATGGCATCATCGTCCATGTTCAGCCAGATGAAGCCACCCCATGTGTCGGTCTTGACTTCGGACAGGCCCAATTCATCGACCGGTATGCCGCCGTCGAACTGACGAAAAAAATCGGGATCGGCGACGTCCTTCAGGGTGCCATCAATATTCCACTCCCAGCCATGAAACGGGCAGGTAAACGAATCAGCGGCACCAGAAGGGGACTGACACAGGATATTCCCGCGATGTTGGCAAACATTGTAGAAACCGCGAACGACAGAGTTCTTGTCCTTGGTGAACAGAAAGCTCTCGCGACCAAACTCATAGACAAAAAACGACCCTGGCTCTGGCAACTCGGACACGTGCAATGCCAATTGCCAGGTCTTGGTCCAGATGTGCTCCCATTCCTGCTCCATAAATTCTTTGGAATAGAAGCGTTCAGCCTCTATGCGTTCCAGGCCCAAATCTGGGATTGGTTTGCGCGGCAAAAACTTGGGTGCCAGAAACTCCCGATCCGGGGCTTCAATTGCTTCCAGATCTTTTTCGATCAATGCCATGTTCGTCTCGCTGTTATTTCTTGGTTGGGCATCATCTTGTCGCCAAAGGTTGTTTCAGCCAAGGATTTCCTTGATTTAGGTCTGTGTTTTTTTGTCTTTTGGGCTCGGCATTGGGGGTGCCACAGGCTTGTCAGGCAAGAGACGCCCATGCATGGTGTAGGCAATACGTCATTTTGGGGGGATGAATGGTGCGATTCTACGTTCGATCGATGTTTCAGGTTTTGTTGTTAGCTGCTTTTGCGGGTCTCATCATTCATGAGGGCGCTGCACAGTCAGACGCAGGGCCAATAGGTCAGTTTTCTCAGTATAATGAAACCAGTGGCGCGAATCTATCGCATCGCGAATGGGCTGCAGTTCTGAATGTGATGGTGATGAACGACGAGGGCAAACTGGGGTATGGCCGCCTGTCTACCGAAGGCCACCGCATATTGGGAAGTTATTTGCAGGGCCTGCAAAAGCTAAAAGTTTCTGAGTTCTCAAAGGACGAACAGCTTGCTTATTGGCTGAATTTCTACAATGCGGGTAGTCTGGCATTGTTGTTCGAAGCCCTCGACAAATGGGTGTTGCGGGCATCGAACAAAAAGCTGATGAATCCCAATTACGTGCCAAAATACAGCCCCAGAAAATTTGTCCAGGGTAAAACGGGTGCCATGACAGACCGCCGATTTATCATTGAAGGTGTGTCTCTGTCGCTCGATGACATAAGAAACCGCATCATTTTCGCCCATTGGACCAGCCCATACGTCATTTATGGCCTGTCGTGTGCGGCCAAAGGCTGCCCCCGGATGACCAAGTCCCCGTTCATCGGCTCGGCGGTCTGGAATCAATTGCAGGCCGCTGCTCGCACATTTATCAACCGACCCGAAACAGCGCAAATGAAAAAAAAGGGCCTGCTTCTATCGTCTTATTATGTCTGGAACGGGGATCAAGTTGGCCAAGGGCCTGCCTTGATGGAACATCTTCGGTCGATCGCGGACGGCGCGTTAAAGGCCCAACTGGCTGGGGTTGATGCCCCCTACGATGATAAATTTAGCTGGTACCTGAATGGTGAATTGCCCCCCTTGAGACCGGGCCAGCGGGGACTACCCAATCGCGGTTCCGGCGAGTTCGTCTATGGGCCGTCCAATTGAACCTCATTGACGGGTCCTGATCCTAGGCGACTCTGAAGCGGGCGATCTGAATATCGTCTTCGCCAATATCGGCGTAATTATCGTCCAGCCGACCCTGGATAAAATCGCGCCAGGCAAAGGCCTTATAAGCGGGGGCGCCCGCCCCCAGGCTTGGTTCGATTACAACGTCGGCATGGGGTTGATAGAAAAACGGGATGCTGTATCGCGCCTGCCCAACCGCCCGTTTGGTGACCCGATGCGTGGCGGCCTTGTAGCGGTCATTGGTCCAGACCTGCATGATGTCGCCCATATTGACGACAATGGCCCCTGGATCGGCTGGGATATCAATCCAGCCATCTTTGTCCGACAAGGCCTGCAGGCCGCCGACATTGTCTTGATATAACAAAGTCACGGCGCCTGGGTCTGTGTGGTGGTGCAGCGCCATGTCGCCCAGGGCGTTGACATCTGCTCGTTCGTCCTCCGGCACAGGGTCTTCGACCGGGTAGTGGTTGATCCGGGCCATACTGGTATGGCGATGGCCAAAGGCGTGATCAAGGGTCTCTGGCGCGGCATGCATTGCGCGGCATACCAATTGGGTCACCCGGATGGCCATGTCTGTGTTGGCCTGGAAGTAACGTCTCAGAGTGTCTTCAAATACCGGCATATCGGCAGGCCAGGGCATTTGGCCATCGCCGGTCTTCCAATCGGTCGGGCGAAAGTCGAACGTTTCCTTTTGGTCCCTTTTGCGTTTGGTCAGTTCGCGGTCGAAGTAACCCAGAGGGTTTGTAGCAGTGCGCGCCAGCGCCTGTTTGTCTGTTTTCGAGCGCGCAAAAAATTCAGCAGACTGGGTCCACATCTCGGCCATTAAATCGTCCTGACCATGGCCAATGAGCAAAAAGAAGCCGTGGTCCCGGCACGCTGAATCAATAGCTGCCAGAGCACTATTGTCGATATTTCGCAGATCGATAGTTGGGACGCGCGTCATGGCAAAACCCTAGCGGAATAAGGCATTAAAGGCGATGACCAAGGGCACTTCACAAACTCTAACATGGCATGTGTGCCTCAGACATCGCGAATAGCCCGACGGCGTTCTTCCTGTACCGGCCTGATAATGAAGAGTGGTGCCCCCGGGGAGAATCGAACTCCCACTCCCAAAAGGGAACAGGATTTTGAATCCTGCGCGTCTACCAGTTCCGCCACAGGGGCCCGTGGTCCAGAAGGGGCGCATCATAGCCATGGCGGTCCATTCGTCAACACGTCTCATGCATGAAATCTATCCTGCTTGTCGCGCCGCCGTGGCGCTGATATATGGCGAAGGTACAAATTCACCCAAGGGATGATCTATGATACGCCGTCTTTATGACTGGATGCTCGGGCTGGCGGAACATCCTGCCGCGCTTTGGTGGCTGGCGATCATCGCTTTTGTTGAAAGTTCGTTCTTTCCAATTCCACCAGATATCATGCTGATCCCCATGGTGCTGGCCGTTCGGCAAAAGGCCTGGCTTATCGCTGGTGTCTGCACAGTGGCGTCTGTGTTTGGCGGGTTGGCCGGTTACGGGCTGGGGTTGTTCTTCTTCGATGCTTTTGGTCAGGCCCTGATAGATTTCTATGGTTATGCCGAACAATTTGACCGCTTTCAGGAAGTGTTCGACGAAATGGGCTTTATGGCGGTCATCGTCTTTGGCGTCACGGTCCTGCCCTTTAAGGTGATCACCATTACCGCAGGGTTTATGGAGTTGAACGTATTGCAGTTCACCCTTGCATCCATCGTGGCGCGGGCTGCGCGCTTCTTTCTGGTGGCGGCCCTATTATGGAAATTTGGCGAACCAATAAAGCTGTTCATCGAAAAATATATGGAATGGCTGGCGCTGGCCGCCGTAATAGTGCTTGTCGGCGGCTTTGTTGCCATTAAGTATTTACTATGACCAAATCCCAACGACAGGCCGTCATGCCCCCTGCGGCGTTGCTGGGTGCCAGTCTCGCCATGATTTTGGGGGCCTATGGCTTCCAATATATTGGCGAAATGGAACCGTGCGAGATGTGCTATTGGCAGCGCTATGCCTATTATGTGGCCATCCCGCTATTGGCCGTCGCCGTTTTAGTGGCCGCTGATTCTACACAAGGCATATTGGCGCGCGCCTTCACGGGCCTTGCCGCTTTGGCGTTGCTAACCGGTGCCGTCATTGCGGCCTATCATGCGGGTGTGGAGTATAAATGGTGGCCAGGACCCGAGTCCTGCTCGGCGGGAAGCTTTATCGCTGACACTGCCGAGGCCTTTCTCGCAGCCATCAAAGGTCGCAATATCGTGATGTGCGATGAAGTGCCATGGTCCTTGTTTGGTATCTCCATGGCAGGGTATAACTCGATCATCTCATTGGGCCTTGGCCTCTTTGGGGTGAAATATGCACTGCACAAATAGACTGCAAAAATAGACTGCAGAAATAGGCAATGATGACTGAACGCACGAACCCCAAACCAGGCCATTCGCGCCAGGCTGCCGATAGGGCGCAGATGATCCGTGTCGATCAGGCCGGGGAATACGGCGCTGTGCAGATTTATCGCGGCCAGATGGCTGTGTTGGGTGGTCGCGCCCTGGGCGCAGATATTGCCCATATGGCTCGTCAGGAAGAAGATCACCTGCGTCGCTTTAACGCCCTGATGAATGACCGCCAGGTGCGCCCAACCTTATTGACCCCTTTGTGGCATGTCGCGGGCTTTGCCCTGGGGGCTGGCACAGCGTTGATCGGCGAAAAGGCGGCCATGGCCTGCACCGTGGCCATCGAAGAAGTCATCGAGGAACATTATGTCGAGCAGTCAAAAGCCCTGGGGGACGACGACCCCGAATTGTCGGCATTGATCGACGACTGTTGCGCCGACGAAATTGCCCATAAAAACAAGGCCCTGGAAGCAGGGGCCGAGCAAGCGCCAGCCTATGGCCTGCTGACCGCGTTCATCAAGGCTGGTGCCCGCACTGCCATCCGTATCGCCAAACGGGTCTAGGACGTGCCGCCAGATTTTGTCATCACGCAAACAGATGACACAGACCGCGCCTACACAGAAATCTGGAAGCCGTTGCTGGCGTTTAACCAACAGATCGTTGGCAATGCAGAAGGTGTTGGTTTTGCGCTATTGATCACACCTCAGGGCAGCGATGATATCTCAGGCGGCTTGTGGGGGTTGTCTCTGTGGGGATCATTTTACATTGGCCTGACTTTTGTGCCCGAGGCACTGCGCGGCACAGGTGTTGGCTCTGGCCTGATGCAGCGCGCCGAAACAGAGGCCATCTCGCGCGATTGCCAAACCATGTGGGTCGACACCTATGAATTCCAGGCCCGTGAATTTTATGAGCGACATGGCTTCAAAGTCTTCGGACAAATCGATGGCCCGGCGCCCATGTTTCCCCGATATTTCATGAAGAAGAACCTGTAGCTGCAAGGCCACAAGTGGCCCGGCGAACTTTTTCGCCGCCCCCGCGGAGCCGTGCGCTTTGCGCACTGGCGTGAGCGACATTATGGCTCCAGTTCGCTGTCCCAGTACAGATAGTCGCGCCAGCTTTTGTGTAGATAGTTGGGTGGGAAGCGGCGACCACTGTCTTGCAGCTCGTAGGCCGTAGGCCGGAAGGGGATCTGCCGGATCGACATATGGGCCTCGCCCGGCGTGCGCCCACCCTTTTTAAGGTTGCACGGCGCACACGCCGTGATGACGTTTTCCCAAGACGTGATGCCGCCATAGGCGCGCGGCACCAGATGATCAAAGGTCAGCTCATTCTCCGAGCCGCAATATTGACAAGAAAATCCATCGCGCAAAAACAGGTTAAATCGGGTAAAGGCAGCAAAGCGAGCCGGTTTGACATAGCGCTTTAGCGATATGACACTGGGTAATTGCAGCGTAAAGCTGGGCGAGTGCACTTCCCGGTCATAGTGCTCGACAATATCGACCCGTTCCATGAACACAGCCTTGACGACATCCTGCCACGACCAGAGCGAAAGTGGATAGTAACTGAGGGGCCGATAGTCAGCATTGAGAACGAGGGCAGGGCATTGTTCAAGTGACACCAGCCTGGTGACCACGGTGGCAGTTCTGCCGTCCGAGTCTTGACCCGCCCTTGGGACTTTCGCCTGTAATGCCGCACTCACTTGCATGGCCGAACTCCGTGTCATTGGCCAAACCATATGATGTGTATGGGTTCTAGGGAACCCCTTTATGTAGATAGCTGTTTAGGACTATATACCAAATGCCTGCTGCAGAAAATCGCGGCCCAGATCTATCCCATCCGGGGCGATGCCGTGACCCATCCCGAGTGACAGGTGTGTCTGCACGTCGATGTCATTGTTCCTCAAGAAACGCTCGGACGCCGTCATGGCTGTGGGTGGGATCATGTGGTCGATATCACCATGCACCAGCAACACAGGGGGGCGGCTTGCAATGTTTTTCGCCAGCAGGGCAGGTGCTGCCACGGCACCCGAATACCCAATGACGGCTGCCAGCGGTCGTGGGCGCTGCAAGCCGACAAACAACGCGAGCATGGTCCCTTGCGAAAAACCGACAAGGGCAAGGTCGGCCTCGGTCAATCCCGCTTCTTCAAGCTGTTGGTCGATAAATCTGTCGAGGAATGGTGCGGCCTGGGTGACGCCGCGCTCTTGCTCTGCTTGCGAGAAGCCGCCAATGTCCCACCATTGAAAACTGCCGGGCATGCCAGGCGTTTTTTGGGGCGCATCGGGCGAAAAGTAAGACACGGTGGGCATATCCTGCTGCCAGTTCAGCGCCAGGCCGATGAGGTCTTGGCCATTGGCGCCATAGCCGTGGCAGAAGATCACCAATTTTTCAGGCGGAACAGTGCCCAGGCGGGGCAGGGACGGGCCATAGAGGGCTGGAAAGCTGGACATGGAGTGTCTTTCATCTTGATCGGGCGGTGTAATTTGTGTTGATAGACTATATGACCGATTTCGTCACCCGCTTCGCCCCCAGCCCCAATGGCTTTTTACATCTGGGCCACGCCTTTTCGGCGCTGAGCGCTTATCGCGCGGCAATGGATGCCGGCGGGCGGTTTCTGTTGCGAATCGAAGACATTGATACCGGCCGTGCTCGGCCCGAGTTCGAGGCAGCGATCTATGACGACCTCAAATGGCTGGGGCTTGAATGGGAACAACCGGTGCGGCGGCAATCCGACCATTTTGAAGACTACACCAAGGCTATCGCGTCACTGAGTGACCGCGGCCTGACCTACCCATGTTTTTGTACACGAAGGGACATCCTGACTGCAGGCGTCGAAATGGGGTCGGATGGTCCCATCTATCCCGGCATATGCCGGCACCTTTCTGCGGGCGAAGTGGTCGAGTTGATCGAAGAGGGTCAAGGATTTGCATTGCGACTGCGGATGGACGCTGCCATGGAGGTGATCGCCCATCCGCTGACCTGGTTTGAGAGATCGAGCAGCGAGATTGCCGCAGACCCACTATCGCTGGGCGATGTTTTGTTGGCCCGAAAGGATATTGGCACCAGCTATCATATCTCGGTAGTGGTCGATGATGCACTGCAAGGTGTCACCCAGATTATTCGGGGGCGGGATCTGTTCGAGGCAACCCCGATCCATCGTCTGTTGCAGGAACTATTGGGTTTGCCAGAACCGCATTATCACCATCACCGGTTAATCGAAGACGATACAGGCATTCGCCTGGCAAAAAGCAAAGGATCGCCCAGCCTCAAGGATTTGCGAGAGCAAGGGATCAAGCTGGCGACGGTCATTGACGCCCTGGGTTTAAAGTAGTTTTTCCTGTACCAGGGCCCAGGCGCGTTCGGCCTGGGGTCGGGCGTTTTTGCCGGAATCGATGGCTTCCTGGCTGGCCGCAGTGCCCGCCACAACGCGGCCCATGATGCCCTGCGAGATGGCCGCCAGTTTGAACATGTTATAGGCGGTGTAAAAGTCCCAATGGTCGATGCCATCGCGCCCCGTGCGGTCGCAATACATGGCGATATATTCTTCTTGGGACGGGATACCCAACTCAACGAGATCTTGCCCCGACATGCCAGAAAAACGCCCACCCTTCAGTTGATTATAGGGCATGCAATTATAGTTCAGGTCGGCCAGTGGGTTGCCGAGCGTCGACAATTCCCAATCCAAAATGGCGATGACGCGCGGTTCGGTCGGGTGAAAGATCATATTGTCGAGACGGAAGTCCCCATGGATAACCGATGTCGACAATTGATCGGGCACATTCTCCGGCATCCACGCCAACAGCTCTTCCATCGCGTCGATGGTTTCGGTTTCTGACAGCCGGTATTGCTTGGTCCAGGTGTTGATCTGGCGCGACACATAATTGCCAGGGCGGCCATAATCCTCCAAGCCAATGGCCACGTGGTCGGCGCTGTGCAGCTTGGCCAGCGCATCGACCATGCCTTCATAGATGCTGACGCGTTCGGATTTTTCGATTTCTTCCAGGTGCGGTGTCCAGAAGATGCGGCCTTCGCAATAATCCATGATGTAGAACCAGGTGCCCAGCAGATCATCATCGGTGCATAGGGCATAGGTTTTGGGCACGGGCACATCGGTTTGGCCCAGGGCGGTGATGACCTTGTATTCGCGGTCAACCGCATGGGCTGATTTCAGCAATTCTCC
>SMXS01000131.1 GCA_004356955.1 Alphaproteobacteria bacterium | reverse complement strand
TTTGCTGCATATTCAGCATGACAGGTTAGGCAACCTCACCTGGCGCGCCAGCGGCGCCCCCATATTGGATGAACAAGGTAAATTTGCAGGCTATCGCGGATCTGTCCAAGATATCAGCAACGAAGTCACAGCCGAGCAGGCAACCCGCATGCAATCGCTTGTCATGAAGGGCATGAGCGAAAGCGTGCTCATCATCAGCGCAGACGACGTCAATACCGCCGTCAGCGGACCAGATGCCTTACGTCTCATTGAAACTGAAGACATTCAGCCGACCATTCTCCTGACGGACGTGAAAATGCCCGATGGTATGACCGGTTGCGACCTGGCCAATGCGATCCGAAAAATGACACCAGATTGCCAGGTGATAATCATGCCAGGAAATTCTATCGATACACTTAAGGATACGCAGTCAGGGCCTGAAGGCAGCATCTACATTCAGAAACCTTTTTCAAAGCAGGTCCTGGGTGGAAAGTTTGCAGAAGCTGCAGAAATCGTAAATTAGCCAGATCACAGACACAAAAAAAGCCCCCCAGCCAAAGCCAGGGGGCGACACATGATCTGATGGTTTTAGGCGGGCTATTCCACAGCAGGAACGACCTCTCCGACAGCGGGCAAGCCAGTCACGGCCCCGCGATAGCTTTTTTGATCCATATCCGTTTTGGTGCAGTCATATTGATAGGATGGCCAGGCGTCCCATTGGTCCAGACCAGCCATCTGGGCTCTCTCATGGATCATCCCAGAGGCCGTCATGTTGTTGGCTGCCGACCCCAGAAATATCCCTTCAGAAATCCCAGGCTTCGATGCCTCCATGGTGACTTCGGTCGGCATAGCGACAGCTGGTGGGGTCTCCTCACCACAGGGGCCTTTGGATCGCACCACACCGTCATTGCCCGCAGCATCCTTTCCCATGCCTGGCGCATGGTTTGATTTCGCAGCATCATAGAGGACGGCCACCTCGAATGTGCCGTCCTGGTTCTGTTTGTAGCCAGGACCAATGGCCGTGAACGAGGTCTGTACATAGCCGCCGCCTGAACAAGCCATCAACGCCGTTGTCAGCATAACTATTGCTAATATTTTTAGAGTAAGAATCATGGTTGGAGGGCCTTTTTATCAGAAAATTGGGCGCGCAAAGGGTCTCAAACGAACGGGGATCTTGTTGGATAAGGCTTGTAATCAAGGCAGCATATCTTTGCTGTGGGGCCGTTGTGACTTCGGACTGACCTGCCAGAGTACTGACGGCAAAACCACCCGGCCATCGCACAATGGACGGGCCAATTGAGTGGGTTTCAACATGAGCGCCGATACTGTCAGCCTCGATGGCGATATGGGTGCCAAACAGTGACCAATGCAATGAAACATCGTCGTTTTCAACGACGTAAACTTTTGTCAATGTCACACAACCACTGAGCGACACAACAATACAAAGACAGGCCATCGCCTTGATCAAAGGTCCGGCAAATCCATCAGATCTGGCAGACCGGGCAAATCATCAAGGTCCAGTTCACTGATCATGTCTGCTGGGACGACATAACCTGACGTCGCAGAAAAATGAATGATGTCTCTATCCATTCCGTCAAAGACGAAGAAGCAACCTTCATAAACGACGACACCCACCGGGGTATCCATATCAATATCAAGCAAGGCGACAGCCCCGCCCGAAAGGGAGGACAATTGAATCATAGATTTTCCGTTCTAAGATGTGAGCAGGAGCCCGGTAGGTCTCGGCCTATCGACGCCCTTCAATATAGTCGTTCAGCACTTCATGAAAGCGACGCACCCTTGTTTCCTGACCTGCCAGATACGCGTCAGTAAAACCCTGGCTATGCAATCCGCGCTGCTGACCCTCGGCCAACGCCATGTCCTGGAAGAATATCTGACCTTCCATATCGGCCAGTCCCCGGCCCTGGTCAAACACGCGGTGGTCAATCTCGGTGGCTTCCTCGATCTTGTCATAGACCCCCATCTTCACAACATCATCGGGCTGCGAAATCGGGAACAGCATGACCCATAGGTCAAAGGTACATTTGTTGGGATCACCCGGGTCTGGTTCTGTTCTGAATACGGTCAGGCCATCGGGCACGAACGACATGGTGACATTGGGAAATACGACATTGTGGGGGCTGTCGACGGTTTCGCCTTCAGTCATATGTTCGTAGTGCAGATAGCCCTTTTCCTGCCAAAGACGCTTTTTGGCTTGCTTCAGATCTTTCCAGCCCTGAATGGCCTTGGTCTCATAGTCCGCATACTGATCAGGGTCGATATCCCAGGCCCGCAACACATCGTCAAAGGGTTGATGATCATCCGGGGATAGTTGGTCGCGCAAAGAAGGCCTGCCGGGCTGATGAATGCGGCCATGACCGTTGGGGAACATCTCGTGCGATGCCGTCCAATAGTCCTGATCAATAAAGCAAGACACCTGTGGGTGCGCGACTCGCGTGTGATAGGATTCCGAAAAATTGTCGGATGCAAACTTCCAATTGGCATCCAATTCCACCTTCAACCAGGTCACCCTGATTAAATCATCGGTTTGCCAGTTCTTGTATAGCTCTGGCATCGGGTCAAGATATTCCATCAAGGGTGGTGCATTGGGGTCCATCGTGTACCAGACGAAACCAGCCCAAGTGTCGCATTGCAGTTCTTTAAGACGAAGCTTGCCGCACGGGTCACCCTGTGGGAAATCTTGCCGGTCGGGTGCATCGATCAGTTCGCCATCTGTGGCCCAGACCCAGCCGTGATAGGGGCACTGCATCCCTTCAGTATGGCCGTCATTCCAGACCAGCCGCGTCCCGCGGTGTTGACAGACATTATAGAAGGCGCGGTAGCTGTCATCGGCTTGTTTGATGACCATCACCGATTCATGCATGAAGTCGTGGACCATGAAGTCGCCTGACTCTTCCAACTGGGCTTCGCGGCCAGCAATGTGCCAAACCCGCTTCCACATATGGTCCCATTCTTTTTGGGCAAATTCTGGGGAGTAGTAGCGATCACCCGTAATCGGATCACCACGCAGTGTTTCGTCAGTACTGGCATCAATTGCCAATGGATTCAGCGGAATCGCATCGGATTTGGATATGATATCTGATGACATGGTCTCGTTCCCCAATTTCCCAAAACGGCCAAAATTGTTCGACCGTCCAAGTATCGGATTATGAAACCATGCTATCTACAAGTCAATCTGAGCGAGGGTTTGAACCACGAGCCGTTTCTTTAAGGAAGATGGCCATAAAGGCCAACACACCAATGACTGCCCGCACATAAAGATCACCTTCATCGAGTGCACCGGGTAAATAGCCAGCAATGCCGCACGCGCAACCGTGTCGCCAACGCGGGCCACTGCAGGCAGTCTGTCCCACCCAATTCTACATCGTCGGCAATCACATGGGCAGTGGCCGCATTCACCGTGACGGTATCGTTCGCGCTAATCGCCACATTAGTTGCAGTCACCGTCACGTCACCGCTTGCTGTGGCGACGATATCTCCATCGGCCTGGGCGGTAATATTTGCCAGTGCGAACACTTCGACATTACCACCCAGATCAAATTTCGCATAAGCTCTGGTCAGCACATTGCCGACAAACACTTCACCCGGCTTCAGGTCCTTGATGCGCTCTTCGCCGCCTTCGAGTGTTTTTTGCGGAATGAAGGGGATGCCGACTTTGTTTTCTTCCTGGCCATTCAGGTTAGACATCACTGACAACGACCCCTTGGCCGCGTTGGCAAAAATCCATAAGGGTACAAAGCCAAAAATCCCTTTTTACCGATTGCATCCTAACCTTTACGACCTGCACGCGGCCGCTTTCATCTGCGTCTTTCGACACAGCGCCATATTTGATCATGTTGAAACCCTTTGGTTGAAAGACGCGAGCTGGTTCAGATCACTCGTTGCGCGAAATTGAATCAAACTTGCGGGCATGGAAGATGAAAAAGACTGCTCCCACCCAAATGGCTACCCAGCCAATTACAATGCTAGTTAGTTGCCCAGTAGGTAGAATATAGGTTTGCAAGACCGTTACCGTTTCCATAGCAGCTGGGTGCAAGCGCGCCATGTCGTCCTCGATCATTTCCAGTCGCAAAATATAGGAATACTCAGCGCTGAAAATTGAAGCCGTCCAAATCGAGTAGGTGAATGCCATAAACCACGTCATCATCAATGACAGACGAGGACCCGTGAAATAGGCCGCGATAATCACACTGAAAGTGATCCCAATCCACACCGAAACAACGGTGATGTTGGCGTCCAAATTCGTCTGGTACAGCGTCGCCAGTTCGTAGGCTGTCATGGTCCGTCCCCCTTTTGGGCGTCTATTCAAACAGCTGTTCGCATCCCGTGCCAGATAATATTGCATCTATCTTGGCCCTGTCGCTGTCCCCCAACCCTTCGTATGCGTCCCGCAGCCACATCAGGCATTTGGCCTGGTAAGGAAATGGGTTCTGGGTCCAAGGCTTGCCATCGATCGTCGTGTTCAATTCGGTGTCCCCAGCCATGATCGCTTTTGCATTGGCCACCAGATAGGGCGCGTAGACACGGCCGACCTCTTTCAATAAACCCAACAGCGTGTCCGGCACATTGTCAGGATCAATCCAGTCCTGGTCATCCACCGGCAGCCCCGACAGATCTTCCATAATTTCGACCCAGGCATAGACCCGCGGTGTTTCTTGCAAAATGAGTGCCTGGGGGGTCGGATCAAACAGGCTAAGGGCCGTCAATTGGCCAAAAAAGGCAAAGTCCGACGACCCTGGTCTTTCGCCCATCAGGAATGGGTATTTGCCCAGATGGGCGTTGAACAGATGCAGGAAGCGTTTGAAGCTGGCCTCGATCACCGGGCCGGTTATCTCGTTGGAACCCACGTAGGAAAGACGCGCAATCTGGCGCTCGGCAATCATCTTGCTGAGGGGCGCAATCTCTGATTCCGCCGCTGACACATTGCCCCAGCGCGGCAATATCTCGCCAGCTTTGTGAATATCGGCCTTGTAGGACCACCGATAATGGAACATCGCCTTGGTCAGCCATTCATCGCCAAAGTCTTCCAGCAACATGTCGATAAAAGCCATGGTCGGATCGGCAGGCAGAACCGAACGCCCCGTATATTCCGTCTCGAATCGACGAATGAGAGGCGAGGAATCCGTGACCGCGACGACTTCGCCATCTTCATTCGGCAGATAATAGGTTGGTAAGAGCGGCACCTTAGGAACCGGCCTTGGCTCAGACTTCTTGCGAGCTGGCGCGGCATGACGCGACTGCAATGTCAGCTCATAGGGAATGCGACGAAACCGCATCATCCCAAGCATCTTGCGGGTATAGGGCGACCCGGGCGACCCCATCAATTTCAGGGGTGTTCGTTCCTCGGCTATTTTTCCCTCCCACAACTCTCCACCACGATTGGTGCCAGCAATGCAGTGAGGTTACGCTAAATAAAGCTAAGTAATACAGCTTGAACTCGTCCCATGAAACCGAAAATCAATGAGACAAAGAATTGTAGATCGCCTGTCGGCCAGCCATTTGGACGTTCTGGTCTCCCTGTACCAATAGTAATGGTAGACAAGGGGGAGAAACCTTGAAGAAGTCACGCTGGCCGCCCCGTCAACAGCGACATGAATAGGGTGTTGCAGGGAAATGATCACTTCGTCCATGGAAAGGTCCTCTATATTTGGCTGGCTGTGTGTCTGACTAATTGTCGTTCTGATTTGTTGAATATCGCCCAAAGGCGTAGAGTTAGATGTCGCATGAACCCCAACACACCCAGGTGGTGATCGGAGTAAGTCATGTCATTTTTGAAGTCGCTGAAGTCGCTGAAAACGGGGCTGACCAAGCTGTGGCCGCGCAAAAATCATCATGCTGAAATTGACCAGGCATCCGCGAGGTCCCCAACCCCATCATGGGGTGAAGGTACCTTTGCAGAATTGTCCCAAAGCGATGTCGATAAGCTGCTTAACAAGCAACGCTAAAGGCCCTGTTTCCACTAGATATAGTAGGCAGGCACAGTTCAAACACAAAATTTGGTTGACGAAATCGACTGCGACGCGTATCACATGCCTGCCTAAGTGCATGGACGCGATGAGCTCATTTCAGCCTTCATTAAGGCTGAACCCTGACGCTAGCCCGGTATGTTTGGGACCCTAAGCCCGGAACATGCCGGGCTTTTTATTTGTCATTTTGGTCCGCCTTGCAGCCAACAAAAAACCTCTCAGGAATGAGAGGTTATCTGACCTGCTAAAAAAATAGAGGCGTCAAGTGCCTGGACGCGAGCCCTAGCGATGTACTCTTGCGAGTACCCTGACGCCTCTGAAGCTTTCTGTTCCGATGATCTTTTCCTCTGCTGGTTCCACTCCGAAGAGCAGTCCCTGCCGAGGCCAATTTCGTCTTCCCTTTCGGCCTCACAAGCTTCCGTCCGAGGACCGTCGCTTGCAAATACATAATCACAAATTAGCCCTTGTCAGTCAAGGTTTCTTACCCTACAAACGGCTGTTTTCTGCGCCTAATGGTCGATTTATGTGGATAAGCACGGGACTAAGCTGTGGATAACCGGTGGATAA
>SMXS01000130.1 GCA_004356955.1 Alphaproteobacteria bacterium | reverse complement strand
TATCGTGATAATCTCATTCATGGATGGCTCCCAGTTCCCTGTGGTTCATAAACCACCACTTTGGCACGCAGATGCCGGCGGGTGGGAGCCGTCCACCGCATCATAAGCAGACCTTGCAGCTTGAGCGCCAAGCGACACCCGATCATTCCGTCACTCTGTCGTCTCCTCACCTTCCCTGCGGAGGCGAATGTTGCTACGTTCACGCGATCAAGAGGGGGATTCATGGTTCAAGCAACAGCAGCGGTCGTCTGGGAACCCGGCGGTGATTTCATCATGGAAGACATTGAACTAGAGGCCCCTCGTCCAGACGAAGTGCTGGTGCGCAACGTTGCCAGCGGGATTTGTCATACCGATGTGGCAGTGCGGAACCAGGATATTAAATTGCCGCTGCCGATTATTCTGGGGCATGAAGGGTCTGGCATTGTCGAGACGGTCGGCAGTGCCATCAGCCACGTAAAACCGGGCGACCATGTGGTGATGAGCGGCGATTCCTGTGGCCATTGCCGCCACTGCCATGATGGCCAGCCGTCTTACTGTGATGAATTTGTCGAACGTAACCTGTCGGGTGCCCGGATCGACGGCACCACACCGGCACGACATAATGGTAATCCCCTTCTGGCGCTGTTTAACGGCCAGTCTTCTTTTGCAACCCATTCCCTTGCTGCTGGTCGCAGCGTCATCAAAATAGAGGACGATCTGCCACTTGAGTTAATGGGCCCCCTGGGCTGCGGGCTGACAACCGGTGTCGGCACCGTGATGAACGCCCTGAAGCCACCCGCAGGATCATCCATTGCCATTTTCGGCGTTGGAACGGTCGGCCTGGCTGCGGTGATGGGCGCGCGGTTGTGCGGCTGCGCGAGGATTATAGCCATCGACACCAAACCTGCCAGACTGGAGATGGCGCTGGAGCTAGGCGCAACCCATGTCGTCAACGCCGCGACCGATAATGTGGTGGAACAAATATACGCCTCCACAGACCGCGGTGCTGACTTTTCGGTCGAATGCTCTGGTGTGCCGGTGGCCGTGCGCAATGCTGTCGATTGCCTGGCGCGCCCAGGCTGGGCCGCCCAAGTTGGCGCAACCCCCGGCGGCATTGAAATCCCGTTCAGCATGGACCGCATGGGCTTTGGCCGCGGCATCAAGGGTGTTGTGCTGGGGGACGCGGCAACCCAGACCTTCGTGCCTTACCTGGCCGAATTGTGGCGCAGTGGACGCCTGCCCTATGAAAAGTTCGTGAAATATTATGACTTCGCCGACATCAACCAGGCTGTGCACGACTCTGCCGTAACCGGCGAGGTGATCAAGCCAATCCTGCGCATGTCCTGACCATTGCAATCAGGCTGAAAGTTCATTCAGGCTGAAGCAACGGGCGCTACAGCAGGCATTTTTCTGATTATGTAGATAGTGGCGAACGCCCACAGCACGATGACTGCGCCCAGACCCAACCAGGCAAATGACTGGAAGAACGGATCGAGCGGATAGACAGCGGCCCACCAAGCGAGCGCCATACCAATATAAGCCCACCACATGAGTGAATTCTGGCCGATAGACGACCTTCGTTTGAGCATGAGCGGTATGACGAAGGGCAGGCAAAACCAGATTGTCCAGCCGAAACTGAAAAACCACAATTCATCAGCCAAAACCGTCTTGACGCCGTACCATATCACCGAGCTAACAGCGAGCGTTGCGGCCATGATGGCGACAAAGGTCGACTGAGAGACAGTCGGCAGCAGTTCCTTGCGACCAAACTTAAGCAATTGATAGAAAAACACGAACTCCATCAGATTGGTAATGATTAGCCCCACAAAAAACAATTGCATAAACCAGTGGTCGTAAACAACGAACCACTTCTCCCACATAAGAAGATAGTGAAAGTCATGCGGGATGAAGATCATCGTGGCCGCCACCGGCACAGTGTAGATCCTGTGCTTGAAGCCAAGCCGCAGCGCCGTGCCGAAAAAGATGAAGTTACAGATCAGTGATAGCGCGCCGAATGCCAGCAGATGGACCATATAGGTATCGACATTGGCAAAGGTCGTGCTGACATCGTAAAGGGACAAATCCGTTGGCATAGTCACTCTCCTGGGCGCTTAGTCTTCTTGGTCGTTAAGAAGATCGCGCACATTGACCTTCATCAGGCGCAACACTTTAGTTGCCGTTTCCAAATCCTTTTTTGGAGATGCCTTCGTTGATGGCCTCATTGGTCGGCAATGCAAGGTCGGTCATTGCCTGCAGGGCATCCACGCCGGCATCGTAAGAGGAAAATGGTTCAACGCATAAACACTTGAGATCAAGCTATCCTACGCCGCCAGCGTCATTCAGAACCACCCCTTTGTGGACGGCAACATATGTACAGGTTTTATCTTCGCCTACATGTTTCTAGATCTCAACGGCGCGATCCTCGTGGCCGACGAAATGCTTGAAAATGGTGATTTGGCAGGGAAGGTGGCTTGGCTGCGCATTCTCGAAGCATCCAAGGAGATACTAATGGAGAACACTCGAGGTACCATTCATTAGACATCAGTCTGAATGCGCTGGACCCCATCCTCCGTGTAGCAATTTGTGTAGCAAACTGCAGAAGGAAGCTATGGGAGAGACTGACCAAGTGACTTAAGAGGCTGATAACGGGTGGAAAAGACCTTTGGATTCATAAGGTTGCAGAATCCTGTCGGGTGCGCCATCGACAATTGTTGACTTTTCCATGACTTATGATGGTCCGGTTGGCCTTGGCGACACGAACGTGCGCGCCAGCGTTTATGTGAAGGATGCCTTTAAGGATGGTAACCGTTTTGGTGCTGGTGTTGACGCCGGTGTGTTCTTCTTTGGTGTAACCGCACCTGGCCGCGTATGGGGCATCGAGCTGGAAGCAGACTTCTAGGTCAGTTCTCAACAAGATATGATGAAGGGCGGCGGATTATCCTGCCGCCCTTTTTCGTTGTGCAAAGCGATGTGATGGCGCGTGCACCCACATCCTAATTGCCTCAGGATTTCACGAGATTAACGCGGGTGCAGCACCACTGGGACTTCCCTGATGCCCCGGATGAAGTTGTTGGAGACGCGGGTGACGTCACCTGCCAACTCGATCTTGTGGAACCGTTTGTGAATTTCTTCCCACAGCACGCGCAATTGCATCTCGGCCAGGCGCTTGCCCATGCATCGATGGACGCCAAACCCGAATGAAACATGCTGGTTGGCGTTGGGCCGATCGATAATCAGTCGATCGGCATCGTCGAAAACGGCTTCGTCCCGATTGCCCGACAGATACCACAGAATGACCTTGTCGCCCTCGCGGATCAATTTGCCCTGCAGCTCAACGTCTCGGGTGGCGGTCCGGCGCATGTGAATGACCGGGGTCTGCCAACGGATCATCTCAGACACCATGTTGGGAATTAAATCGGGGTTATCGCGCAGCTTTTGATACTCGTCCGGATATTGGTTGAGGGCCATCACCCCACCACTGATACTGTTGCGCGTGGTGTCGTTACCGCCGACGATCAGCAGCAGAATATTGCCAAGAAACATCATCGGATCGTTAATCATGTCTTTGGTGTCAGGGCTATGGGCCATCATGGAGATCAGATCGGCGGTGGGTTCCTGTGTGGCCTTCTCCTGCCACAGCGCCAGAAACGTCGCGGCGCAATCCTGCAGACCGGTCATTCTTTCCGAAAGGTCAACCTCGACACCCGTTACCTGAGGCACATTGGTGGTGATGTCTGACCAGTAAACCAGCTTGCGCCGGTCCTCGAAGGGAAAGCCAAACAGCGTCGCCAGCATCTGCGCAGTCAATTCAACAGAAACATTATCAACCCAGTCGAAAACCTCGCCGACAGGCAGATTATCGAGAATATAGATCACCCGCTGGCGAATAAGCGGCTCCATATTGGCGACGTTGCCGGGCGCCACAGCCGGGCTGACGGTTTTTCGCTGCGCGCTGTGGTCTGGCGGGTCCATGGAAATGAAACTGGTCGGCCCCTGCACTGGCATATCTGCATTTACTTCATCTTCCGCAATAACAATGCCCTGCGCCGATGAATAGTCTGCAAAATTCCCCTCCACCGCCTTGATATCTGCATGACGGGTCACCGACCAATAAGGGCCGTTCACACTGTCCTTGCAATAATGGACCGGGTCCTCGCGGCGCAACCGGGCAAACCAATCTTGCCACTTGTCCTCGTGAAACAGCTCAGGACGGCTGACATCAAAATCTTCAAGCGCATCGAGCGCGGCATCAAAGTGTTGGGAAACGTTCATTGGGACCTCCGGAAGTGTAAGTCTGTAGATTGTCTTGCGCCAAGTTAGTAGTCAAGTGTTTACTTTCTTGTTCGGCGAGAATAGCGTGGGCACATGGTTACCCCTCTGAACACACTCGCAGACGCCGCAGCCACGCAGGCTGAAGCCATCGCCCGGCAGGCTAAAGCCAAAGATAATCTCAACAAGGACCCCAGGATTGCGCGCAGCCGGGCCGCCGTCCGAGGCGCCGTGATGTCTTTGTTGAGGGCCGGGCGGGACTTTGACACCTTGACCGTGTCCGAAGTGGCACGAACAGCGGGGATTACCCGCAAGACCTTCTACGCACGGTTTGGTTCTCTGGATGGGGTGGTGGAAGAGCTGATATCCGATGTGCTCGACTCTGTCACCAATCAGATTGATGACTCGATGTTGGTGTTCCCTTTGCAGGACAACTCTCTCGCCAAGCTGGTGCTCGCGACCTATCAACAGCAACGCCACGAGCTGGAACCGCTTCTTAATCATTGCGCCGCCAGCCTGTTTTTGAAACCTGCGAGTCAGATCTTTGCCAATTTGCTGGACAGGGTCGTCGAGGTAAACCGCCTGCCCCCCATGCCGACCATCGAGCAGGAATACATCATTGCCATGGGCGGGAGTATGACCCATGCATTAATGATGGTCTGGGTTAAACGGGGCTTCACCGACCCACCGGAACAATTGGCAACACTGATCTACAAATTATTCGGCACCGGGTTGCAACAAGTATTGAGCGATAGCCCCGGGTGATCCTTTAGGCCTTTTTGACGAACTCGGACTTCAGGCCCATGGCACCAATGCCCTTGATGGTGCAGTCGATGTCGTGATCGCCATCAACAAGGCGGATGTTCTTCACCTTGGTGCCAATTTTGACGACCGATGACGACCCCTTGACCCTCAAATCCTTGATCACGGTAACCGTGTCGCCATCGCTGAGGATATTGCCAACAGCATCGCGCGTGATTTTGGTCGCTTCCTCGCCAGTAGCTGCGGTGCCAGGGGGCCACTCATGAGCGCACTCAGGACAGACAAGCATGTCCCGATCCTCATACGAATAAGGCGACTGGCATTGCGGACACGGTGGCAGATCAGCCATGGGGAGGGACTTTCAACGGATGAGATAGGGTAGTGGCTGAAGGTGGATATAGAACAGGTTGTAGCCAAAAGAAAAGGGGTGGCTTGCTAGAAAATCAATTTACTGAAGTCAGGGGTCAATCGGCTCTAAACAGGCATAGTCGGTCTGAGAGATGACCAGACCGTCCTGAAACCTGAAGAAGAAGGCTATATTTATCGTCACTCTGGTGCCCTTGGGCCAACCCGGTATCTCTGCAGCAACGGTTCCTGTCCACAGTGCCTGCATCGTGACCTGATCGTCTTGGGGCACACTGTTGAGGATTTCAATTTGCCTATCCGGAAAAACCTGCACGGCCTCTTCGGCGGCTTGTTGCAAAACGGTACGGTTGCCACCACGCCCGTTGGGGTAACTCGATGTTGGCATTTCGCGCCACTGACTGTCCAGGTGGTGCGTGGCCTTTACCCAGTCGGCGGTACCTTGATTGTAAAGCTCAATTAGACGGGTGGCGGCCACAATATTCTGTTCGGTAGTCAATTGAGTTCCCCTTCAATACCATTGAATAAAAATAAAGGGGTCAGGCCCCTTTAATCTTCTGACCCCCTCAACAACCCTCCAAACAGCTAAAGCAAATCGCCCCCAGCTGCCGACGCCGTCGTGCCAAATTCCTTAAACGCGGCAATAACGTTCTTGCCGGTTTTCCAGCGATGGACTTCGTCGGGGCCGTCGACGAGGCGCTGACTGCGGATGTGGGTATACCAGCCCGCCAGCGGCGTATCGGTTGAATAGCCCAGGGCGCCATGCAGCTGGATGGCCGTGTCGACCACGCGGTGGACCATATTTGCGAGATAGACCTTGGCAATGCCATTTTCATGACGCAAATCCATGCCTTTTTCGGCCTTGTAGGCGATGTGCAGCAGCATCAGGCGCGCGATGTATAGGTCTTGCGCACAATCGGCCAGCATGAACTGTACCGCCTGGCGGCCATCGAGGGGCTGGCCAAAAGTTTCCCGCTGCGTGATGTGAGCTACCGCCAGATCGAGGGCGCGCTGTGCCATCGACACATTATGCATGCCATGACGAAGCCGGCCATAGGCCAGACGATGTTGCCCCATGGCAAAGCCCTGGCCTTCGCCGCCCAGCAGGTTTTCCTCTGGCACAATCAAATCCTTGATTTCAATCTCGGAATGGGTGCCGCCAAGTTTTTCAGTCAGAGGGCTATGCAGCGCCATCGTGCCAATATTGCGGACGATGCGATAGCCGGGGTTGGGCAGCTCGACAATGAAGGTGGAGAACTGTTCATGACGCGGCCCTTCATCATTGGTCCGGGCCATCACCACCGCAATGTCGGCAACATCGGCGGCACTGGAGAACCACTTTTCGCCATTGAGGACATAATTGCCCTGGCCGTTTTTGATGGCCGAGGTGCGCATGCCCGTGGCGTCAGCCCCGGCGACCTTTTCGGTCATGGAATAACAGATGCGCTTTTCGCCATTGAGCAGCGGCTTGAGGAATTTTTCCTTCTGATAGTCGGTGCCATGTTCCAACAGCGTCAGCATGGTGGCGTCGTCGGGCCCCTGGGTGTTCATGGACAGGGCACCGAGATAGCTTTCACCCAGTTCCATCTGCACCAGCGCATTGGCGAGTGGCCCCAGGCCCATGCCGCCATATTCGGTGGGAATGAAGGGGCACCAAAGACCCTGAGCGCGGGCCTTTACCCGCAAGGCGTCCAGTGTTTCCTTGAAATCTGCGCCGTCGAGCATGGCTTGTTCCGCCGGGCGGCACTCTTCTTGAACCCACGTGCGCACCTTTGCGCGCATTGCTTTGGCTTCTGCCGGTATTTCAAAATCAATAGCCATGTTGGCTCTCCTTTTTCACTATTCGTTTAGATGATGGTTCTTTCAGAAATCTGCGGATCAAAGTCTCTTTTCTTGCAGACTAAAGCCTCTGTTCACCGCGCAACAACCCGCCCGGCAATGCGCCGGTCGAGACACCATTCTCGAACGTCACTTCGCCGCTTTTGATCGTCACGCGATAGCCGCGTGATGTCTGCAACAAGCGTGTGCCGCCTGCGGGCAGGTCGGCGACAATCTCAGGCGGGCTTAGGTCGAGGCTGTCGAGGTCGATGATGTTAAGGTCAGCCAGATAGCCCTCGGCGATCACGCCGCGGTCGAGCCAGCCAACATGTTGGGCGTTGCGCTGGGTATAGCCGTGCACGAGTTTTTCCACAGGTACAGAAAGCCCCGCCTTGTTGCCCTTGGACCACAGGCCCAGGGACGTGGTGGGAAAACTGCCATCGCTGATAGTGGCGCAATGGGCGCCCGCATCTGACAGCGCATAAAGCGCGTGTTCATGGCTGATCATAGCGTGCACGTCGTTCAGGTCGCCATAGCTGAAATTAATGGCCGGTGCGTACAGCAACCGCCTGCCGCCTTCTTCCAGCAACACGTCATAGGCGTGCTCGTCCAGCCGCTTGCCCAGGCGCGTGCCTTCGGCCTCTAGCGAGGCATCCGGCGAGGGTTCGTAGTCGACAGGGTCGGTCATGCGGAACATCCGGTTATAGCCTTTGGTGATGGTATCAATCAGGCCAGTGCGGCGGTCGGCGCGATGCTCGCTAAGGATCAGCAAACGGATTTCGTCCGTGGCCAGCGCTGCCAGTCGATCTTCCAGCGACAGGCCAGCGACCCGGCGGAACGTGCGCGTCAGGTAAAACGGGTTGACCGTGGTGGCAAAACTCATGATCAGGCCGATGGGCCGCGGGCCAACCTGGCCACGCACGTCGAGGCCTTTGTCGACCATTTTGTCGATGCGGTCAAAGATCATGCGCCACCGATCCGGTGCATCGTCGGTCTGCTGGATGGTGAAGGACACCCGCCCCTGCGACTGGGCCGCCAGCATTTCAATCAGGTCCAGCTCGCGGTTCGCAAAGGCGTCGTCCGCCGTCAGATACGCGTCCGAGATAAGCTGGATAACGCCTTTGCCGTGCTTGCGGATGGCGCGTGCGGCGGCCATCAGCTCTTCCGCCGGGGCTTTTAGGGTGCCAATAGAACCGCCATCGCGCGATTTGTGCAAATAAGTCCGTGAGGTTGAAAACCCGACCGCGCCAGCGTCCAGCGCCTCGGTAATCAGCGCCTCCATCTCGTCGATTTCGGCGGGCGTGGGTTCTTCTTCATGGTCGCCGCCACGGTCGCCCATCACATAGGCGCGCAGGGCCGCATGCGGCATGTGGACGCCGATATCGACGGCAAAGTCGCGTTCATCAATGGCATCGAGATATTCCGGGAAGGTCTGCCAGTTCCACTGCAGGCCCTCGGCCAGGGCGGTGCCGGGGATGTCTTCGACGCCCTCCAGCAGAGCGATCAACCAGTCATGCTTGTCCGGCTTGGCGGGCGCAAAGCCGACGCCGCAATTACCCATCACCACAGAGGTCACGCCGTTGATGGACGACGGGGCCATCAGGCTGTCCCACGACACCTGGCCATCATAATGGGTATGGATGTCGACAAAACCGGGGGTGACGATGGCACCGGTCGCATCAATCGTGCGCGTCGCCTCGCCAATGTCCAAACCGACCTCGACAATTTTGCCGTCCTTGATGCCAACATCGCCCAGATAGGACGCTTTGCGTGTGCCATCGACGATTGTGCCGCCGCGAAGTGCCAGATCGAGCATTGTAATTCTTCCCATCAATCAAATCCCGTTGCTGCCTAAATAGCGCGTCTGGGCGTATTGGTCCATTTCATTTGGGCGGGGCCGGGTGGGGTTTGAGTGTGACGCCAAACTAAATCGGTTCGTCCTGAGTGATTTGGCGCGCTAGCGGCAAATCGTATCGAAGGATACCCCCAGTTTATCCCGGTCATACTTCGATACAATCGCTGAAGCGATCACTCAGCACGAACCGGGTGTTGAGGATGACACCAACCAAATCACTCGGGTTGAGCGGGGCTTGTAATGTCATTGGCAAGCCGTTGTGGAGCCCCTTATCCAATAACCAGTTGCCGGTCCTTAATGATGTAAGGTACAGAAATCGTAATTCTGAATTGGCGGCCCATGACGATCATTGCATATTTCATCTATGTCATACTTCAGATCTCGCTATTGCCAATTGGTCTGATCGGGGTCATTTGGGTTGGCTACAGGCAGGTTTGGATCAGCAGAAAACTGGGCCTCTCGCAAACGGCGGTTGAGGTTATCAATGGCCGCTGGACCATGGATGTCTTCAACATTCGAAAGGACGACGCCGCCCGCCGGTTGGCCAGCGTCTTGCCCAATAATTCGACCACTGGATTGTGGCTCGCCTTGTTTCCCCTCTACGTGCTTCACCTTTTGAGCGGGCGGAACCTGCTTTATCCCCGAATCCCGGGACGAGGGGATGAAACCATTGCCGATCTTATGATCGCGCGAACAATTCTGTTCGATACCCTGATCGAAGAGCACATTGAAACTGCGGAACAATTTGTCATCCTTGGCGCGGGGCTGGATACCAGGGCCTATGGCCCGTTGGCTGGCCCAGGGCTCTCGATGTTCGAGCTGGACCAGTCGGCAACGCAGCGAATGAAGCGTCAGCGGCTTGAGCAGGCCCATATTCCGTCAGATCATGTACGGTTTATTGAAGTGGATTTTTCGGATGCGCGTTGGATCGATGGTCTAGTCGATGCGGGTTTTAATCCTTCCCTGAAAACCGTCTTTCTGTGGGAGGGCGTCACATTATATCTGGATCAAGAGGACGTCATCAACACGCTGGCGGCGGTTAAATCGGTGGCGGCACCCGGCAGTGCTCTGCTCGTCGATATTTATGCAGAGAGTTTTTTGAAACTGGCCAAAAAGGGCGCAATGGCCAAAACCCTGGATGCAACGGGCGAGAGCCTAGGGTTTGGCCTGGATTTTGCCACCGCTCATCAGCTTGCCCTCGACAGCTTCCTGCAATCACAGAATCTACAACCAGGCGCCAGTATGTTCATGGGTTCGAACGGCAAAAAAGGCCCCTTCGTGGTGATCGCCGAAGTGCTGTTGTAGCGACACGCCCCCAGGGGCATTATTCCACTTTAAGTGATGCGCCAACCTCCGTTCGTGCCGAGTGAATTGGTCGCGCGAGAGCGCGAATAATTTG
>SMXS01000129.1 GCA_004356955.1 Alphaproteobacteria bacterium | reverse complement strand
CTATATTCCAGCACCTTGGGGTGGACCATGCCGCAGCCAAGAATTTCCAGCCAGTCGTCGCCTTCGCCTATCCGCATTTCCCCGTCTTTGCGGGAACAGCCAATGTCCATTTCAGCACTGGGTTCGGTGAAAGGGAAATAACTGGGCCGAAACCGCATCTTGACGTTGTCGATTTCAAAAAAGGCTTTGCAGAATGTCTCGAGGCAGCCCTTCAGGTGGCCCATATGGGTTTTTTCATCAATGACCAGGCCTTCAACCTGGTGAAACATCGGCGTGTGGGTCTGGTCGGAATCGCAACGATAAGTCCGTCCGGGCGCAATGATGCGCAAGGGGGGCTTGGAAGTTTCCATCGTGCGGACCTGCACCGGTGACGTATGGGTGCGCAGGACTTTGCGCTCGCCATTTTCATCGGCGTCAAAATAGAACGTATCGTGCATTTGCCGTGCGGGGTGCTCGGCGGGGATGTTCAGGGCTGTGAAATTATAGAAGTCGTTTTCTATCTCGGGACCCTCAGCAACCGTGAAGCCCATCTCGGCAAAAATTTCGGTGATTTCGTCCAGCACCTGGCTGATCGGGTGCAAAGTACCCTGGGCAAGTGGTGCCACTGGCAAGGTAATGTCGATGGTCTCGCCGGCCAGGCGGGCATCAAGGGCAGTGTTCTCCAGCGCGTCTTTGGCATTCTGGATGGCGTCGGCCACGTCGTTTTTCAGGCCATTGAGCGCGGGACCTGCGGTTTGGCGCTCTTCGGGGCTCATGCCGCCCAGGCCCTTCATCAGGCCGGAAATGCGCCCTTTTTTGCCCAGTTCGGCGACGCGCAATTGTTCCAGCGCGTCGAGGTTGGCCGTATTGGTAACCTGTTCGAGAATCTCGTTTCGTAATGCGTCGATATCTTGCATCTGATGTTCCTGCCCGTTAGGGAACGCCCGTAAAAAAGGGGGCAATTATGCCCCCTTTTGTGATCTCGTCTATAGCTTTAGGAGGCTTTTTCTAAGCCGCTTTACCCAGCGCATCTAGCGCCTGTGAAGCGAGGCTCTTGAAGGTCTCGGGTTCGCGTACTGCGATATCAGCTAAAATTTTACGATCAAGCTCGATACCAGAGAGTTTGAGCCCGTTCATAAATCGGGAATAGTTCATACCCTGTTCCCGTGCAGCAGCGTTGATCCGCTGGATCCACAAAGCGCGGAAATTGCGCTTTTTGGCGCGGCGATCGCGATAGGCGTATTGACCGGCCTTCTCGACGGCCTGGTTGGCAGCGCGGAAGGTGTTCTTGCGGCGACCATAATAACCTTTGGCAGCCTTGATAACTTTTCTGTGGCGGGCGTGCGTTGTGACGCCGCGTGATACTCGTGACATGTTCTATGCTCCCAGGTTAGCCGTATGGCATCATTTTGCGGACAGCCTTGGCGTTCGATTCGTCCATGATTGTCGTGCCGCGTTGATTACGGATCTGCTTGTTGGAGCGCTTGATCATGCCGTGTTGCTTGCCAGCCTGGGTCATCTTGACCTTGCCGGTAGCTGTCAGCTTGAAGCGTTTTTTCACGCCTGACTTCGTCTTCATCTTGGGCATTTGCTTATCCTTCTTAATTACCAGGTCAAAGACCGGGAATTGTTAAGCTTAAAGAGCTGACATGGCATACCCTTCGGCCAGCCTGCTCGTCGGCGCGCTTTATAGCCTCCACTTGCGGATAATACAAGCATCGAGAATCCAGTTATCTGACCACGAGCCCATAGAAAAAGCCGGGCACGCAATGGGCCCGGCCTGAATTCGTTGTGGTGGTAATGATTCTGTCTATTCAGGCACCATCACCCCCGCGCCTATTTAGGTGCCATGACCTCCGCGCCTATTTAGGTGCCATGACCTCCGCGCCTATTTAGGCGCCATGACCATTGTCATCTGGCGGCCTTCCATGATGGGGAAACTTTCCACCTTGGCGACGTCGCCCATGTCTTCCTGAACCCGCCGCAGCACACCGGCGCCGATGTCTTGGTGAGCCATTTCACGACCGCGGAACCGCAGGGTTACCTTGACCTTGTCGCCGTCACCGAAGAAGCGATGCATTGCCTTCAGCTTGACCTCGTAGTCATGCGTGTCGATGTTCGGACGCATCTTGATTTCTTTGACTTCGATAACCTTTTGCTTTTTGCGCGCAAGGTTGGCCTTTTTCTGATTTTCGTATTTCAGCTTGCCGTAATCCAGCACTTTGCATACGGGCGGATCAGCATGGGGTGAAATTTCGACCAGGTCCAGCCCGGCATCTCTGGCGACTTGCCTGGCTTCTGCCAGGCTTACGACGCCCCGGTTTTCGCCCTCTCCGTCAATTAACCTGACTTCGGGTACCCGGATCATATCATTTGCGCGTGGCCCATCTTTGGTGGGCGGCGACTGCATTGATGGTCTTGCGATGAAGTTATCTCCTTAAAATTCGCCTTTCCTCATAGCAAGCGCTTATGCGCGACTCTGAAGAATGGCAATAAAATAGGGTTTTCTAGTCTATCTGTCTAGCATTGTGGTGCTACAAAGCATGCGGGGGCCTAGCTTCCAATACAATATTTTCCAGCGCGTCACTAAAAGTCGTGATGCTTTGGTCTTTTGATCCGAGACGGCGGATCGATACTTCGCCACTTTCAGCCTCGTTACGACCGACGACAAAAATGGCCGGAACCTTGGCTACACTGTGTTCGCGCACCTTGTAATTGATCTTTTCATTGCGGATGTCCAACTCGGCCCGAATGCCCGCTTTGCGCAAGTCTTTATAGATTTTTTGCGCATAGTCGTCGGCGTCAGACGTAATGGTCGCCACGGTTACCTGGGTTGGGGCCAACCACATGGGGAAACGCCCGGCATGGTGTTCAATTAAAATGCCGATAAAGCGTTCCAACGACCCCAGGATGGCCCGGTGCAACATGACCGGGTGGTGTCGGGCGCTGTCTTCGCCGATATAATGGGCATCCAGCCGCTCTGGCAGCACGAAATCGACCTGCAGCGTCCCGCATTGCCATGATCGACCGATGGAGTCCTTCAGGTGGAATTCCAGCTTGGGCCCGTAAAAAGCGCCTTCGCCTGGGTTCAGCGTATAATCAAGCCCCGTTTCTTCGATGGCTTCTATCAGGGCGGCTTCGGCCTGGTCCCACACGGCGTCAGAGCCGGCGCGTATGTCTGGCCGGTCCGCAAACATGATTGTGACTTCTTCGAAGCCCAGGTCTTTATATACCTCTAGCAACAGCTCGCAAAAAGCGACGGTCTCTGACGTGATCTGGTCTTCGGTACAGAAGATATGCGCATCATCCTGCACAAAGGATCGCACGCGCATCAGGCCATGCAAGGCGCCCGAGGGTTCATAACGGTGACAAGACCCAAATTCGGCCATCCGCAACGGCAAATCACGGTACGAGACAATGTCCTGATTGAAGATCTGCACATGGCACGGGCAGTTCATGGGCTTGATCGCAAACGTGCGCTCTTCCGATTCCACCTGGTACATATGTTCGCCAAACTTTTCGGCGTGGCCAGATTTTTCCCACAGCGTCCGGTCTACCATTATCGGCGTATTGACTTCCTGATACTCGGCGGCAAACAGCTTGGCGCGTATATAGTCCTGCAACTCGCGATAGATGGTCCACCCCTTCGCGTGCCAGAAGGGCATGCCTGCGGCTTCATCCTGGAAGTGGAACAGGTCCATTTCTTTGCCGATGCGACGATGGTCGCGCTTTTCGGCTTCTTCCAGGCGGTGCAAATAGGCTTTGAGCTCTTTTTTATCGCGCCAGCAGGTACCGTATATACGCTGCAGCATTTCGTTATTGGAATCGCCGCGCCAATAGGCACCGGCCAAACGGGTCAGTTTGAAGCCATCACCCAGCGCTTTGGTAGACGGCAGATGCGGCCCACGGCACAGGTCGATGAAGTCGCCCTGACGATACAGGCCAATGGGTTCCCCCGCAGGGATGCTGGCGATAATCTCGGCCTTGTATTCTTCGCCCTTGGATCGGAAGAATTCCACAGCCTCGTCACGGTCCCATTCTTCGCGCACAATTTCTTCGTCGCGTTTGACGATCTCATGCATGCGGGCCTCGATGGCCTCGAGGTCTTCAGGCGTGAAGGGCTCTTTGCGCGCAAAGTCGTAGTAAAAGCCGTCTTCGATGGCTGGGCCGATGGTGACCTGGGTATCGGGATACAGCTCTTGCACGGCCTCGGCCATGACATGGGCGCAATCGTGGCGCAACAATTCCAGCGCTTCTTTATCCTTGCGGGTGATGATGGAGACGGTGGCATCGGTTTCGATCAGGGTTGCCAGATCACGCTCTTGGCCGTCCAGTCGAATGGCGAGGGCAGCCTTGGCAAGGCCAGGGCCGATATCTGCTGCCAGTTGCGCACCCGTCAGGGGCGCGTCATACTGGCGTTCGCTGCCGTCTGGCAGGCTAATTTTTACCGCTGAGGAAGCCACTTGGTTAATCTTTCTATCCATCGCAAAATTCGAGCCGAAACTAGTGCAATTTTAAGGTCTGTCAAGAATTGCATGGTGGGTTTGTATCCTTTTTAGGGCGCCAAGAGAGCATGTAATTCGCTCCAATTGCGCCAATAAGAATGATCAGAGAATAGAGGAAAATTAATGTCGACAGTTTTACAGGAATTGGACGCCGAACAACCCGAGCCCGATGGGGTGACCTTTGATGGTCAGGGGCGCGAGCTTTTTGTTGTCTATTTGGTCAATATACTGCTGACCATTGTCACGTTCGGTCTTTATCGATTTTGGGGCAAAACCCGCATCCGCCAATATGTCTGGAGCCACCTGCGCTACAAAGGCGATGCCTTTGAATATACGGGGACGGGGCTGGAGCTATTTTTGGGCTTTGTCATCGTATTCTTTGCGGTGATCCTTCCCTTGATCGGCGTGGGCATCTGGGTTCAGTTACTTTTACAGCAGGGTGATATTACCTTGGTTATTGTGATCGGTGGGTTGCTCTATCTGGTGTTCTTTTGCCTGTTCCCGATCGCCATTTTCAGGGCTTATCGCTATCGCTTGTCGCGGACCCTTTGGCGGGGTATTCGATTTGGCCTCACCGGCACTGGCAGGGTTTATGCGGCCAAATTTATCGGCTATTTGCTGCTGCAAATTATAACGCTGGGACTTGCCAGCCCCTATACGACGGTCAAGCTATACGAATATCTAGTTGGTAATGTCTGGATGGGTAGTGGGCGCTTCTCGCTTGATCCCAGCTGGAAGCCATTGATGAGGCCGTTCTTGATGTTTTGGGGCTGCATCGTCTTTTACTTTGTACTTTTTGTCGCAGCGCAAGTGGCGGGGACGACCAGCATCAATTTTCTGGCGTTCCCGACGATGATCGCGATTGCCTGTTTTTATTTTTATTACTCAGCGGCGGTATACAGGCACGTGGTCGGCAATATCATGTTTGAGGGCGTCCGCTTTTCAGTCGATCTGAAGGGGCGTGAATTGTTCGGCCTGTTCTTTGTCAACGGATTGTTATTGGTGTTTACCTTGGGCATCGCGTTTCCCTGGGTCATTGTGCGTATCATGAACTTTATGGTCGACAAACTGGCGGTCCATGGCGAGCCAGACTTTGAGAAAATCTCGCAAAATACCGAGGAAATGCCCACCTATGGTGAAGGCCTGGCAGAGGCGTTTGATATAGGGTCCATATGAACGAACTAGGTATCCAGTGTGGTTATTTTGACGGCCAGTCTGCGGCCGAACAGTCGATCTCTGTCGAGTTCATGATGGATGGGCTGGTGTTCCAGGTTCCCGGTGGGGGCCTTGTGTCGTGGTCCTATGATCAGTTGAGGCTGATTTCGCTGCAGCGGAATAACGGCCATATGACCCTGGGTTGGGCAGAAGATGATGCGGTGCGCATGCGGATCAAGAACCGCGAGGCGGGCGAACAATTGTTCCGACTTGCCCCCCATCTCAAGGCCGACCGGCCCGAAAAAGGGGTGATGAAACCGGTCATGGTGTCAGGGGCTATCGTGGCGATATTGGCGATGATTTACTTTTCGTACCCGGTGTTTCGTCAGGCGATCATAATGTCGTTGCCTGATAGCTGGGCGCAGGAAATTGGCAACACTTTAGCCCAGGTATCTATTGGCAAGGCGGCTTCCTGCACCGACCCCCAGGGGTTGATTGCGTTGCAAACCCTGACCGACCGCCTGACCAAGGGCGTCGCTATGCCGTACGAATTGGACATTCGTGTGATTGATGCGCCGATCGTGAATGCGTTTGCTGCACCTGGCGGGCAGGTGGTGCTGTTCCGCGGGCTGTTGGACGAGGCCCAAAGCATTGATGAAGTCGCGGGCGTATTGGGACACGAGCTAGGCCACGTAAAACACCGGCATCCGTTGAAGCGCGTCATCGATATCTATGGGTTCGAGCTATTATTGACCAGCCTGGGTGGCAATTTTGGTGGTTACAGCAGCATGTTGTTGATGATGAGCTATAGCCGAGACGACGAACGCGAGGCGGACGAGACCAGTCTGTCTTTGCTGAAAGACGCGCATATATCGGGTGATGGTTATGCGGATTTCTTTGAACGACTGGAAGAAAAGCAATCCTTCCTGCCCGATGTGATGAACTTCCTGTCGACCCATCCTCTACCAGAAGAACGCGAACAAACCATTCGCGAGCGCGACGATGTCGGACCAACAACGCCTGCGCTCAACAAATCCGAATGGCACGCCTTGCGAAACATCTGCGGCTCTGCGGGGCGAAAGCTGGATGATTGGGATTTGCAGGACGAAGAGATCATCAACATATGACCGATCGGCCGTCCTTTACGCTGGTGAACGGCCGTAAAATCGCCTGGCGCGCCCAGCCCGGCAAGGGACCTGGTATTGTGTTTCTGGGTGGGTTTGCTTCGGATATGTTGGGCACCAAAGCAGAGTTTTTGGCGGCCTATTGCGTGTCGCGTGGCCAGGCATACCTCCGGCTGGACTATTCCGGCCACGGCGAATCCGAAGGCGCGTTCATCAATGGGTGCATTGGCAACTGGGTGGCAGAGGCGTTGGCGGTGGTGGACCAACATACCGAGGGGCCACAAATTCTCGTCGGGTCTTCGATGGGGGGCTGGATAGCGCTGCTGGTGGCACGGGCGCGACCCGAGCGACTGGCGGGGTTCATCGGGATAGCCGCTGCGCCTGATTTTACCGAGGACATGATGTGGGCTGGTTTTGACGACGCAATTAGATCGCAGATCATGGAAGAGGGTGTGTATCTGGAGCCGTCGGAATATAGCAACGAGCCGACACCCATCACGCGACGGTTGATCGAAGATGGTCGCAACCAATTGGTGCTGCGGTCACCCTTGGCCATCAAGGTCCCTGTTCGGTTGATCCAGGGGATGCAAGACCCTGATGTAGATTGGCACACGGCGTTGAGATTGGCCGACCATATCGATGGCGATGACGTCGATGTCATCCTGCGCAAGAATGGCGACCACCGCCTGTCGTCAGATGCTGACCTCTTGCTGTTGGAACAAGTGCTTAATTCACTCTTGGGATAGGATAGCCCGCAGCCCTTCGCGATAAGTCGGGTAGGCTAAGGTGATGCCCAATTCATTCTTCATGCGGTCGTTGCGGACGCGTTTGCATTCATCATAAAAGCTGCGTCCCATGGGCGTTAGCTCTGCGTCTTCAAAGGCAATCAATGGCGCAGGTTCCTTTCCCAGCAGCCCCGCCGCAAATGCTGTGACATCTTGGGGCGGGGCTGGTTCGTCATCCGCCAGGTTGTAGATGCGACCCGGGTTGGGTTGCGTCATCGAGGCCATCAGGCCCGCGACAATATCATCAACATGAATACGGCAAAAAACCTGGCTTGGTTTGGCAATGCGTTGGTTGCGCCCCGCCCTGATGGCATCAAGGGCGCTGCGGCCCGGCCCATATATCCCCGGCAGGCGAAAGATATGCGTGGGCGCCTGATGTTGGTCATGCAAGGCTAACCAGCCTTGTTCAGCTGTCTCCCTGCGTTGGCCCCGGTCGTTGCCCGGCGTGGGGGGTGTGTCTTCATCGACCCAGCCGCCCTGATGGTCGCCATAGACGCCCGTGGTTGATAGATAGCCCAACCATTGCAGCGTGTGGCCAGCGACGATGTCTGCTTTGTGGTGCCGCAACACAGGGTCACCCCTTTCGGATGGTGGTGTCGAGACGAGAATGTGGGTGGCGCTGGTCAATGCCTGGGCGGCGTCCTGCATTGGTTGGTCGCCGTCAAAAATATGAGCATCAATGCCCGCGTCTTGCAGTGCTCGTTGATTGTCAGCAGTGCGACAGGTGCCGGCGACCTCCCAGCCCTGATTTTGCACCTGCGCTGCCAGGTGCTGTGCGGTATATCCCAAGCCGAAAACGAAAAGTCGCATTATGATGCTCGTGTGCCTATCTTCTGACTACTGATGACGCTGCCCGTGATCCTACAGGCTGTGTGTAGAGGACGTAACTGAATTGACTATTGATCGCTTGTCACCCCGATCAACCCTGGGAAGCCTGATACTGGCTGGAGGCATTCTTTTTGCCAACCCGTCGACGGGGTCTCAGGTGATGACCTACAGGTCCTGTATGCACCAGGTAGGGGCTAACCCTGTGGTCGGGTACGAGGCAGCCCTGCGATGGCATGAAAGCGATGGCGGCCCCGCAGCCATGCATTGCATGGCGTTGGCGCTAAGCGGTCAGGGTGAATATGCGCAAGCGGCGCAAACTCTGGAAGACGCCGCCCGATTGATGGAAAGTCGGGCCGGGGGTGGCAAGCAAGTGCCAGAGCTGTTGGGCCAGGCCGGCAATGCCTGGTTGCTGGCCGGTGATGGTGCCCGCGCGTTTGATGTGTTTGATGAAGCATTGCAAAGCAGAAGCCTGTCGACGGGCATACGGGTAGAATTGCTGGTTGATCGTTCTCGGTCCCATGCGGCCCAACGCGACTATGCCATGGTCATTGGGGACCTGAATAATGCGATGAATTTGGTCGGGTCCCGGTCAGATATGCTGGCCTATCGTGCCAGTGCCTATCGACATTTGGGACAGATTGAACGTGCGCAGGAAGACATCGAACAGGCGCTGAAGCTGTGGCCCGATAACCCCGACGCCTTGTATGAACGCGGCAATCTGAAGTTTGCATTGGGTGATAACGAAGATGCCCATGGGGATTGGAACCGCGTGATTGCCCTGGCACCACAATCTGCGGCCGCCGTTTCCGCGGCGCGAAACCTTGCCGAACTGGATGCCGCCGTTAAACGAGAGGGGACCACTCCTCAAGAACCTGCGGGTCTCTCTCCTGCGGTTGAAACGAGCGTCGAATAGAGTCCAATTTTGCACTGTCTGCCAATTGTCTCGCGGCCCAGACGGCTGCACCTCTGACCAATGGCGAAATGTCTGCCAGCAATGTCTCGATTGTCGGCAACGCGTCTGGATTGTCGCTGTTCCCCAGGGCAATCAGAACGTTGCGTGTGAAACGATCCCGACCGATGCGCTTGATCGGCGAGCCAGAAAAATACTGTCGAAAACCAGCATCATCAAAAGTTGCCAGCTCGATCAACAAGGGCAATTTCAGCTCTTCCCTGGGGTGAAAGGCCGCCTCTGTGCTGGCCTGGGCAAATTTGTTCCACGGACAAACGGCCAGGCAATCGTCACACCCATAGATGCGGTTGCCCATGGCAGGGCGTAAGGCCTTGGGAATAGGCCCTTTATGTTCGATAGTCAGATAAGAAATACATTTGCGGGCGTCCAATTTGTAGGGCGCCGGGAAGGCGTCAGTGGGGCAGACGTCCATGCAGCGATGGCAACCGCCACAATGGTCAGTTTCCGGCTTGCTGGGTGGCAGCTTCAGCTCTGTATAGATGCTGCCCAACAGCAACCAGGACCCCTTCTCTCGAGAGACCAGATTGGTGTGCTTGCCCTGCCAACCGATGCCCGCCATCTGCGCCAATGCTTTTTCAGGCACCGGGGCCGTGTCGACAAATATTTTGACGTCCGCGCCGGTGGTCTCTGCCAACCAGCGGGCAATTCGGCGAATACGTTTTTTGATGACGTCGTGATAATCTTTGTTTTGGGCATAGCACGAGATAGCACCATGATCGGTGGCCTGTTGCAGGGCCCGAGGGTCGCTGCCTGGGCCATAGTTCATGCCGACAACAATGACGGAATTGGCCTCGGGCCACAGGCCTTTGGGGCTGGCGCGCCGGTCCAGATTGCGGGCCAGCCAGTCCATGTCTCCATGCCAGTCGTCGGCAACAAAATCTGCGAGACGGGCTGAAATGTCCGGCATATCATCTGTTGACATGATCCCGACCTGGGCAAAGCCTTCCTGGTCGATGCGCGCATATAGCTCTTTGGTCAGGTCAGCGACCTGATCTTCGCCCAGTTCAGTCCACGATTTAGAAGTCGAGGTCATGATAGTGATCCGCAGGCTTCAGACCGCCGATGCGATCGGTCAACAGGGATCTGAATGTAGGCCGCGATTTGATGCGGGCATACCAATTTTTGGCCTGCTCGAAATCGTCCCAGGGCACATCCCCCAAATAGTCGAGGCAAGACAATTGTGTAGCGGCAACAAT
>SMXS01000128.1 GCA_004356955.1 Alphaproteobacteria bacterium | reverse complement strand
TTCCTCGACGACTTCTGCTTGCACCTCGGTATCCGCGGGGTCGTGTTTATTGCGACGATTACGTCGACCACCCCGTTCACCGCGATCATTTCGTTCACCGCGATCATTGCGTTCGCCACGATCACTTCGCTCATGATTGTCAGAAGACTTCTGTTTGCGTGGTTCCTTTTCAGCACTGCTGCCACCCGGGCCTTCACGCTTAATATCGTAGTGTGGCCGGTGCAGCGATTCGTCACCAATCATATTGACGACGATATCGTAGCGGTCTTCAATCTCGCCGAGCTCGCGGCGTTTGTGGTTCAGAATGTATAGAGCGACATCTGTTGGCACATTGGCCCGCAACTGACGGCCTTTGCTGTGGATGCCTTCGCCTTCAATCGCACGCAAAACCTGCAGCGCCGAAGATTCGGTCGACCGCAACATGCCGCTGCCTTCGCAAACAGGGCAGGGGTTGGATGTGATTTCCAGCATCCCAGGGCGCATGCGCTGGCGAGACATTTCCATCAGACCGAACGCTGAAATACGGCCAACTTGCAAACGGGCACGGTCCGTCTTCAGGCATTCTTTCATTTTGCGCTCAACTGCACGATTGTTCCGCGATTCATCCATATCGATAAAGTCGATGACAATAAGACCGGCAAGGTCTCGCAGGCGCAACTGACGGGCCAGTTCTTCTGCGGCTTCCAGATTGGTCTTGAGTGCTGTCCGTTCGATATTGCGTTCTTTTGTCGACCGGCCAGAGTTAACGTCGACCGAGATCAACGCTTCGGTCGGATTGATCACCAGATAGCCACCAGATTTCAGTGTAACCGTGGTGCTGAACATTGCTTCCAGCTGTGTTTCCACCTGGAAGCGATGGAACAGCGGGATTTCTTCTTTGTATTGCTGAACCTTACGCGCATGGCTGGGCATCATCATTTTGATGAAATCCTTTGCCGTGCGGTAGCCATCAGCGCCTTCAACCAACACTTCGTCGATCTCGCTGGAATAGACGTCGCGCAGGGTGCGCTTGATCAGATTGCCTTCTTCGTGGATCAGCGAAGGTGCCGAAGAATTCAGCGTCATCTCCCTTATGCTGTCCCATTGGCGCAACAGGTAGGTGTAGTCTCGCTTAATCTCGGTTTTTGTACGGTTGGCACCCGCCGTCCGAATGATGCAACCCATGCCGTCGGGCACTTCCAGCTCGTTCAGTATCTTCTTGAGGCGTTTTCTATCCGTATAGGTCGCGATCTTGCGGCTGACACCGCCACCACGGGCCGTGTTGGGCATCAAGACACAATGACGGCCTGCCAATGACAGATAAGTTGTCAGGGCGGCGCCTTTGTTACCGCGTTCTTCTTTGACAACCTGGATCAGCAGAATTTGCCTGGCCTTGATAACTTCCTGAATTTTGTACCGCCGGTTAGGGGCGGCAGACCGGGCTTTTTCGGCGTCGCCAATGGTATCATCGGCGCCGACTTCTTCGACCTCGGGGCTTGGTGCGTCGTCACCGTTCTCGGCACCTTCGGCTTTGGCACCGGTTTCTTCGTGATCGTCATCGTCAACAGAACCGACACGATTGGCCGCTTCCTCTGCGATCAGGGCCTCGCGGTCCTCGATAGGGATCTGGTAATAGTCCGGGTGAATTTCACTGAACGCCAAAAAGCCGTGACGGTTGCCGCCATATTCGACAAAGGCTGCCTGCAGTGATGGCTCTACGCGAGTGACCCGTGCTAAATAAATATTTCCCCGAAGTTGTTTCTTGTTGGCGGCCTCGAAGTCGAATTCATCGATTCGATTGCCGCGTACGACCGCCACCCGAGTTTCTTCGGTGTGGGAGGCGTCGATAAGCATGCGCGTTGGCATTGATGTGTTCTCCATTGTGCAGGGCGGCGCTGCCATTTGGCGCGCTGTACCGGTGCACATTCACTGTTCGATAGGGCTGACATTCCTGCCTGATTTTCACGACAAAGCACCCCAGTACCGTTAGCCAAAGCGGTTAACTTGCTGGTTTTCTTGATGTTGGCTTCATTGTTGAAAAAATGGTTCATAAGAAGGCGATTCTGATCAGCCGGGTTTAATGAGTAATAGCTGTGCGGTTCGGACCGAGGCGAGATGTGTGCAAGAGGGCATTTTATCTCATGTTGCCACCGTACTTTCGAATAGACCGAATGTCGGTATTGGCTAAGTGTTTCCACCGTCCTGCGTTTTCAGCGCTGAACCAGCGCGCAGACAATAACCTGACTTGGCCAAAAGATACAACATAATGATCCAATACAGCTATAGATTCATCCTATGTTCATGTAACCAAGGCTAAATATTGGTCTGATACCTGCCGCTGCATCTGAATACGTGTTTGGAACATATAGGTTATCTGGTAGTATCCGCGCACCAACACACAAGATATTGTAGACCATCCTATGACGACATTCGGCACATATCATTCGCAATCCAAAAATTCGACAATCTACATATTGATGATGCTCGCGGTCGTTTCTCTGATTTCTGCGGCTTCTTCGGCTTCTGCGGCTTCAGCGACCACGGTCACAGGTGTACGGATCGGCGATCATGCGAAATCGACCAGATTTGTACTTGATATGGAAAAGTCAGTCGATTTTCACCTGTTTATGCTGGCCGATCCCTATCGGGTCGTTGTTGATCTTCCTTCTATGGATTGGAATATATCACCTGGCGACAAGCAAAAGGCTGCGGGCCTGATCCAGGCATATCGTTATGGCATATTTCAGCCGGGGACTTCGCGGTTGGTACTGGACGTAAACGGACCCGTGGCAGTGCAGAAGTCATTTATCCTAGAGCCCACGGGCCCGGCCTCTTATCGTCTCGTCATTGATCTGGTCAAAACCAACCGCAAATACTTTATGGCCAATCTGGGCAAGCCGGTGGTTAAACCGATTGAATACAGCCAGCCAGTCCCGATCAGAAGGGCCGGAAAAAAGATTATAGTGATCGATCCGGGCCACGGAGGGGTGGACCCGGGGACGATCAGTTCAAAAGGGTATAACGAAAAATCTGTAACCCTTAAAGCGGGGAAGGAATTAAAGAAAAGATTAGAAAAAACAGGTCGTTACACAGTTGTCCTAACCCGAGATAAAGACTTCTTTATCCCATTGCGAGAACGCGTACGCATCTCTCGACGGGCCGATGCTGACCTGTTTATCTCGCTGCATGCAGATTCTATCGAGAATTCAAAAATTCGTGGTGCGACAATCTATACGCTGGCCGAAAAATCCTCGGATAAAGAAGCGGCAGCCCTTGCCGCCAAGGAAAACAAATCAGACATCATCGCCGGCGTTGATCTGGAAGGTGAATCGCCTTTGCTGACAAAGATCCTGATTGACCTGATGCAGCGCGAAACCATGAATTATTCCGCGGAATTCGCAAATTTGTTGATTCCGGAAATGGGAAAACAAGTGAAAATGCGGGTGAATTCGCATCGGTTTGCTGGGTTCCGGGTCCTTAAAGCGCCAGATGTACCGTCGGTATTGGTCGAAATGGGGTATCTTTCAAACCGACATGATGCCGACATGCTGGTCTCAAAAAAGGGTGTCGAGAAAATTGCGACGAGCATCACAAAGGCTGTGGATCGCTATTTCGCCAGACACGATGCCCTACTGGCTTCTCCCTAAAGACTTATTGCCCTAATTGTGCCTTAATTCCTGACTAGAACAGACTGAATATGCTAGACGTTCTGGCGTAATATCTTGTTGTCTGGACCCGGATCAAATGGCTGATCAAGACCGCGTTAAATTTTGGCGACGCACCCTTTACATAGGGGGCGGCACCGCGATTGCTGGCATTTTGGCTGCGGGTGTTGGGCTGTTGGCTGTCCTCTATTCCTTTGGCAGTGATTTGCCAGATATTGAACAGCTTAAAGACTATGAGCCACCGGTCACCACGCGTGTCCATGCCTCCGACGGTCGCCTGTTGACCGAGTTTGCACGCCAACGACGTTTGTTTGTGCCGATCAGCGCCATTCCCAATCGGATCGTAAACGCCTTTCTTGCAGCTGAGGATCAGCATTTCTACAGTCATGACGGCCTAGACTTCATTGGCATTGTCCGCGCAGCACTGACCAATCTGGTGAATGTTGCCACAGACAGGCGCCTGGTTGGGGCCTCGACAATCACCCAACAGGTTGCCAAGAACTTCCTGCTGACGGGCGAGGTATCCTATGAGCGCAAGATCCGAGAAGCGATCTTGGCCTATCGGATTGAGCAGGCCTTTACCAAAGAGGAAATTCTCGAGCTGTATCTAAACGAGATCTACCTGGGTTTAGGCTCGTACGGCGTTGCGGCGGCCTCTCTGAACTATTTTGACAAGTCACTCAGCGAATTGTCTCTGTCAGATATTGCCTATCTCGCCGCATTACCCAAAGCGCCGAACAATTATCACCCAACCCGCAGGACCGATGCGGCCATAGGACGACGTAACTGGGTGTTGGGCCGCATGGCGGAAGAAAACTTCATCACAGATGAACAGGCCAAAATGGCCAGCCAGGAGCCTTTGAATATCAACCGTGGCAGCGGCGACGAATTGTTTAACGCAGACTACTTCAACGAGGAAATTCGCCGTCAGTTACAACATATGTATGGCAATGATGCGCTCTATGAAGGGGGCTTGTCAGTTCGCACGTCACTAGATCCGCGCCTGCAAACAATTGCCGAGGACGTGCTTCAGCTTGGCCTGATTACCTATGATCGACGTCACGGGTGGCGCGGCCCGGTCGGCAATATGAACCTGGAATTCATGCAGCCGGATGACTGGCAGCAACGCCTGGCTGACAATAGCCAATATGTGCCACTTGAAAAATGGCGGCTATCAGTTGTGCTGAATTTTGAAGAAAAGAACGCTGTCCTTGGCTTTGAGGACGGTACCATGGGCGTTCTTCGTTTCGAGGATTTACGGTGGGCGCGCCGTTGGCTCAGCACCAATGCCCGATCCAGCCGCCCTAAATCTGCTGATGATTTGTTGAAGGCTGGGGATATGGTCCTGGTCGAACGAGTGATGATCGAGGATCAGCCCAGCGATTTCTATTCGCTGCAGCAAAAGCCTGCAATCGAAGGCGCGCTGGTTGCGATGGACCCCCACACGGGTCGGGTCTTGGCACTGGTAGGCGGGTTCGACTTTTCGACCAGCGAGTTCAACCGGGCCACGCAAGCAAAGCGACAACCGGGCTCGGCGTTTAAACCCTTTGTCTATGCAGCGGCATTGGACCAAGGCTATACGCCGTCCGATCTCGTACTCGACGCGCCATTCGTGATCGATCAGGGTTATGGTCAGGGCAAGTGGAAGCCAGCCAACTATTCAAACAAGTTCTACGGTCCCTCGACCTTGCGTCTGGGCATCGAAAAGTCGCGTAATCTGATGACTGTGCGGTTGGCGCAGAGCATTGGCATGGACCCGATCGTCGACTATGCAAAACGGTTTGGTCTTGTGGATGACATGCCCGCGACACTGGCGATGTCATTGGGGGCCGCTGAAACGACGTTGCTGCGCATCACCGCCGCCTATGCGATGTTGGTGAATGGGGGCAAAAAAATAACCCCTACCATGATCGACCGCATTCAGGACCGCCGCGGTGACACTGTCTATCGGTCTGATGACCGTCCGTGTGATGCCTGCCTGGTCGATAACTGGGAAGATCAACCTATGCCCGTCGTCAAAGACGGACGTGAAACGGTGATTGACCCAGGCACTGCGTACCAGATCACGTCTTTTTTGGAAGGCGTAGTGCTGCGTGGCACCGGCGTGCGCATTCGCGCGGTGGGCAAACCATTGGCCGGCAAGACAGGCACAACAAATGACAGCCAAGACACATGGTTCATCGGGTTTTCACCTGATCTGGCTGTGGGTGTGTTTGCCGGGTTTGACCAACCGAAAAGCCTGGGAAAAAAGGAAACTGGCTCAAGCGTTGCCGCGCCTATTTTCCGGGACTTCTTCAAAGAAGCGTTGGCAGATGCCCCCGCGACGCCGTTCCGCATCCCACCGGGCATTCGTTTGGTGCGGGTGAATGTTAAAACAGGCCTGCCGACGACGCCCGACGACAAGAATGTCATTCTCGAGGCCTTCAAGCCAGGAACTGAACCCAAGGGCCCAAGGATGATACTTGACGGCTCTATACAAATAGATCAAATGGATGATCAAGCACCGGTCGGAACCGGTGGACTGTATTAAGAGGATTATTGTGCGCGCTGAGACCCAATCACAAATTGATAGTATCAAGCAGTCGTTAGAACTGCTGAGGAGGTCTCTTTGACTGGGACATCGCCCTCAGACGCCTGAACGAACTTAACGCCCGCGTAGAAGACCCAACCCTTTGGGACAAACCCGCAGAGGCCCAGAAGATCATGCGTGAGCGCACGATGCTGGCCAATGCTGTGGGGGCCTGTCGTGACATCGAACAAACAATGTCCGATCATATAGAGCTGATCGAAATGGCAGAAGATGAAGGTGACACAGACATGCTTGATGAAGCGCATGTCGCGCTCGTCGATCTGGCGAAAACAGCAGAAGAAAAACGTGTCGCGGCGTTGTTGTCGGGGGAAGCAGACGGCAACCATACTTATTTGGAAGTCCATGCCGGTGCAGGTGGAACCGAAAGTCAGGATTGGACATCCATGCTGTTGCGGATGTATGTGCGTTGGTCCGAAAGCAAGGGCTATAAGGTCGAGGTCATCGAAGAAAGCCCAGGCGAAGAAGCGGGCATCAAATCTGCGACACTGATGATCAAGGGCGATGACGCCTTTGGCTGGCTCAAGACGGAATCTGGCGTGCATCGCCTGGTCCGGATATCGCCTTTTGATTCTAACGCCAAGCGCCACACCAGTTTCGCCAGTGTTGGCGTGTATCCCGTAATCGACGACACGATCGATATTGTCATCGAAGACAAAGACCTGCGCATTGATACCTACAGGGCATCTGGGGCAGGGGGACAGCATGTCAATACGACCGACAGTGCCGTCCGCATCACCCATATCCCAACCAATATCGTTGTCCAGTGCCAGAACCAGCGGTCCCAGCATAAGAACCGCGCCGAGGCCATGAAGATGCTGCAAAGCCGCCTCTACGAAGCCGAGCTGCGGGACAGGGAAGAGAAGGCCCAGGCCCAAGCCGCGGCGAAAACCGATATCGGCTGGGGACACCAGATTCGGTCTTACGTGTTACAGCCCTATCAAATGGTCAAGGACCTGCGTACAGGCGTTGAATCCTCACAACCTCAAAATGTGTTGGATGGCGATCTGGACGAATTTATTGCAGCAGCTTTGGCCGCACGGGTCGATGGCTCGGCTGTGACCGAGGTTGAAGACCTACAATAAGTGCAATCAATATGGCTTATTCAGCAGCCTTGGGTGCCGTTGGTTGGGCAGCAGCAGGCTGTGCTGGGCGAGCCGCTGCGCCAGTGGCGTTTTCAACGCGCTTCAGATGACCTTCGATATGGGCACCAGAGGCGACGGACAAATCTTCGTGCAGAATGTCGCCCATGACCTTGGAGCCAGCCTCAAGGCGTACTTTCTTGGCCTGAATGGTGCCGCTGACTTTACCGTGAATAACAACCGTATTGGCTGTAATACTGCCAGAAATTTCTGCGCTGGCACCAACGGTTAGAGAACCGGCCTGCAAATCACCCTCAATAGCACCATCAAACTGCACTTCACCCGACGTTATGAGATTGCCTTTAAGGCGAACATCAGAACCGATGATTGAAGGCGTTTGGGAACCGGTGGAGGGAGCTTTTGTGGACACTTTGGGGTCTTCCTTGATTGTCGTTTTGTTAGCTTTGGTTTCAGATCGTTTGAACATGTTGCGCAGCCTTGAAGAACTTGGACGGATTGAGCGGTTTTCCGCGATAGCGAATTTCATAGTGCAGATGGGTGCCAGTACTACGACCTGAATTACCCATCAGTCCGATTTTGTCGGTCAGTCCAACAGAATCGCCTCTTTTTACCAAAATTGTCGCCAAATGCCCATAGCGCGTTCGGAAACCATTCTGATGGTCGATCTCTATCATCCGGCCGTAGGCACCTTTGCGCCCAACGAATGTGACAACACCGCTGGCCGATGCCAGAATAGGTGATTTCCAATGTCCAGCAATGTCAATACCACCATGGAAAGCCCAAGTCTTTTTGAACGGATCCCGACGACCGCCATAACGACTGGAAATATAGTGCTCGTCAATAACAGGGTGGGCGAGTGGTACATTGCGGATGGTGGCGCGCAGTGCGTCCAATTGGCGGCTATTTTGCATCAACTGCGTTATGGACACATCAGCATCCATTGATTCTGAGAAGGCCGCGTGGTGCGGCAATAATGGGCCGCCCATACCTTCATCAATTTCCATCGAGGCATTGATAAATTCGGCGCTATCCAGACCAGTCTTGGCAATCGCTTCGATAATCCGATTTGAGGACAGCTCTATATAGCTGCCGATGCGGTGCAATGTTTCTGTCTGGCGAATACTCAGAGCGCTCAGCTCATCCATATCCGGCGCGTCCGTGTTGGCGGCGTCATCATCGGTCGAGGGGCTTGGAGAGGACTCTTCGGGCCCGCCGACCGCGAGGCCATCTTGCTCCGAAGGACCAGGGCCGGCCATTTGGTTGTCCGCGGGGCTATCCACGATGTCACTGCCTGGCAAGACGCTATCCAATAAATTGTCGACGAATTTCTGCCTGTCCTCCAGCGCTTGCGTGCGCACGGCGACGTCTTCTTTCAGGTATCGTAGTTCGGCCTGCAACTGCTGTTTTTCATTGTGCAAATCGGTGATTTGATCTTCACGGGTTTGTAAAACCGTATCACCCAAGATCAGACTGGCAGAGGCAATGCCAACCCAACAAACGGCTGCAAATCCAAGCACCAACCCACCGGCCTGAAAATTCGGGCTCAAGGTAAAGAATTGAACTTTGCCTTCGGCTCGTAAATGCACCTGACGTTCGGGCAAGTGAGTTTTGATGAAGGCATTTAGCGCCTGACGTTGGCGGACGACAAGGGGCCGAGCAAATAACTCGGCTATCTTGTCCAAACAAGCTTGGACGAAGGTGTCGTACTTAGATTGTGCCATAAAGTCGCTGAAATCCCAGGTCAGGCGTTGTGTTGTGCCGTCTGTTCATACTCATTTCCGTCTTCAGATTCCATAAGATAATAGTCTGGTGGAAAATTAGCCTGTGTTCGCGCGGCTTCATTGAATGGCGGTTTCAATTTACCCGCGAAATGTTGCGCTACCAGGGTCTTCCAGGTTGAGATGGGTTCAAGCTTGTTTTGGCAACAGCACCAATCGAACCAAGTCTTGCCAATTGCGACATGGCCAATTTCGTCGTCATAGATAATCTGCAGACAAGCCGCACTCTGCATGTCACCAGCGCGTTGGAGTTTGGCGATCATGGCTGGTGTTACATCCAGTCCCCGGGCTTCAAATACAAGGGGAACGATGGCCAGTCGTGCCATTAAGTCGTGTGATGTGGTCTTGGCAGCTTGCCACAGACCGTCATGGGCCAGCATATCACCATACGTGGTTCCCAGCTCCTCTAGTCTTTTTTGCACAAGCAAAAAGTGTTTTGCCTCTTCGTCTCCCACACGCACCCAGTCTTCAAAAAATTGGTCGGGAATATCAGGTGAGGCAAAGCGGCAGATAATATCCCATGCCAGATTGATGGCGTTGAGTTCGATATGGGCGACCGCATGCAACAAAGCCACCCGGTTTTGCAGTTGGCCACTGGCACGGCGACGCGGCATGTCTTTTGGCAGCATTAAAATTGGCCGGTCTGCATACGCAGGTGACACGGGCGCACATGGCAGGCCGACCGCTGCGATGTCGCCCAAGCGCCAACGCACGGCGACCGATTGAGCCATTGCAGCTTTTTCGGCGGGGTCCGCACATAACAAAATGTCGCGGGCCAATTCGCTCAGTGTTGGTGCCATCGTCACTGACGTTACTATTCGCCTTTGGCGGCGGCCAGTACGGCGTCGACATGACCTTTGACCCTGACCTTGCGCCAAATACGTTCGATTTTGCCGGATTCGTCAATCAAAAAAGTCGACCGTTCGATGCCCATATAGGTCCGGCCATAATTCTTTTTTTCGACCCACACGCCAAAGGCATCGGTCATGGTGCCTTCTTCATCAGACAGAAGGGCTATCTTCAGGTCTTGTTTGTTGATGAAGTTTTCATGTCGCTTCAAAGAATCTCGGGATACGCCTGCGATTTCCACGCCAGCGGCATCAAATGCCGATTTTAGCCGCGTGAAGTCATTGGCTTCAGTAGTGCAGCCAGGGGTGCTGTCTTTAGGATAAAAATACACGACGACTTTTTTGCCCTTGTAGTCGCTCAGAGATATCGTTTCTCCCCCATCTCGAGGCAATGAAAAATCGGGGGCCTGGTCACCTTCAATTAGTACGACGGTCATGATTATCTCCACTTAGTCTTCGGATTTACTTTGCCGTGATATGGCATCTGCGGGCGTCTTAATCAATCTTGTATAGATGGATAAAACCCGATTCTGATGCGCAATCAATCGAGATTGCAAAACGTCAATAGTTTCGGCCCCTGCAGTGCGCGCCAAAGCAGTCTGCATATCAACCGATGCAATGTCCGTGGGGTCACTGTCAGAACCAATAGATTGCCTCATGAATCCGCGCACCGCACTTTGCATCTGCAGCGCCTCAATCAGGTCCCCGGCATCAGCCTCGTTAAGTAATGACGTCTTCTTCAACTGCTGCAGGGCCGTCAGGGTATGAGGTTGTAATATCTCGGGAACGGTAAAAGCGTGGTTCAATTGCAGATATTGCGCAATGAATTCGATATCGACCAAGCCACCCCGTACATATTTGACCGACCAGGGGCTCGATACAGCAAATTCAGTGGTCAACCGAACACGCATCTCGGCCACATCTACCAACAATTGATCCCTGTCTCGCTCCTTGCACAAAGCAGATTTAATGACCCGTTCCACTTGGTTTTGCAGTTCAGGGGGTGCGCCGATTACCCGGGCGCGCGTCAGGGCCATGTGTTCCCAGGTCCAAGCCTGCGACTGCTGATAGGTGTCGAACGCGTCGAGTGACAAAGCGACGGGCCCGGCATTGCCCGACGGGCGCAAGCGCATATCGACTTCATACAGCCGGCCCTCGCTGGTTTGCGCCGTAATCGAATTGATGAAACGCTGACTTAACCGCGCATAATACTGGCTTGCTGACAATGGTTTTTTGCCATCCGACATCTGCGCCATATCGGGTACCGTATAGACGAAGATCATATCGAGGTCCGACGTAAAGCTGGTTTCCATCCCGCCGAATGACCCCATGGCAATGGTTGCCATCTGGCTGTCAGGGATTACCCCATGAAGCGCACTGTATGCCTCGTATACCGCTGGATACAGTGCCCCAAGGGTTACTTCGGCAATATCGGTGTGGGCGGCAAAACCTTCGTCGGCATCCATTGAACCCTGAAGAGTTTTGACGCCAACCTGAAATTTGCGCTCACTGGCCCAACGACGTGTGCCATCAAGAATATCCTGAAAGTCTCGCGCATCACCCAAAGCCAATTTCAGGCTTTGACGCAATGATTTCTGGTCAGGCATATCTTCAAAAAAGCCGGCGTCCAATACGGCATCAAACAGGGCTGACGACCGCCCTAACATGGCCGACAGGGCAGGGGCACTGCCAATAATTTGGGCCAATAGATCAAGCAGTTTTGGATTGGACTGAAACAACGAAAACATCTGTACGCCCGATGGCAATTTCGACAAAAACTCGTCAAACCGCACCAGCGCTTGATCTGGCTCTGATGTGTTGGCCAGCGACCGCAGGATCAATGGCAGCAATTCTGCCAATAGCACTTGCGCACGTTCGCTGCGGCAGGCCCGATAGCGTGGCGATGCCCAGCGCGCCACAATTATCGCTGCCTGATCAACGTCGGCAAAGCCAATATCCTTCAATGCTTGCTTGCTGCGTTCAGGGGCTTCATCAGTCACTAACAGCAAACGCGTATCTTCGTGTTCCGGTTCATCGTCGTCCCGACCCGGAAACAAACCCAAAAAGTGTCTTCGTACTGTCCGTAGATGCGCCAACATGGTCGAAGAAAATTTCTCGACGTCGTCAAATGCCATGAAATTCGCAATGGCTGAAATCTGATCTGGTGCACTTGGCATGGCGTGGGTCTGTTCGTCCCGCACCATCTGCAATCGATGTTCCAGTTGACGCAAAAAGCGATAGGCCTCCGCGAGTGCTTCGCTGGTGGATGGATCGATGAATTTCTGTTTCTGAAGAATATCCAACATGACAAGCGTGCGGTTATCCCGAAGCTCAGGCATACGGCCGCCATATGTCAGCTGCTGCGACTGGACAAAAAATTCGATCTCGCGGATGCCACCAGGGCCAAGTTTTACATCTTGTCCCGCCACGCTGATGTCGGAATGGCCATTATGTTCGTGGATGCGTTCCTTCATTGACCGAATATCGTCCAGCGCCGCAAAATCCAAGTTTTTTCGCCAGATAAAGGGTTTCAACCGTTCCAGAAATTGCCGTCCCGCTTCGAGGTCTCCGGCCATGACGCGCGCTTTGATCATGGCCGATCGTTCCCAGTTTAGACCCAGGCTCTCGTAATAAATCTCGGCCGCTTCTGTCGACATTGCGGCTGGGGTTGCGCCCGCATCTGGACGCAGTCTTAAATCAGTGCGAAAGACATAACCGTCGCCAGTTCGCTCTTGCATGATCCTCACCAAATCTCGAGTCAGCCTGACCATGCAATCCTGCACTGACCGTCTACCGACAAAGTCCACATGATCCAGATCGTAAAAACAGATCAGATCGATATCGCTGGAATAGTTGAGTTCTGCCGCGCCCAGTTTCCCCATAGCCAGCACGAAATAACCGCAATGACGTGCGAGATCGAGAGGGGCATCGGACACGGGGCCTTCTGGCCAGGCTATATCGCCCCGGCCCATGGCCTGGTGCAACAGGTGGGCGACAGTGTGATCAACCGCGATATCGGCAAATTCACTCAGGGCAGTAGTCACTTTTTCCAGAGGCCATATACCCCCCAGATCGGCAAGAGCTGTCAGCAGGGCCACTTTTCGCTTGGCAATGCGCAATTGGGCCATGAACGAGGGCGTGTCTGATATTTTTGGCAAAGTAGATCGCAAGTGACAGTATAATTGGTCTAATGCCTTTTCTACCCCTACCTCTACTATTGTCGCCAGGAATTGAGGTTCTTTGGCAATGCATTGGGACAAAAAAGGGCTATTGGTAAATATCCCCTCCAATATGGGCCGCAAAGCCGGCGCCGCCAAGGCTGAATACAGGTCAGGATGGTCCTCCGATAGCACGGCCATAAAGTCATCCAATCGCACCAGGCCCTTAGGGTCGGAAATCCGCGGGACGCGTTCTGGATTGATGGCCGAGGCCAGATAACTCATGGGATTTCCTGTATACTAAATTTGGTGCAACAGACGGGAGAGCCAGTCTAGAGTGCTTTGTTGTTTTCACGCGGTCAAGCGAACCTATGGCGTGGCCAGAAAGTTAAGACGTGTTGTTATCGAAGGCGAAATTCATTTTGGTGCGGGCGTTGTTGGTTCTGTTGGGGCTTATTGTCGCGACTGTGGCCATCGTCGGCATTCGGCTGTTCATGGGTCCGATATCACTGGGGTTTATCAAACCACCCATCGAACGCGCATTGGCCGACAGCCTGCCTGGATATTCAGCCACCATTGAAGACTTTATCCTCACCTGGTCGGGCTGGGACAATGGTCTGGACTTTCAGGTCATCGAATTCAGCCTGAAGGATAGCCAGGGTACTGAAATTGCGAGGCTGCCTCGCGTGGCAGTCGAGTTTGAAACAGCTGGGCTGTTAGAAGGGCGCCTGGCGCCAGACAGTTTGACCATTATCGGCCCCGAACTGGCACTTTTGCGCCGCGAAGACGGCAGCATGGGGTTCGGCGTAGTAGCAACCGGCGAGGCCAATTACGAGGCTGTCCTTGAGCAGATTATTGGTTTGCTACTGACCAAACCCCAGGCGGGTGGCCTTGACCGGCTAAAGCGCGTGAGTGTCGAACGCGCCATTTTGACCATCACGGACCTGACGCAGGGCCAAGACTGGCGCGTTACAGATGCCAACTTTGAAGTAAGTAAAACAGATACCGGCATCGCTGTGTCCTTGAGCGGCGACTTGGTATCCAGAGACGGCATCAGCGCGTTAAATGCCGGTCTTTCCTATGACCGTCGGGTAGACCGAACCACGATCAATTTGAAGATTGATCATGTGGTGCCCTCTGCATTTCAGCGGAATTTTGGATTTTGGCGGAATTTGGAAGGCATCGATATTCCAATCACTGTCTCAGTCAATATTGTTGCTGGCCCGCAATTCTTTATCGAACATGTCACCTTTGATCTGAAATTGCATCAGGGCCGAGCCAATAGACCAGACCTGTTTGCGCAACCTCTAGGGCTCTCGAGTGGCCACTTGGTTGGAGAACTGGACCGATTGGCCGGTAAGCTGACTTTACACGACTACAGACTGGCCTTTGGCAACGCAACCATGAGCGGGAAGGGCACCATAGAGCTTGCTGACGACGGTGAGAGGTATCAGATCGATCTGCATCTACGAAATATGCCCTTCGCGACCCTTGCACGCATCTGGCCTATAACCTTCAAGCCATTCTCGCGCGGTTGGCTGGCGCGCAATGTGACCAATGGCGTCATTCGCAGGCTGGATGGCTCTTTCAACCTTGCCCCTGGCTTTGTGCCCGGCGACCCACTGCCATCGGGTACGTTTTCTGCCGATCTGGATTTTGATGGACTGGAAGTCCATTTTTTGCGCCCTATGCCGCCAATCAGCAAAGGCCGGGGCACGGGTACCTTCACCGAGGCAACTCTGGATATGAAGATTGCCACTGCCGAGCTAGCAGACCCAGCCAACGGCATGAAAATCGACATTCGTGATGCACGCGTTGTTCTGGATCGCCTGAATGTGAAGGAAACGCATTCAGGCGTCGTTACAGCGCACGCATCCGGCGATGTCTCAGATCTTGTCTACATCACAACCTATGAACCATTGAACGTGGCAAAGTCCTACAGCATTGACCCCGATCTGCTTGGCGGCACGGGTGAGGCAGACATAAGGGTTGAATTCCCTTTGGTTCAGAAGCTTCTTTTCTCGGATGTGGACCTCGATATCAGAGGCAAGATCAGGGGGTTCTCCACCAAAATATTGGCTGACAGTACAGAGATCACCGAAGGTAATATGGACCTGATAATTGATTCCGAGCATCTGGAAGCCAAGGGTGGAATCAAGATTGGCGGTCTGGTGTTTGAGGCATTCTGGAGTGAGAAATTTGTCCGCGGCGACGATTATGGCAGCAACGTTCGTCTCCAGGGACGCTCCACAACGCCAGAACTTTCCCGCGCGCTTGGGTTCACTGTGCCATTCCCTGGCAGCATCGGCATTGATCTGGATATGGCTGGCAATGGTCTGAACATTGAAGAAGGGACCGGCCGGTTAGACCTTGGCGACACCATAATCGGCGTGGACGCATTGTCGTGGTCGAAGGGAAAGGGAGACGCTGCCCAGATGGACTTTTCGTTTACTGTCGTTGAAGAAGGTATCGACATTACTCGGTTTGATGTCACCAGCAGTGCTTTGACGGCACGGGGTGCCGCTGGATTTGGGTTCAGTTTCACGCCGAGGTTTATTGATCTGGATGTTTTGAAAGTCGGCAACAACAACCTGTTCGCGTCGCTGGAATTTGGTGCAGGTGGGTCGAACATTAGCGGACACGCCGGGGGAACGGCCATCGACTTCCGGCCCGTTATTGACACGTTGTTTGATGAATCAAATAGCGCCGCAGGGTTTAATATCGAACTCGATCTGCAATTTGACAAAGCCTTTGCCCACGGCGAGGTCACATTCCATGATCTTGTTGGATTGTTACGCATCGAAGACAGCAAGCTTCTGGATATTCACCTCACTGGGTTGTTGCCTGATGAATCATCTTTTACCATCAGTTCCATCCCAGAGGCGCAACAGACAATCGTTAGCTTATACACTGACAATGCAGGCCAATTGATCCGTGCTCTGGGAATATTTGGCGGGGCAGATGGCGGTACAATGTCTCTCACGGCCAAAACCGACACCAGCGTTGAATCTGGCGCAACAAAGGGCAGGGTAAAGATATCTGATTTCAAGGTCGTGGAATCTCCTGGCCTGGCGCAGGTGCTCAATCTGGCGTCAATAACCGGTATCCGGGACATAATGAGTGGCGGCGGCATTTCATTTGAACGCTTCGACTTGGGGTTTTCTCTTTATCAGGGCGAACTTCGGTTCGAAAACGCTGTCGCTATGGGCCCAAGTGTTGGATTGCGCATGGGCGGCCGTTTGTATGATGATTTGGGGAAGTTGGAAGTTAAAGGTACGATCATTCCGGCCTATACCATCAATACCATCATCAGATCCGTGCCCATTGTTGGCGACATTTTGACGGCAGGGGGACAAGAAGGCGTGTTTGGCATCGATTTCAAGATGCATGGAGAAGTTGCCAACCCAGAAATCAGCGTTAACACTGCATCAATACTTGCCCCAGGGATAATCAAGGGCATTTTTGGCAATCGATCCGGCAACTCCCTCGACGAAAATCCGTAATGTCGTACAGAAGTCAGATCATGAGTAAGATATGGACAGTGATATTAAGCTGCGAACGCGGGTGCACTACTGTGCTGTCCTTCCGCGTTCTTTTTTAACGATGAGTACACGCGTTACAAACTATAGGTACCGCGCTGGCTCTGTTCTATTCGACCTTTTTTTCGGGCTTTTGATACTCGACAATTTTGTCGATCGGACAATGGGTAAAGCTCGTATTAAATAGACCGCCACTAGTGGTTATTGGCACTTTGATTGTGTCTATAGCGCACAGTCTGCTGGAAGGCGTTGGTGAATAAATAATCGTGCCCTGCATTTTCAGACCAGAGCAGCGGTTCACTGTGGTCATCTTGTAATCGGTACCACCACGCATATCGAAAATGATGGTCTGATTGTCAATGGCTCTGGTTGACTTGATCCGACGGGTGTCAATGCAGTTCACCGACACTTCTTCTGCAGCATCAGCGGCGGGGGCTTCGTCAGCCTCGTGATGGTCGGCATAGGCCGCCATTGGGGCAGTCATCAACATACCACTTGCAATAAGTCCTAATGCAACTCTGTTAAGCATTTCTGTCTCCAGTAGTTCAATTAACGTAACGCCTTAGACGGGCCGAACAATCACGTGCCGCTTCTTACCCGCTGACAGCTTGATTACACCGTCATCATTCAGGTTTTTTGACGAAATTTCCAGATTTTCATCCGTCACTTTCTCGTCATTGACCCGCGCACCGCCGCCCTTGATCAGGCGTCTTGCTTCACCATTTGATTTAACGAGCGCTGTTTCCTTGAATAAATTAATGGCTGGAATCCCTTTTTCAAGGTCAACACGGCTGATTTCGACTGTCGGCAGGTCTTCGCCAATGCCACCTTGCTCGAAAGTGCTCCTGGCGGTTTTCTCGGCCAATTCTGCGGCATCTGCCCCATGGCAAAGGTGCGTAGCCTCATTTGCCAGCACGATTTTCGCCTGATTTATCTCAGCACCTTCCAGTTTGCCCAACTCTTCAATCTGATC
>SMXS01000127.1 GCA_004356955.1 Alphaproteobacteria bacterium | reverse complement strand
GATTGTATCGAGGTATGGACCCATCAATGTAGCGCGCGGCAGTTGCGACGTGTTCATACCTCGATATAATTTGTGCCTTCGGCCCAAATCTCTCGGCACGAACGACGTTTGAAACATCAATTTACTTTGATCCCACGCCCACGTTGACTCAACTTACCCAATAACTAAGGGGGCACCTTGGTCTACTCCGCCGACTGTAGACGAAGCAGCTTCCAATTTTTTCTCCATTGGCAAGCCAGAATCCGGCGTTCTTTCTGACAGGAGCTGATACCCGTGACGCACATAAAATTCCTCCGCGTTCAAACTCGCGTCAAGTTGGACAGTCGAATATCCTGTAGACGAAATTCGATCTTCTGCACGCAACAACAAAGTAACACCCACACCGCTGCCTGCAGCCTTCGGGTCAACATACAGACCCAGGACAGTGTTTTCGTGAATTTCGATCCATCCGATTGCCTGTTCGCCGTCGGTAGCCACCCATACCTCGTGATTTTCTATGGCCTTCAGCACCCGACCATCCGATGCCGATTCAGCCCATTTTTGAGCGCCCGCCTTGCCGTAAGCTGAGAAAGCCAATGCCAGGATCGCTTCAAATCGAATCTTGGATAGCAGAGACGCATCACTAGTATGTGCGCGGCTGAGTTCAATAAATTCGTTCATACAAAATGCCCACCCCAGTTAGCTCAAACCTTCATGCGCACAAAAAACCCCGCCGAAGCGGGGTTTTTCATCTTGATGGTTACCACAGTCTGCTTACCACTCGTTCACATGCATCACTGTTTCCAGTGGTGGGCGATAGGCGGGCTTGAACTCGGTGCCAATTGTATAGCCGATGGGGATAAGGCCGACTTGCATGAAATCGTCATAGGGAATACCCAACAGCTCGGCGATTTCGCGCTCGTAAAATAAATGCAGTGTGCTCCACGCTGTGCCGATGCCACGGGCGCGCGCCGCCAGCATAAAGCTCCACGCCGCTGGGATGATCGATGCCATTTGCGAGGCTTGCCCAATGATTGCAGGCACGCCTTCTTGCGCAGGCCCGTCGGTGCGACCCGCGATCATCGGGATCAGCATGGCCGGTACTTTGCCCATGTTTTCACCCAGATAATCTGCTGAAGAGGCAGAGCGATCCTGGCTTTCGGTCATATTATCGTCGCCCGTGTCCTTGTTCAGGTGATGGATCGACATGGGCATTGTCTTATAGACCTCAAACGCCTGCCGGTAATATTCGCCGATCGTGGCCTTCTTTTCAGGGTCTGTAATCAGCATGAACTGCCAGCTCTGGGCGTTTGACCCGGTGGGTGCCTGGGTTGCAATCGTGAGGCACTCTTTGAGCACATCAAGCGGCACTTCGCGGTCCATATCCAGGCGCTTGCGCACGGCGCGGGTGGAGGTGAGCATTTGGTCCAGAGTCAGATCGAGCTGAGGATGGCTCATGGTATTTTCCTTCATTGAGAATTAGTGAGCGCGAATGCGCGAATTGGTGCTCGCTTACTAGCACAGCTTACACTCAGTCATTCAGTTCTATCTCAGGGCGCTGGCCAATTTGCCCATCAAAGCCACGGCTTCCAGGTCGGTGCGGTCGATCAGCTGCAGATAGATGCGGTCAACTCCCGCCGCGCCATAGGTGGCAAAGCGTTCCGCCAATTGGTCGATCGTGCCAATGCCTTGCGAGGCCTTGATGGCGGCCTGGGCTTCTTCAGAAGCGGCCATCTGACCCATGCGGCCGATGGCATTTTGCGTGCGCTGGATGGTATCGGCTTCGTTTTCACCGAGGGCACAAACGCCCATGACCGACATAGCCAAACTTGCCGGGTCCCGACCGATGGCTTGGCAGGCATCGTTCAGTGCGGTGCGACGCGCGGCCACTTCTTCCGTCGAGTTAAACAGGAACGAGTTATATTCTGCAGCATATTTTGCCCCCAGCGCCAGTGAGCGCGGACCGGCGGCCCCGCCAATGATGATCGGCGGATGCGGGTCTTGGACCGGGTGCGGCAGCGCGCTTTGATTGATGAGGGTATAGTAGTCGCCCTGATGGTCGAAGCTGTCTTCCGTCCAACTTTTGACGATAACTTCGACCTGTTCGATCAACATATCGAACCGGGTTTTCATTTTGGGGAAGGGAAAACCGTTCTGGGTATGCTCCAACTCATACCAGCCCGTACCGATGCCCAATTCAACACGGCCCCCTGAAATATGATCGGCACTGGCAACCACACGCGCCAAATTGCTGGGATGACGAAAAGTCATGGGTGACACCAGCGTGCCCAAGCGCAATGTCTTGGTCACCGCCGCCAAGCCAGAAATTGTCGCCCAGGCATCCAATGCTCCACCGGGCGTGCCCTGGATCATGGTGTAATGGTCTGACCTGAAAAGCCCGTGAAGGCCCGCGTCTTCGGCCGCGCTGGCAAGCGCGATCCATTCTTCCCAGGTGACGCCTTCTTGGCCCTCCACCATCAAAACGATTTGCATGTTGTTATTCCCCTTTGCAAAGGCATCATGCACTGCCTTGTTTCTTGTAATCAACAGCCGCTTGCCGTAATGGACGATCAGACGCTAATTTTTTGATACAGGAGCACCCCATGGAAATGATCGGCAAAGGCATTTATTTCGAAGATTTGCCCGTCGGGCGAACCTTCCGCACCATCGGCCGCACCATTACAGAGGCCGACATCGCCAATTTCGTCGGTGCCACGGGCATGATCGAAGTGTTGTTCACCGATTTGGACTATCTGGAAAACGGCACCGACTTTGATGGCCGGCTGGTGCCGGGTGCGCTGGTCTATTCAGTCGCTGAAGGCCTGGTGATGGCAGCCACGTTGCAATACACAGGCATTGCCTTTTTGGGGATGGAGCTGAATATGCACGGCCCTGTCTTTGCCGGTGACACTATCCATGTAGAATGCGAAGTGATTGAGGCCCGGCGGACAAAAAAACGCCCGGACCGGGCCCTTGTGCGCACATTCAACACCGTCATCAAGCAGGATGGTACCAAGGTCATGACCCTGAATCCCCTGCGCATGATGAAGTGTCGCGACGAAGGCTAGGGTCCTGACTCATTAATAACTCCTGGCCTTAGGCCATGCCGGGGAAGACCGTCAGGTTTTCGTCATGCATGTCCCATGACTGGCGGCTGTCACCGTACATAATGACCATGGGGGTTATGGCGTCTGGATTGTCCAGGCTGCCGACCATCACGGCACGGGTGCTCTCGGTGCCACTATTGTCAGCAAAAAGCCTGCCGCCACATTCGGGGCAGAAGTGACGGGTCACAACATTGCCACTGTCAGCGATTTTAACATGTTGCTTGGTAGTGCCCTCGACCGTAAACGCATCAACAGGGAACATGGCCGCCGTCATATGCGCTGCCCCCGTGGATCGCTGGATTCACCCGAAGGCATTCCGACCAATATTCTGGCGGATCGCCTTAAACGGCTGGAACTAATCGACGTGGTTACCAAGCAGAAATATTCCGACCATGCCCGCCGTTTTGAATACGGGCTGACGCAGCGCGGTCTGGATCTGTGGCCTGTGGTGCAGGAAATGGCAAAATGGGGCCAGGCCCATATGGCAGATGCGTGGGAACCTGGCGAGTGGTTCTGGGCGAACCAATAATTGGGCGAATAATTACTCGCTGCCGGGCCCAATGGGTCGACCCAGTGATGGCCGGTCAAACGCGCCTTGGCGAAAGCCACTCGAATCAATGGCCATCCGCGCGACATCGCTGGTATTGGTGCCTTCGTGCACGCAGACCCGGCGGATGATGCGCCATTCATCCCCACGCTTTTCGTATTCATCCAGATAACGCCCGACCCATGTGTCCAGCACTTGGCTGTCATCCTTGAACAGATAGGTCACATTGTAGACCTCGCCGGTGCCGTGGATGCCGTCATCGTCCAGTTCGATGGAATGATTGAAAATGCAATGGGATGTCGACCGCCACGGCAGATGGGACACCATGCACAGATCGACAAATTCATGCGCGTTGCCAACAAATATCCCATGATCATCCGTAGCATCAGGCCAATAGGCAGATTTCATCCAGTCGGGGTCCAGCCGGTCGACCCCGTGGCTGTACCGGTTGGCGACCTGACGGATGTCTTCCATGTCGGATAATTGCTGCAGCGTATAGGCCATGTTTATTCTCCCTCGGAAATTCTTATACTGGCCATCCAAACATTGATCACATGGGGATGTAAATGACTGATCTAGCCGCCGAAATCGCGTCCATGCGAGAAGAGATAGACCAACTGAAGTCGCGCAACGCAATCCAACAACAATTAGTGCGCTATGGCCGTGGTCAGGAATGGCTCGATGAAACACTATTGCAGGAAGTGTTCTGGGACGACGCCGATGTCGATTTTGGTTTTTTCGAGGGTAAATTCAAAGACTATCTGCCTGTCTTGATGGAGATCGAACGCGGCCCTGAAACCACGTTTCATTTGCTGAGCGCAGCGCAGATCGAACTGGATGGCGACACGGCCTATGTCGAAGCCTATGGCATCGCCGGTGGTCGCGGGACCGACAAGACCAATATTTTTGGCGGGCGCTATATTACTCGGTTCGAGCGCCGTAACGGCCCCACTGGCAAAGAGTGGCGGATTGCCAGCGTGACCTATGTGTTGGACTGGAACATGGACCAGGATGTGCCCGACGTGATCGGCGGGCCGCACCCGGAATTGAAGATGGTCAAACCCAGATCGCCAGAACACCCCTGGTTCCGGCGCATGGGCTATGACGTTACATGAGCACGCTGGACGGCAGGACAGTCCTGATTACTGGGGGCACGTCTGGTATTGGTGAGGCAACGGCCTATCTTTTTGCCAAAGAAGGCGCACGCGTTGCCATTGCTGGCAGGCGGGAAGACCGGGGCGCCCAAGTGGTCGACAAAATCGAACAAGATGGCGGAAACGCCATTTTCATCCGCGCCGACGTGACCTCTGATACCGACATTAAGGCGATGGTTAATCAGGTCGTGAACCGTTGGGGTCAGCTGGATTTCGCCTTCAACAACGCAGGCATGTTCGGTCTTGAAGTACCATTCCATCAATATGACGACGATGTATGGGACCAGTGGATGAATACAAACCTCAAGGGCGTCTATCGCTGCATGAAGCACGAACTGGCGGCCATGATAGAGGCTGGGCCCAAGGGTGACAGCCGCTGTATCGTCAACAATGCGTCGATTATGGGGCAGCGCGGCAGTCCCTATGCGGGACCCGCCTATGCCGCCAGCAAACACGGCGTCATTGGCCTCACGCGTCAGGCGGCCATAACTTATGCCTCAGACAACATTCGGGTCAATTCGGTATCACCGGGCCCAACGGTAACAGAGATTACGGCCGCCACAGCAGCCCTGCCCGACGAGATGAAGCAAAAGATCATCGACGACCTGCTGCCCATCGGCCGCATGGGCGAGGCCAAAGAAGTCGCCGCCGCCGTGCTGTTTTTGTGCTCAAAAGGCGCCAGCATGATCACTGGCCAGGACATCGCCGTCGATGGCGGTCAATTGGCCAAGTTGTAAGCTTATTGCGTGGTCATGGTACCGCGCAGGGGTGTGCCATCGGGTTTGAACATAGACTTGGTGCTGTTACCCTCGGGGCTTAACCCTTCGAGGGCGACGCCCTTGTCATCTTTTTCTTTACCGTCTTTGGTCTTGGAACCAACAACCACAATTTCCTTGGGCTTTGATGATTTCGCACGCGTGGTCGATGTGTCTGAGGGACCGGCATCCAATTGCAAGGATGGCGGGTCGATCTGAGCGGGCTGTGTGTCCGGCGCGGTTGCGCCAGCAACACCGCGTTTCAGCGTGATATCGCCATACGTTGTCCGGCCTGGCTTTTTGCGCACGACCGGGTCATCCCCTGAAGGTGCAGCTACACTACTTGTGGTGCGGTTTGACCGGGATGAATTATAATCAGTCGCCGCCCAGACAGACCCTGAGACAAGAGCAACAGCTGTGGTCGCAATGATGAGTATCCGCACGATCTTCCCCTTATGCTGTTCAACTGGGCGTATAATAACATGGAAAGCTAAACCCAGAATGAACAGGGGCGACGGCATAAATCATTAGCACGGCCAAGCCATTTATCAGGCGACAGAGCTCATCAATTTTGTGACAAGTTCTGGGTCGAGTGCCAGCATGTCCGGCGTCGGATAGGTTTCCGGGTCCAGCATACGAAGGGCATTCATATAGGGCTCACATCTGCCCAAAGTCACAATGTAAGTAACAGTTTCTGTCACTTCACCTTCGGCATGCAGCGCGCCTTCGGGGATCACCAGCCGGTCGCCTGCCTCTAACTGAATTTTGTTGGAATCACCATCCAGAATATAGGTGCTGCCGGACATCACATAACCAATAATATCGCCATCATGCCAATGCACTGGCAGTTCTGGGCTTGTCAGCGAAATATGAGTCGTCGGCCAAAAACCGGTCTTGAGCATATCCCGGACAACATCATCCTTGGTCTCGAAATAACCCTTATCAACCTTCAATACGCCTCTGTCAGACATCGTCTTTTCCCCTAAAATATAACCTGTTCTCGTTGCGCATCAGCCTAAGTCGCAGCGGAAACAGAGTCCAGCGCAACAAAACCTTTGCCGACTAAGGATTGGCAGCTAGGCTGGGGTCCAGAATCGGGGGAACGACCATGCCAATACAAATCGAACACGGCGTCTTTGAGAATATGGATGGGGTCTATGACACATTGAAGGCGCGCAAATTGTGGCCCCTGATGGCCGTGCACCCCAAAATCGTGCCCGAAGACCCCCATTGGCACATCCAGAACAACCACATCTTCGTCGTTGAAGGCGAGGCGGAATTTCATGATGTCGAGGCCGATGTCTGGCACAAATTATCAGCAGGCGACATCTGCTATATCCCAAGGCGCACGCTGCATGCCATTCGGGCCGATAAAGCCGTGGTGTTCATTGCTGCATTCGACGAGCCTATGCGGACGGTCGAGTTTGTGCCCTACCCACCAGCTGCGCTGACCTAAGGATTTGGCTGCGCTGACCTAAGGATTTGGCCGCGCTGTCAGGCGCATCACCACGCCCAAGGCCACCCAGGCCAACACGATGGCCCATTCATAGGGCCAGATCAGCCCGGCTGGGCTGCCGGGCACGTACAGATACAGCATAGCAATCGACAGAATGAGGGCACTCCAGCCCACCATTTGGCCATGGCGCACGCGATAAGGTCGGTCCATGTCGGGTTCCCGGTGGCGCAACACCAAAAATGACAGCGCCACCATGCCATAGGCAATGACCACCGAAAAACTGCCTGCGTCGATCAACCAGACCAACACCGGTCGCCCAAAAAATGGCGCCAGACATGACAGAATGCCGATGACCAATATCGCATTGCGCGGGGTGTTGTGCGTGGGGTGCAGATGCCCCAAAAAAGCAGGCAACATGCCGGATTGGGCCATCGCGTAAATCGCCCGACTGGCCCCCATGACAAAGGCGTTCCACGAACTCAGGATCCCCGCCAGGCCCCCCAGCACCAACAGCGTCCCCGCCCAATTGCCCCCAAACAACTGAGCATTGGCGTCGGCCGTGACCAAATCTGCTGCCGCTCGCCCGGCCCCATCAAGGGCGAGTGAGACACCAAAGATAATCAGCACATACCACAGCACCGCCATGACGACGGAAACCACCAACACCTTGCCGATTTCGCCAAAGGGCAAGTCAATTTCCTCGGCCGATTGCGGGATGATATCGAAACCAATAAACATGGTTGGCACCATGATCAGCACACCCATGACACCCACAGCGCCACCAACAAACAGCGGGTCCATATTGCCAATATCACCCACCGCGCCCGCGCCGGTGAAGAACATCACGCCCACGGCCATAATAAACAGCGTAATGATCGACTGGAACACCGCCGCCGGTTTGATGCCACGAATATTGATCCACGACATAATGATCGACCCCAGCACGCCCATGCCAACCCAGGTAGCCGTCACGTCCCACCCGGCGATGGTCCACAGATAGCCCTGCGAAAAATTTGGAAACAGATAGGTCATCACCGTCGGCAGAGCCACGGCCTCAAACGACGTGACCGACAGATAGGCCAGCACCAGGGCCCAGGTACAGATGAACGACCCGTTAAATCCCAGCGCCCGGTGGCTATAGACGTGTTCGCCCCCAGCCTGGGGCATGGCTGACGCCAGCTCGGCATAGGTCAGGCTGATCAGGACAATTGCAATGCCGCCAATGGCAAAAGCCAGCATGGCACCCAGGCTGCCAGCGCGGGATATCCACTCGCCCGACATCATCACCCAGCTCCAGCCGATCATGGCGCCGAACGAGACGAACAACACGTCACGCCGTCCCAGGATGCGGATAAAGTGGCCTTCTTGCATAGAGGTCCCTTCCATTGATCGGGCCTAACTATAGGCAACACTTGCGGAAACGCCACCGCTTGATACCCTGACGAGGGTCATGGGAAAGGGAAACTGATGACAGACTTTGTATTGGTGCACGGCGCCTGGCTGGGCGGCTGGTGCTGGCAGCGGGTGGTCGACCGGCTGCACGCTATGGGCCACAGAACTTTCGCCCCATCGTTGACTGCATTGGGAGACAGGGTCCACCTGTTGGATGACAGCGTGGATATGGAAACCCAGATCGCCGACATCACCGGGATGATCACGTCATACGGCCTGACAAACATTGTGCTATGCGGGCATTCCTACGGCGGGATGATCATCACAGCAGTAGCCGACCAATTGCCGGATCGCGTCAGCGCCCTGGTTTATCTGGATGCTTTGGTGCCCGAAGACGGCCAGTCGATGTTCGATACCGTACCGCAATTTTTTGCCGATACCTTCAACGAGCAGGCGATCCCGTCGGGCGGCAGCACAGTCCCGCCGATGAGCGCCGAGGCCTTTGGCGTCAACGAGCAAGATCGCACCTGGGTCGACGACAAAGGCGAAGACCATCCCCTGAAATGCTTTAACCAGCCCATCAAGCTAAGCGGCGCCTATAGAGCCGTCACCAATCGTCATTATGTTCTGGCCCCGGCCTTCGAGCACCCTTCTACCCATGGTTTTTATGACCAGTTCAAAGACGACCCCACATGGCAAACCCACACCCTGGAAGGCGGCCACCATCTGATGGTCGATAACCCGGATGGGGTGGTGGAAATCTTGTTGAAGGCGTGACTTTCAAACTCCGCCGTCATGCCGGGCCGGACGAAGTCCAAATTGACCCGGTATCCAGAAATTGAATGTGACCCTGCCCATGGCAGGGACGTTACTTTCAACCTGGATTCCATGCCCTGACCTATAGGTCAGGGCATGGAATGACGAATATTTTGTGGGTGGGATATTGTTCAGCAGTTAAGGCAGCATATCCTCAATCCCATAGACCCGCGCCGCGTTACCCTGCAGGAAGGGCTCCCATGTTTCGTCGCGTAGGGGCAAATCGTCCATTTCGTCAAAGATGCGGTCGTACGACAACGCCGGGTAATAACCCGTCCACATAATCTTGTCGCGACCGCGCGTATTGGCGAAGTCCAGCACGTCGCGCGGATAGTATTTTGGTGCAAAGGCCGACGTACAATAATACAAATTCGGCCATTTTAACATAAGCTTACAACAGAGCGCCGTCCACGGTTCGCCGCCGTGGCGCATGACGATCTGCAGCTCGGGGAAGAACCAGGCAATCTCGTCCAGCAGTTCCGGGTGTTGGCCTTTATAGGGCACGCGCGGCCCCGGCACGCCGACAAAGACATTCATGGGGATGCCAAGCTCAATGCATTTGGCATAGATCGGGTACCACTTTTTGTCGTCCAGCGACACTTGGGGGAAAACAAAGCTGGGCGACGCGGTGAAGGATTTGATGTTCGCGTGCAGCTTGACCGTTGCCTCTAGCGCGCGCACGGCTTCCATCCCCAAATTAGGGTCAACACTGACATCGCCGATGAAGCGGCTGGGGTACTTGTTGAAGATCTCCAGCGCCCCTTCAGGGTCCTTCGGGTTCACCGGTATTTGGGCGATGGCAACATTGTGTTTGTCCATTTGGGCAACCACCGCGTCGATATCTGCGGCCTCGTCCGACCGGTCGCGGGCCCCCTTGAACAGATAGCCGATCGGGCTGTCGCCAGTGCTCTCCTCTGGTGTGGGTCGGATCAGCGATCCAACGCCGGACATCACAGCACTACCAGCGCTGGTGGGCAGCGACATCATCAGATCAATGGCGGGTATCTCTTTGGGCCTGGGCATAAATCTCTCCTTATTTGCGACCCAGTCTATCGGTCATTTGACAGAGCGCAATGCGCCATTACCGGGCCATCGCCAATCTATCATCAGAAGGAGGACCTATGACCTTTGTCGTGACCGAGGCGTGTATTGGCGTCAACGACCAGTCTTGCATTGCCGCCTGCCCAGAAGATTGCATAGTTTCGCGTTTGGCGGATCGCATATCTGTGATTGACCCGGCGCGGTGCACAAACTGCAGTGTTTGCTTTGAAGTTTGTGTTGTCGGTGCCATTTTCCCACAGGACCAAGTACCGCTAGAATCCCGAGAGTTCGTATATCTCAACGCCTTGTGGTTTGAAGATAAAGACGCCACCCGCGCTCGTGTGCAGGAAATCGCAGCCCCATGCCATAGGCTCGCTTCACATTAAGTTGTCTAGCCAAGGATCATCACCAATTGCATCATGCTGGGAACATACGTGAATATTGGACCAACGATGAAGCACGAACAAATCCAGGAATATTACGGCAAGGTACTCCAAGGATCTGACGACCTGCAGACCAACGCCTGTTGCACCACCGATGATATGCCCGACCATTTGAAGCCGCTAATGGCGAACATCCATGATGAAGTGGCCGCGCATTATTATGGCTGTGGCCTGGTGAACCCCGAGCAATTGGAAGGCATGCATATCCTGGACCTGGGCAGTGGGTCCGGGCGTGATTGTTTTGTCCTAAGCCAATTGGTCGGCGAACACGGCCGCATTGTCGGCGTCGACATGACAGACCAGCAATTGGCCATCGCCAATCGCCACATCGATTACCACACTGATAAATTTGGCTATGCCAACGCCAATGTCAGCTTTCGCAAGGGCTATATCGAACGACTGGATGATTTGGGCATGCCCGACAATAGCTTCGACCTGATTGTTTCCAATTGCGTGATCAACCTGTCGCCCGACAAAGAAGCCGTATTGCGCCAGGCCTATCGCCTGTTAAAGCCCGGTGGCGAATTGTATTTTTCAGACGTCTACAGTGACCGACGCATCCCGCCATCACTGGCCGATGACCCGGTCTTGTACGGCGAATGCCTGTCGGGGGCATTTTACTGGCACGACTTTATCAGTACCGCAAAATCGGTTGGGTTTTTGGACCCACGGCTGGTCGAAGACAGACCGCTAACAATCGAGAACCCGGAAATCGAGATGAAGGTTGGGCATATCAACTTCTATTCAGCAACTTATCGCCTGTTTAAACTGCCGGAACTGGACGCGCAATGCGAAGATTATGGCCAGGCCGTCATTTACCAAGGCACCATCGAGAACCACAAGCACAGCCTACGCCTGGACAAGCATCACCTGATAGAGGCGGGCAAGGTCTTCCCCGTGTGTCGCAATACATACCAAATGCTGCACGACTCCAGGTTCAAGGATCACTTCGAATTTATGGGTGATGGATCAAGCCATTACGGGGTGTTTGCCGGCTGTGGGACCGTGGTGCCCTTTGATGCAGATACCGGCGACAACGATATGGAAACTGACTGTTGCTAGCTAGTCATCAAGCATGCGCACCATGTGCAGCTCGTCCAAATAGGTGCCCTCATGCTTTGATCCTTTGGGCTCGGTACCCCATGCGATAAAGCCCGCCTTTTCGTAAAATGCGACGGCACGGGGGCTGTTGGCCAGGACCGACAGGTGCAACTGGGTCACACTATCGGGCAGATGTGTGACAATCTCTTTCACCATGCCAGAGGCGGCGCTGGTACCCCGATATTTCGGCCGCACGAAAAACCCAGCAATAACGCCCTTGTGGGACAGTTTGGACCGGTGGGCGTCGGGGACGTAAAAGTCCGCACTGCCCACCAGTGTTTGGGCGTGAAAGCAGCCAACCGCGAAGTCATTGTTGAGCCGAAGCACGAAATCCGCCTCGGTTTTGACCGCATCTTCTTCATAGGTTGCCGCAAAGCTTTTGGGCGATTCCCTCAACGCCTCAAGCCGCAGGTCCTGATAGATCCGCGCGTCTTGGTCTTCAAGTAATCTAAAAGTCAGCTCAGGCAATGTCGTCTCTTCTTAGCTGTCCGTTTCAGTGATGGCGGGTGCGTCGGCAGCAGCTTCCTCAGCGGTTTCTGGTGCTGCCTCGGCAGGCGCCTCTGCAGGTACTTCTTCGGCAGGCGCTATATCAACAATATCCGGCAGGGGTACAGGACTGTCGCTTTGCGATCGCATATAGGCGATCAGGTTGGCCCTGTCTTGGGACTTGCGAATGCCAGAAAATGCCATGCGCGTTCCCTTGACAAATTTGCCTGGTTTGCGCAGATATTCATCCAACGATTCCAGCGACCATGCCCCCCCAAATCCGGCCATGGCGGGGGAATATTTGAAGCTGGGATTGCGCGCCCTGTCGTTCCCCACAATATTCCACAAATTGGGGCCCGTGCTGTCTTTACCACCATTGTTAAAGGTATGACAGGACAGGCATTTTTTGGCCACGACTTGGCCGCGGTCCAAGTCAGCCTCTGCCAACAAATTGGGGAACGGCACCACAATGACAGGCGCCGCTGGCGCGGCCCGCGCAGATGTTGGGCGATCAACATAGGAAACGTTCCTCAGCGCAGCCGGGTTAGTTTTCAGCAGATTGCGATTATGTGCCAACAGCTCGCGTTTACGCTTGTTGCTCATACCAAATGGCCAGGTCACCTGGACGGCTGCCAGATTAACGTTTTGCGCCCGGGCTACAGCCAATTCGCGATCAGGATAATCAATTTCATAGGCTGTCGCCTGGTTGGGCGGCAGTGGGAAAAAGATATCTGTCGCCCACAAGCTCGCAATGATCAGCACCGTTACACAGAATAACCCGCCGCCAATCTGGAACCAGAATATGCCAAGGCCGCTGCTCTCGTGATGTTCTTCCGACATGGTTCAGTGCACTCCCTGCTGCAAGCCCGTCACGAGGACGCCCCGAAAATCAATCGCGTCCAAAAGATGTAATCTGCATCGATAGACATCATGCCGATGAAGACCAACAAGGCCAAAGGCGGCAAAGAGATGGCGTAGATCAGCGCCAACCGCTCCCACATCATGTGCATGAAGACCGAGACGATCAGCCCCGCTTTCATCAGCATGAAGGTGATGATCAGCGTCCAGCGCAGATAACCCTGGAACTCCAGAAAATCGACCATATAGGACATGCCTGAGAGGAAGAATAACAGCCCCCAGATTTTGAAGTAGATTCCTAATGGATGTTGTTGTCCCTCTGTGTGTTCCATAGCGCCCTCACCACAAATAGAAGAATGCAAAAATGAAGACCCAGACCAGGTCAACAAAATGCCAATACAGGCCGGTTATCTCGACGATCTCATAGTCCGTATGTTCGTATTTCCCTCGCAGGACCCTTGTCGCGACGATCAGCAGATAAATCACACCCACCGTCACGTGCATGCCGTGAAAGCCCGTGATCATGAAGAAGGTGGCGCCAAATTGTGCCGCGCCAAAATCATTGGCCCAGGGTCGGATACCCTCATCGACAATAAGCTTGGTCCACTCAAAGGCCTGCAGGCCCACAAAAGACGCGCCTAGGACAGCCGTGGCAAACATCAGCCAAAAAGTGACTTTCCGATTGCGGCGATAACCAAAATTCACCGCTAACGCCATTGTGCCCGAGCTGGTGATCAGAATGAATGTCATGATCGCGATCAACAGCAGCGGCACATGTTGCCCTGCAATGGTCAGCGCAAAAATTTCACTCGTCGGGGGCCAGGGCACCGTCGTGCTCATGCGCACCGTCATATAACTGATCAGAAAACAGCTGAAAATGAAGGTATCAGACAGCAAGAAGATCCACATCATCGACTTGCCCCAGGGGACTTTCTTGAAGGCCTCTTGGTCGGTGGAAAAATCGTCTACAGCACCGTCCCAGCCTTCGAGTTCCCCCGACGCCTCAGAAATTGCTTGTGATGACATAAATCAATCCCGTTTAAGTGATAATTAAAAGACCAAAGACATACAGCCAGATCAGCAGCAAATAGTGCCAATAGGCCGCACATAAATCTGTCCGCTGCGTCAGCTGTTCAACATCAGCATCACTGCGCCAGGCGCTGCTTGTGGCCCGTCCCCAGGCCACCAAGCCGCCCACCATGTGCAGCCCGTGCAGCCCGGTAAACAGATAGAAAAACGCATTGGAGGGGTTGGTCGCGGCAAAATAGCCCAGCGCGGAGAGGTCTTCCCAGACCATCATCTGCCCGACCAAAAAGCCAATGGTCAGGACGCCGCCCAACACCAACCCAAGACGCAAATTTTTCAAATTGCCATCGCGGCCTGAATTTTTAGCCCATTGCAGCGCAAAGGATGCCGCCACCAAAACCATGGTGTTGACCATCAACAGGGGCGGTAGCGGCAGCTTGACCCAGTCAATCATGCCTTTGCGCATGAAATAGGCCGCCGTCAGCAGGAAGAATAATACCGACACGACAAACAGGAAAAAGCGCAGACCAACTTTGGCCGGTGTCGCATGGAACCCGCCTTCGACGGTCATGTCCACATGGGCATCATCCGACCATGGCTTGACCGCTAGTTTTTGGAAGATGTTCATGTGTGTTCTTCCTGTGCATTCGGGTCGGCCCCGCGCGGCATGTTCTGCGGCAAGAAGTCCTTTTCAGCGCCGGGCACCGAATAGTCATAGGCCCAACGATGCACAACGGGCAGCGTAGGCCCCCAATTGCCATGAACTGGCGGATTATCAGGCGTTTGCCATTCCAGCGTGGTCGCGTTCCACGGATTGGGGTCTGACTTCTTTTTCTTGATCAGGCTGTAGATGACATTGGCAAAAAAGACCATCTGGAAGGCCCCAACAATCAGCGCTGCGATCGTGATGCTTTGGTTCATCAGATAGGCCGAGTCTGGAATGAACGCGGCGTCCAAATAGTCGTAATATCGCCGCGGCATGCCCAGAATACCAAGGTAATGCATGGGCAGATAGATCGCATAGGTCCCCAGGAACGTTCCCCAGAAATGGATTTTGCCCAATCTTTCATTGAACTCGTACCCGGTGATTTTCGGGAACCAGTGGTACAAGGCTGCAAACACCACCAGCACCGGCGAGACCCCCATCACCATATGGAAATGGGCGACCACGAAATAGGTATCCGACAGCGGTACGTCCACTGCCACATTGCCCAGGAAAAGGCCGGTAATACCCCCATTGATGAAGGTAAAGATAAAGCCGATCGCAAACAGCATGGGCACTGTCAGGTGGATGTCGCCCTTCCACAAGGTCAGCACCCAATTATAAACCTTGATGGCCGTCGGCACGGCAATAATCAGGGTGGTTGTGGCAAAGAAGAACCCAAAGAACGGGTTCATGCCGCTGACATACATATGATGCGCCCAGACGACAAAGCTGAGACCGCCAATGACCAATATGGCCCAGACCATCATGCGATAGCCAAAGATATTCTTGCGCGCATGGGTGGACAAAATATCCGAGACAATACCAAAGGCCGGCAAGGCTACGATGTACACTTCGGGATGACCAAAAAACCAGAACAGATGCTGGAACAACACCGGACTACCGCCGGAATACTCCAGCTGCTCGCCCATCGAAACAATGGCCGGCATAAAAAAGCTGGTCCCGATCAATTTATCAAGCGACATCATAATGCCACTGACCAATAAAGCCGGGAACGCCAGCAGGCCCAAAATCGTGGCGACAAAAATGCCCCAGACGGACAATGGCATCCGCATCAGGGTCATGCCTTTGGTGCGTGCCTGCAACACGGTCGTGACGTAATTCAGGCCACCCATGGTAAAGGCGACAATGAACACGATCAGCGATGTCAGCATCAACATGATGCCCCACTCTTGCCCTGGCGTTCCCGCCAGGATCGCTTGCGGCGGATAGAGCGTCCACCCAGCCCCCGTTGGACCACCAGGCGCAAAAAAACTGGCCATTAAGATGATGACAGACAGCAAATAGACCCAATAAGACAACATGTTAAGGTACGGGAACACCATATCCCGTGCCCCAATCATCAACGGGATCAGATAATTACCAAAGCCCCCCAGAAACAATGCCGTCAGCAGATAGATCACCATGATCATGCCGTGCATGGTCGTAAACTGGTAATAGCTGTCGGCGTCGATGAATTCGAACATGCCCGGAAAGCCGATTTGCAACCGCATGAACCACGACAACGTCAGGGCGACCAGCCCAACAGACACCGCTGTGATTGTGTACTGAATGGCAATGACCTTGTGATCCTGACTCCAGATATATTTCCCAATAAATGTTTTGGGATGATAAAGTTCTGTCAGATCGTCGGCCATGGTGGCATGTGCCATGGAATTCCCCTTTAAGTCTTAGTCGTTTCTTGTCTCCAGCCTGTTTTTTGTTCTTATTATTATGCTGTTGGTTATTCGTTACTTCACTCGGTGCTTAACTCGGTGCTTAGCTCAGCGACCGCCTCTGCGGACAGTTCGCCAAATGTCGGTTGTTCTGACAACCATAGGTCAAAATCTGCTTTTTCCTGCACCACCAACAAGCCGCGCATGGTGTAGTGCCCGGTACCACACAGTTCGGCACACAAGATTTCAAATTCGCCAACTCTGGTTGGTTCGAACCAGAAATAAGTTTCAATACCGGGGACCAAATCCATTTTGGCACGGATCTGCGGCACATAAAAATCGTGCAGCACGTCCTTGGACCGGAGCAACATTTTGACGGGTCCGCCGGTCGGCAGGTGACCCTCATTGTCCTCGACGACGATGTCATCTTGGCCGTAGGGATCGTCCGGGTTCAAGCCAAAGGGGTTATCAATGGTCATGAATGTCGGGTCTGCAGCCCCAAGGATACCATCATCACCGGGATAACGGAATGTCCAGGTCCATTGCTGGCCCACGGCCTCCACAACCATGGCGTCTTCTGGCACGTCAACAAAGTCCGCCCAGACAACCAGACCAGGCGCCAATAAGGCGACCACCCCGATAGACGTTAGACCGGTCAGCCAAAGCTCTAACTTTTTGTTTTCTGGCTCATAATCGGCGCGCGAGCCTTCTTTGTGCCGGTATTTAAAGACCGCATATGCCAAGAACAAATTGATAAGGACAAAGACAACGCCGGTGATCACAAAAGTGATGGTCAGCGCGTCATCCATCCCACTCCAGTTGGAGGCCAGTTCGGTCAGGTACCATGGACTCCAGAAGTGGAAAGCCACTGTACCGATGGTAAGTAGGAAAATAACGATTGCGAATATCATTGGCTCTGATTCTTACTGCTTGGGTGTTTCCTGGATGATGTGAGCAAGGCGTTTCTTGCCCACATCATTCTTTGTTTTTGTTTCCGCAGAAGGCGGTGTGGATTGAGTTTCCCTAGAATTCGATGACCTTTCGATAGAGATGCCAGGTCGCGTGTCCCAAAACCGGGAACACGACGGCAAGCCCGACAAAGAAAGGCAATGAACCAAGGAACAGGGACAGGCCCACGATCCCGCCCCAGGCCAACATCGTGACCGGGTTGACCATCACGGCCTTGATCGAGGTGCGCACTGCAGTCCCCAAACTGACATGGTGATCAATCATAAGCGGGAACGAAACCACGCTGATCGATAGAACGACAACGGCGAAAATAAACCCAACGACGTCGCCGATAATCAGCAGGGACCAGCCTTCGCTGGTACCAAAAATCGTTGAGACAAAGGACGACGGCTCAATCGGGCCAACCCCTTCCATGGTCACACCATAGATAAACCGAGCTGTATAAACCCAGGCCACAAAAATCACCGTTAGAATAAGACCCAGCACAAGGATCGACCCCAAAGAGGGCGACCTGAAGGCATCCATTGACCCGCGCCAAGTTACGGCTGGGTGATTTTCATGACGCCTGCTCAGGCCGTACATGCCAATAGCAGCAAAAGGCCCGATGAGGGCGAAACCTGCTGCCAGTGGAATGATCAGAGACCAGACATCATAATCCATCGTCATCCGGATCATAAAGAACCCGGCGACGGGAAAGATAAGGCTTAGAAAGACGCGGTGAGATGGATGGGCAGAAAAATCGCGCAGCCCACCGGCTAACACGTCCTTAAGGTCAGTTACAGGAATGTTCCTGACTTTTGGTTCTACTTCGTCATAGGCCGCAGATGCGACCATCTCGTCGTCCATAGTGTGTACCTCCATATTCCGTGGGTACGTACGGCCACTCTGTCCTAGTTTGAACCGGACCGCATGAAAGGGGCGAATGGGCAGTTAAAGATCTACCTTCTCAAGCCTCCTTGGGTTCATGTTAATCAGATCATTATGCGAATGTCTACTGCGAAGGTGTCGCAACAAATACTGACGGCCAGGTCACCAGGCCCGTCAGTTGATCTGGTAATACTGCTGGTACCAACTGACAAATTTGTCGACGCCATCTTCCAGAGACGTTGTCAGGCTAAAGTCGTGGTCCCGGTTTTATGGCCGTAATATTTGCAAATATTGTTTCAACATCGCCCGGCTGAATGGCGGCCTGTCTGATTTCAACTTCGGCACCCATGGCCTTCTGCATCAGCTCTACCAGCCGCATCAACTGCGCGGGCTGGTTGTTGCCAATATTATACACCCTGTGGGGTGATGTTGTCCCATTATCCTGGGGTGGGCTGTGTGATGCATTGACCAGCCCGTTTCAGGGCCAGGTCATAAAAGCCGATAACCCCTGCTGCGCCTGTCACCCGCCAGGACATGGCCTGTACTTCTGGTTAAGAGTTTCGGGCCACCGCACAGGCAACTTCATAGGCGGTGCATGATGCCCCCGCCCCGGCAGTGACTGCTTCAAACTTTTCGGGTCCCGCAGTCTGGACTTTGTCTTGCAAGTCTTTGTTGTCTTTTAAAAATCGGATGAAGCGTTCTGCGTTTTCAACGGACATGGTTCCCTCTCCCTTGGATTGCTGCCCAGCCTATACGCGCAACATCAAGACGTTAACCATTATTTATTTCGCTGCCCCAAAGCCATTGACGCCACACAGTGGGCACCCTCTATAGTGTTACCCAGACAGTTTTGGGGATAAGGGGAATTTATCATGAGCATCATCAGACATCCAATCTGGCAATACGCGTATTTTGTTGAAGACATCGATGAGGCCTGCCACAAATGGCACAAGATGATGGGGGCCGGCCCGTTTCGGGTTGTGCGCCACCACATTGCCGAGGATTTTCGCTACAAGGGCGAACATGTCGAGGCCGACGTCAGCTATGCTTTTGGCCAGTGCGGCCCGGCACATATTCAGTTCATCGCCCAGCATGACGACACGCCGTCGATCTATCGCGACATGTTTAAAAAAGGCGACTATGGCTTTCACCATATTGGCCTGCTGATCCACGATGTGGCCGCCGAGGTAAAACGGTTTGAAGAAGCAGGCTACCCCAGTGTCTGCACGCTGTGGGGCGGAGACTACGTCCATTATATGGATGCCCGGCACGATATGGGCTGTTATGTGGAGCTGCACGGGGACGCCCCGATCATCCAGGATATGTTCAACGGATTGAAAACCGATCACGACGCCTGGGACGGCGATGTCAGCGGTCTGATTCAGGAGCAAGGCTGACAATGGCGCTGGATGTTCTGGTGGTCACCAAAGGCCACCCTTTTGATTATAATGGGTTTTACGCCATTTTTGACGAGAACCCCGACCTCAATGCTTGCGTGGTCGAGCACCCCGCCGCCCAGGTAATGCTGCGACCGGAAAACGTCAAAGACTATGATGCCGTGGTGTTTTACGACATGTGGGGCACTGAAAGCGATGGCGGGGCAAACTTCACGCAGCCCAGCGCCGACTATGTCGCCACTATTGAGGCCTTGCTGGAAGATGGCGTTGGCTTTGTCATGCTGAACCACGCCCTGGTGCAATGGCCCGGCTGGCCCCTGTGGCGAGAGATTTCGGGCACGTCCTTCATGTTGGAAGAAGGCGAGCTGAACGGCGAGATTGTCCCGGGATCGGGCTATCGCGGCGGCGGCGGCCAGCCCGAACGCAACGCAACGCACTTCCTGTCGGTCCAGGACCCAGACCACCCTGTGTCGCAGGGGTTGGGTGACGGGTTCGAGATCACTGACGAGATTTATCTTAAGACGGCTGGTTACGAGAAAAATCCGGACATTGTGCCGCTGTTGCGCAGTGACTATGCCTATGAAAAAGAGAACTTCACACCGCCGCCTCTGGCACCGATGGACCAACAGCAGAACTGGAACCACCCCACCGGCAGCAATCTGACAGTGTGGGCCAAGCGCACGGGCAACAGTCCGCTGGTCGCCAGCGAAGCCGGCGACGGGCCATTGGCCTATGCCAACCCGGCCTTCCGCACCTTCCTGTACAATGCCATTAAATGGGTCGCATCTGATGAGGCCAAAGCTTGGGCCCGCGCAGGATAGGGACCAGGCGGATGGAGCTTTGGCATCAAGATGTCTCAAGCCCCCGCGGCATCATGCATGTCGCCCGCCGGATCGAAGCCGATGGCTGGGACGGTCTGTCCGTCGTCGATTCCCAAAACCTGTCGGGCGATTGCTATGTGGCCCTGGCCATGGCCGCCACTGTGACCGAACGCATTGGTCTGGGCACCGGCGTCACCAATTCTGGCACGCGCCAGGCGGCTGTCACCGCCATGGCCATTGCCAGTGTGCAAAGCGTGTCGCGAGGTCGGGCCTATCTGGGCATTGGTCGCGGCGATTCTGCCATGGCGCATCTGGGGCGGTCGCCCACAAAAGTTGCGCAATTCGAGCAATATTTACGTCATGTGCAGACCTATTTGCGCGCAGAAGCCGTGCCTTTTGACGAAATTGATATCCCAGATCATATCGCCCCGCCCCTGTCGGCCCTGCATCTGGCCAGCGCGCCGCCGCACAGCCAGATCACGGCCCTGACCGGCAAGCAAAAAGTCCCCGTCGAAGTCGCTGCCAGCGGTCCCAAGGTTATTGCCGTTGGCGCGGTGCACGCAGATAGGGTCATGTTTACTGTGGGTGCCGACACAGACCGTCTGGCGTGGGGCATCGAGCTGGCCCGCAAAGCGCGCACGGAGGCAGGCCTCGACCCCGGCGACATTGCCTTTGGTGCCTTCATCAATTGCGCCAGCCACCCGGACAAACAAGTGGCGCATAATTTAGTCCGGGGCGGCCTGACAACTTTTGCCCGCTTTTCAGTGATGCATGGCAAGACCAGCGGGCCGTTGAAAGGCGATCAGGAACAAGTCCTCAATAATCTGATCCACGCCTATGACATGAAGAAACACACCCATGGCGATTCCCTACAGGCCGAAACCCTGACGCCAGATTTTATTGACCAGTTTGCCATCGTCGGCGACGCTGATCATTGCATCGAGCGACTGCGCTCACTGCGCGCACTGGGCCTCGACAAGGTGATCATCAGTGGGATAGGGCGCGCGGGGTCAACGCCCGAATCCGAGGCTGCCAACGCCTTGTTTGTCAGGGAAGTTTTACCCGCAATGAAAGCCAGCAAAGAATAACAGCTGAGTGCGTAAATCACTCGGCACGAACGGTCTAGGAAATTGCGTTGTCGGCAAAATCCCGCAGATTCTGGAACAGGTCCTGGTCGTTGATGATGCGCGGCACTTTATTTTGGCCACCCAAGCGCCCCCGTGACTTCATCCATCCGGCAAAAGTCCCCGGCGGGACGACCCTGATATCGGGCGCGGCCATACCAAATCCTTCAGATCGATGGGCCCGATAATCCTTGTTACCGTCGCGCAATTGGTTGTCGACCAGGGTCGAGAACGCCTCGGCAAACTCCGGTGTGGCGTCTTCCACCAGCTCCATCACATAAAGATGCCCACCGACGGGGCGATTGTCGTCTGGATAGACCGCCCCGACGGAATAGTCTGTGATGTGTACGCCCAGTTCATTGGCCGCCTTGGCAGACGCAATCTCGATTTCCTCGGCGATCATGTGTTCGCCAAAGGCTGACAGAAAATAACTGGTTCGTCCCGTAATGCGCACGCGTGGTGGGTCGACCGTCACGAATCGTACTGTGTCGCCAATGATATAGGCCCAGGCGCCTGAACAATTTGACAGCACCAGCGCATAGTTTACGCCCTCCTGCACATCGGCCAGGGTCAGCCGAGGGGGATTCTCGTCGTCCAGTTCATCAAAAGGCACAAATTCAAAGAAAAGACCCCGATCAACGATCAGTCGCAGGCCCTCTGCCGGGCTTTCGTCCTGCACGGCAATGAACCCTTCAGAGGACGGGTAGACCTCGCGCAGCTCGGCCTTGCCATCAAGGAATTCTTCGAATTGTGACCGGTAGGGGTCGAAGTTCACGCCGCCATGCACCAGCATCTCCATATGCGGATACAACTCGTCCGCTTTGGCACGATGGCCCAGCAGCTTTTGTTGCACGTCAAACAGCACCAGCACCCAGGACGGCGTGCCCGAGACCACCCGCACATCTGTCTTCTGGATCAACTCGGCGACGATATGGACCTTTTTTTCCCAGTCATCCATCAAGGCAATATCGACAGGCGGGAAGGCGAACCGGGCGAACCAGGCAGGCCAACGCTTTTGGCTGATGCCCGACAGGTCGGCGGACCAAACGCCTTTGGCCAATTCGTCCAGCACAGTTGTGCCGCCTAACATCATGGCCTTGCCGCCCAAGACCTGGCTGTCGGGGCAATTATTGACGTGGTGGCACAACAGGTCGAGGCCCGCGAGCGTGTTTGTCCGGATCATCTCGTTGGTGACGGGAATGAATTTTGATGCCCCCGACGTCGTCCCCGACGTGGTCGCAAAATAGTTGATCAGGCCAGGCCACGAAACATCCCGCAAGATGGGAAAGTCGACGCCCCAATAGTCATCCCACATATCTTCAAAGCGGCGCAAGGGCACGCGCGCCTGGAAATCGGCGACGGATTTAATATTTGCAAAGTCATGGTCGCGGCCAAATTTGGTATTCCTGGCCTTGCGGACCATCCGCAGCAACACACGTTCTTGTTCGGCAATTGCATTTTGATTGTCGAGCCTGCGTTTTCGACGGCGCGCAATCTGCCGCAGTAACGCCGTGGCCCCGATCATGGGGTCAGGATGGT
>SMXS01000126.1 GCA_004356955.1 Alphaproteobacteria bacterium | reverse complement strand
TTGCCGCTGCCACCGAGGCATTCAAAAGCTGGCGCAATATGTTGGCCAAGGAACGGTCAGCAGTCGTGCGCCGCTGGGCTGAATTATTATCGGAAAATACCGAAGATCTGGCCCTGTTGATGACGACAGAGCAAGGCAAGCCGATCAACGAGGCGCGTGGTGAAGTCGGTTATTCCGCTGGGTTTTTCGAGTGGTTCGCCGAAGAGGCCAAGCGCACCTATGGCGATGTGATCCCGCAAGACCAGCACAGCCGCCGAATTGTCACCATCCGCCAACCTGTTGGCGTTGTCGGGTCCATCACGCCGTGGAACTTCCCCATCGCCATGATTTCCCGCAAGGCCGGGCCCGCCGTGGCCAGTGGTTGTACTTTCATCGCAAAGCCAGCGCCCGAAACACCTTTTTGCGCCCTCGCCATGGCTGAACTGGCTGAACGCGCTGGCGTGCCGCCCGGGGTCTTCAATGTTGTCACCGGCGATGCAGAAGATATCACCGGCGCCATGATGGCGAGCGATGATGTGCGCAAAATTACCTTCACCGGGTCGACGCGCGTGGGTAAAATTCTGTACCGCCAGTCTGCCGACACCGTCAAAAAGATATCATTGGAATTGGGCGGCAATGCCCCCTTCATCGTCTTTGATGACGCCGACGTCGATGCCGCAGTGGAAGGCGCGATTGCCTCTAAATTCCGCAATTCTGGCCAGACCTGCGTGTGCGCCAATCGCTTTTACGTGCAGTCCGGTGTTTATGATGAATTCGTCGAAAAACTGGCAGTGGCGGTCGGCAATTTGAAGGTTGCCCCCGGTACCGATGAAACCTCGGACCAAGGTCCGCTGATCACACAAGCCGCGCTGGAAAAAGTTGAACGCCATGTCGCTGACGCCGTGGCCAAAGGCGGTCGTGTTGTCGTCGGTGGCAAGCCTCACAAGTTAGGCGGCACGTTTTATGAACCCACGCTGATCGCCGACGCCACGCAAGACATGCTGATTGCGCGCGAGGAAACCTTTGGACCATTGGCGCCGATCATCAAGGTCGAAACCGAAGAAGAAGCCATCGCCTATGCCAACGATACGGAATTTGGCCTGGCATCCTACTTCTATTCGCAAGACATCAACCGCATCTGGCGTGTGGCAGAAAAACTTGAAACCGGCCTGGTAGGCATCAATGCCGGGATCATTTCGACCGAGATTGCCCCCTTTGGTGGGTTCAAACAGTCTGGCCTCGGTAAAGAGGGCTCGAAATACGGGATGGATGAATATACCGAGCTTAAATATTTGTCGTTTGGCAGTTTGGGGTAGGGCCCACTAAACACGCCGTCATTCCGTGCCCTGACCGCAAGGTCAGGTTACGACACGGAACCCAGCGAAACTAATCCCCTGCCAACGGCAACACCCATGCTTTCTGGATACCGGGTCTGATCGGGCTTTGCCCGGCCCGGCATGACGATGTTTTGAGAGAGTTCAGCTAACCACCTGCCGCTTTGCGACGCTCAACCAGTACTTTTTCCGAAATGTTAAACAGATGTTCGCTGTCGACGTCGATGGGGCCGCTGGAATAATTCAGCAAAATCGTGTCCATTGAGACTTTCAGGTTCCGGCCAATGCGGACCATCAGTCCCTCCAGTGTCGCCAACTTCAACTTGTAAATAATGAAGGGCAGCACACCAAAAGCCTTGAGGATGCGCAGATGGCGCTTGCCAAACTGGCCGCCGCCTTCAAATACCTTCACGGCGGACAGCGCCTGTTTGGTGCGCAAGCCATAGAGGTTGGTCGATGAATAGCCCCCGTCCTTCAGCCAGTGGAACGCCAGCCCCACATCAGGGAAGTCGGCCAACACAACCGATGCTTCTGCCCAGCCGATGGCGACGTCGCCACTGGCTGCCAGAAACTGATCGACAAAGTCACCGTTCAGCTCTGCTGTGTGCAGCGCGTTATCGCCTGTGGTAATAACCAGCGGCAACGGGTTGTCGATTAGGTCGACCGCCGACAGAACACTGTCACTCAGATTACCCTGTGCCTGGATGAAATGGATTTCACCGGCATCCAGCAATTCGGCCAGTCTTGGGGCCTCGCGCATCAGGTCTTCGCTTTCGATGGAAACGTATATGCGTCCGTTCTTGCCGCTGGCGATCAGTTCTTCGACCACCCGTTCCAGCATCACCACACCATCGATGTCGACCATGCATTTATGAGACTTGTTCTGCAATTGTGCGACGGGGTTATCGGGCCCTTTGCGACTGCCTGCCATCACAAGGGTGGTAACCTGTTGCGGTGTCGACGACATAGTGTTTCCGATCTGAAATTGATGGGGTGTTGTTTGGCGGTTCTAAGCCGCCTTGGGTAGGGTCCAGGCCAGTTGGGCCGTCAGGCTGCGGATCGATTTGAGTGTCCGCAATCCCTCTAATTGCTGGCGCAAGGACTGTGCTTGTTGTGCAGTCAGGAAGCCCTGAACGCAAGCCTCATATTTCAGCCAATATTGCGCATCGGTGAAGGGGGCCGCTTTGGAGCCTTTGGGCAAGCCCACCGCCGTCTGGAACACTCGGCCGTCACGATGGGTAAGCCTGATCTGTGTGGGGAACTGACCTTCGGACTTGTCGACACCTTCCAACTCAATCCGCTTGTATATCTCTCGCACTTCGGGGCGCATGACGGCTTCGTCTGTGAAGTCGGTCAAATTCACGTCGCCGCTCAACAGCGCAACCGACACGCCGTATTGCATGGAGAATTTAGCTTCCAACGCATTTTGCGGGTCATTGTGCATCAAATTGTTCAGGTGCACCTGGGGTGCAGCGATTTCGATACGCGTAATGTCGTCTGCGGTAAGGCCGTGCTCGTCCCGAAGGTCCAGCACGCCATCGATGCCCCGGTGCGCCACCCCACACATGGGAAAGCGCTTTACGCGAAACCCGTGCTCGGTGATCAACAAGGGATCGCCAATGGACTCCAGCTCATAGGTCATGGTCTGGCCATGTTCTGGGTTGGTATGGCCGTCACGCAGTTCATCATAGTCCGGCCCGACCATCAGGCGATTAAGGCCCGTACGCCCGTCCAGGGTCTCTAGCCCCGCCGTGACGCCATTGGCCGCAAAACTGGCGGCCATGATGCCAGCCTTTGCCGCCAGGCCCGCATGCATGGGCTTGGTCATCGTGCCGAATTGCGACATGAAACCAGCGGCCATGCTGGTCGATATGGACAGGCAGAAGGCCGCCTGTTCGGCATCCAGCTTCAACAATCGCGCGCAGGCCGCTGCCGCACCAATGGCGCCCATGGTGCCCGTCGCGTGCCAGCCACGGTTCCGATGATGCGGGTTCACGCCCTGACCAATGCGACCCATGATCTGCAGACCAACGATATAGGCATCGATGCACACCTCGCCCGACAGGTCTTCTTGTTCGGCCAAGGCCAGAATGGACGGCACCAGCACAGTGGACGCGTGTGCCTTGGGTGGGTCAAAATTGTCATCAAAATCCAGGGCATGACCGGCGGTACCATTGACCAACGCAGCAAACGGGGCTGACAGGCCCTCGGTGTGGCCCACCACCGTGCAATCGCCCGGCCCCCATGCCACCACGGTTTTGAACACAAGGCGCGCGGCGGGTTCATCCGCGCCAGGGATGGTGACGGCAATGGTATCAATGAATTCCCGATGGGCGGAATGAAGGGCATCCTCGGGCCAATCATTCGGGGTGTCAGCCACCCAGGCGCCATACGCTTCAATAGGCGTGGCTTTAATAGGAGTGGCTGCGATCGGATTATCGGTCATGCGGGAACCCCAGTGATTTCAACCAGATTGGTGATAGCATTTCGGACATAAAGTGGCAAAAAACCAGGCCTGCTGCAAGTGCGAATTCAGCCAGTTTCTATTGGAAAGTTGGGGCCTTTACCGCCTATAAAGGTCGGCAACACCTCGCTCAACGGGGATCCTAACAGAACCACCAGCAATTGCCCGGAGGCCGTCCCGTGCCAGAGCTCTATGCCCTCCCAGACCACGATGTTGTGAATGAATTGCTTCCAGGCATTCAAGACACACGTCTGGAGACAGCGGACGCCATCAACCGCATCGCCGCCAACAAGGGCATTGTCCCCCTGGCGATCAACCACAATGATGGCGGCAGCATCTATTGGGGGGACATCGGCACCCATGTGTATCGCGAGTGGCAATACATGTTCACGGTCCAGAATCTGGCCGACCGAGGCGAAATCAAAGACCCCTTCGTCACTGACATGGATGTCCTGAGGAGCGACGACATTATCGCAGACAGCCTGTCGCCTTCGGGATTGATCTTTCACATCTCGCGTTGTGGGTCGACTCTTTTAGGCAAGGCCCTCGCCCGCACGCCCCATCACATCGTTATCAACCAGGGCGGCCCATTGCAACGCGGCTTTTGGGCCTGGCTGACCGACGACTTCGCCAAGGAAGCTGAAGCCTCAGAGGAAAACCTGGCCATGTTCCGCCGCCTCGTTGGGGCGATGACACGCCCCCGTACTGGCATTGAGACGGCCTCGTTCATGAAGTTTATCAGCTGGAACGCCCTTTATATGGACTTTGTCCACCAGGCCTATCCAGACACGCCAACCTTGTTTTTATATCGCGACCCTGTCGAGGTCATTGCCTCGGTGCTGAAAGAAACGACCGCTGTCCTTGTCGCCAAGGATCATCGACAAGCAGAGTTCCTGACGGGTCGAACAAAGGCAGAGATTGCCAATATGTCAGATGTCGAGTTTCTGGCTATCTGCTTTTCACGCTATTTCGAGACCGCGCTGTCACGGACCGACGACATCAAAATGCTGAATTACACCAATATCAACGCCGGGCGCTTTCCGGATATTGTTGATTTGGGCCTTGAATACAGCCCCGACCCCACCGACATGGCCCCGATGCTGGAGCAGTTCAACTTCCATTCCAAGGACGATGGCGACAGCGCCAAGTTCCAGGATGACAGCGCCACAAAGCAAAAAGCGATCACGGACCAAGATCGCCAGCTTATTGAAAAACAATGTGCCGGGCTCGTTGACCGGTTGGATGCCTCGCCCTATAACGTGTTCAAGTGACCATGGGGTCACAAAACCCCTGCATGTAGTGTATCTACGGAGAAATTGTCGATGACCCGTCAGACAACAGACAATTTATTGTCGATTATCATTCCCAATCACAATTACAGCCAGTTCATTGCAGAAACCATTGCCTGCATTGCCGATCAAGACTATGCGCCGATCGAGCTGATTGTGGTGGATGATGCCAGCACGGACAATTCCGTTGAGGTCATCAATGCCTCTATTGCCGATTTGAAACTGCAAAATGTGCAAGTCATCGTATTGGAAGAAAATGCCGGCAAGTTGGGGGCGATCAACGCGGCCCTGGATGTTGTTCAGGGCTCCTATTGCATGATCCTCGACGCCGATGATTACGTCATCCCTGGCTATGTCACACGCTTGATTACCGAGCTGGATGCCGCCACGGCGCAGGATCCAAAAATTGCCTTCGTTTATACAGACTGCAATCTGATCGATGCCAAGGGCAAGTATCTGGACCGGGGCAAATCCATCGCCTTCGATGCAGAAAAAGTGGCCACCCTTAGCTATATTCCTGAGCCTGCCGTCGTCCGAACCAAGATCATGCTGGAAACCTATCCGTATGATGTGAAAATCCGCAAAGGCACCAAGCACCATAAATGGAAACGCATTGTCGCCAATGGCTGGAAAGGCCAGCACATCCCCGAGCCGCTGTTCAGCTATCGCATGCATGACAACAATCTGTCGGGCATTGGCAAAAAGGTGCAGGCCGAAGTCGAGAAGGGCAAAAAGGGACACGTTATTCTGTCAGGCTATTGGCCAACAGAAACCGAGCAACGCTAGTTCCCGCCATAAACACCATCCGTTCAGAGTGCTAAAAGCGCGTTAAAACTGCATATTCATGCTGTTGGTTAGGCGCTTACCGCTATAGAATACCGCCATGACCCATAGTGATATCGCAAATTCCCTTCAGCAAAAAATTGACAACCGCAGCGCCCGCGTGGGCGTGATTGGCATGGGCTATGTCGGCCTGCCACTGGCCGCAACCATTGCCCGCAAAGGGTTCACCGTCACCGGCTTTGACATTGATGAAAATAGAATTTCCTCTTTGAACAAAGGGGTTTCGCATATCGATGCCGTGCACAATGATGAATTGGCCCGACTGGTGGGTGGCAATTTCTTTTCCGCCACCAGCGATTTCGCGCCGCTGGCTGATTGCGATGTCATCACCATTTGCGTGCCAACGCCTTTGTCAAAACACCGCGAACCCGACCTGTCCTTTGTGGAACAAGTGGTTGGCGTGATCGCGACGCATCTGAAGGCCGGGCAGCTAATTGTATTGGAATCGACAACCTATCCCGGCACCACTGATGAAATTGTCTGCCCTATCCTGGAGCAAGGCGGTCTGAAATCCGGCGCAGACTTCTTCCTCGGGTTTTCACCAGAGCGCGAAGACCCAGGTAACCCGGACTATAGCACCGAGACTATCCCGAAAATTGTAGCCGGCGATGGCGAAACAGCCCGCGATCTGGTCACGGCATTCTACAGTGCCTTCATGCAGCATGTAGTGCCCGTGTCGACCAACAGCGTGGCCGAGGCCGTCAAGATCACAGAGAACATCTTCCGGTCGGTCAACATCGCCCTCGTTAACGAGTTAAAGATAATCTATAGCGCCATGGGCATTGACGTCTGGGAAGTCATCGAGGCTGCCAAGACCAAGCCTTTTGGCTTTATGCCATTTTATCCTGGCCCCGGCCTGGGGGGGCATTGCATCCCCATCGATCCGTTTTATCTGGCGTGGAAGTCCCGTGAATTTGGCCTGCGTGCCCGCTTTATCGAGCTTGCCGGCGAGATTAACATCGCCATGCCCGACTATGTGATCCGCAATCTGGAGAAGGCATTGGACGACAGACAACGGGTATCGTTGGGATCTTCAAAAATATTGGTGCTGGGCCTTGCCTATAAGGCCAATGTGTCTGACATTCGCGAAAGCCCGTCGGTACGCCTGCTGGAAATGATCGAGAAACGCGGCGCCGATGTTGATTATCATGACCCGCTGGTGCCTGTGATCCCCCACACCAGTGACCACCCAACCGTGACGGGCAAGCAATCCGTGTCCCTGGATGCCGAGACAATTGCCCAATACAACGCAGTGTTGATCTGCACTGATCACCAGATCGTCGATTATAAATTGGTTGTCGACCATGCGCAATTGGTCGTGGATACGCGCAATATCATCACGCGTCTGGACCTCGACGCCGATAATGTGGTTCGCACATAAGCGCACCCCGTATCGCGATCACGCCCCCTTCGACAAGCTCAGGACAGGCTTCAATACAATTTCCGGCTTCGCCTGAAATCACTCAGCACGAACCGTTTCTGTTAGGGACAATCTATCCCATCCAACCGGTTCGTGCTGAGTGATCGGCCCCGCGTTAGCGAGGCCGATTGTATCGAAGTACGGGATAGAAATATTGCTCTAGACAGTCAGTGCCAGAGGCTCTTCTAGCAATTCCTTGAAAGCATCTAGGAATTGCGCGCCTAATGCACCATCGATAGAACGGTGATCACAAGACATGGTCACGGTCATTACGGTTGCAACTGCCGGGGCGCCGTTCTTGGCAACCAGCCGTTCTTCACCCGTACCAATCGCCAGGATCGCACCCTGTGGTGGGTTGATGACCGCATCAAAGCTCTTGATACCGTACATGCCCAGATTGGTAATACTGAACGTCCCGCCCTGGATTTCATCCAGCTTGAGTTTGCCTTCGCGCGCGCGCGCGGCCAGGTCCTTCATTTCAATCGAGATCTGCTCAACTGTTTTCAGGTTAGCCGCCCTGACAATCGGCGTAATCAGCCCACCGTCAATGGCAACAGCCACTGAAATGTCCGCATGCTCGAAGAAATGCAGCTCATCCCCGTGGTATTGAACATTGGCCTTTGGCACCTGCTTCAGCGCCAGACCAGCCGCGCGGATGACAAAGTCATTCAACGACGTCTTCACCGAGGCGGTGGCATTATACTTGGCCCGCCGCGCCAGCAATTTGTCGATTTCCACGTCTACCGTCAAATAGATATGCGGTGTGTTTTGCTTGCTCTCCGTCAGGCGCTTGGCAATGGTCTTGCGCATACTACTGAGCGGCTCAACCGTTGCCGGGTTATCACCAGAGATGACCTGTGCAGCAGGGGCCGCGACGGGTGTAGAGCCATACGAACCGGCATCACCACCAGCACCGGCGGCTTCCACATCTTCCTTGGAAATACGTCCACCACGGCCAGAACCGGCAATTGTCGCCAGATCGATACCCAACTCTTTGGCCAGACGTTTGGCACCTGGTGTTGCCCGTACTTCACCACCAGCAGCAGGCGCTGCAGCGGCTGCACCACCGGCATCAGCAAAGGCCTGAACATCATCGGCAGAAATACGACCACCACGACCGGTGCCTGTGATCAGGGCAATATCAACATCCAGCTTGCGCGCCAGACGCTTGGCCGGCGGGGAAGCTTTGACACCACTGTCATCAGCAGCAGGTGCCGAAGACACGGCGGGCGCAGCGGCAGGGGCTGCGGCCGCAGGCGCAGCTTCAACACGACCAACAGCGACAGAGACATAGCTGCCGATGAATTCTTCAACTTCGGCATCGGTGGCTTCTGCCGGTCCGATGACCGCCATCAGATCACCAATAATTTTGACGTCGCCTTCTGCGACCATGATCTTTTTGATCACGCCCGCGGCTTCGGCTTCAAACTCGTTGGCTATTTTTTCGGTTTCGATGTCCATGATGGTCTGGCCTTTAGAGACCGTATCACCTTCACCTACGTGAACCTTGACGACAGTACCTTCTGTCATCTCCAAGCCCCATTTGGGCATTGCCACTGCAATCATGTCAGCCATGACGCGTCTCCTTACATCTAGAACAATTTTAGCCCCGGAGGCGTATCCACCCCCGAGGCTAATTTCTTAACAACAGGTCCGAACGCTATTCTTGCGTCTTGCGGATCGCTGCTGTGATGTCATCAACACTCGGCAAGTAGGCTGTTTCAAGAACCGGCGAGAACGGCACGGGCGAATGCGCCGATGTGATGATCTCGATTGGTGCCTTCAACGAATGGAAGCCCTTGGAAGCTACAATACCGGCAATGTCGGTCGCGACCGAACAACGTGGTGTTGATTCATCCACAATCACCAAACGACCCGTATGCTCGACGCTCTCAAGGATCGTTTCTTCATCCAGAGGCGACGTCGTCCGCGGATCAACCAAATCACACGTGATGCCTTCGCCAATCAGCGAGTCGATGGCGGTTTCAGCAAAATGAACCATACGACCAATGGCAACAACGGTGCAGTCGTCGCCTTCGCGGTACATGGCAGCTTCACCGAACGGAATGCCTTCATCGCCTTCGGGGACTTCACCCATGATGCCGAACAGTGCTTTGTGCTCAAAGAACAACACGGGATCATCGTCACGAATGGCCGTCAGCATCAGGCCTTTGGCATCCGCAGGCTTGGAAGGTACCGCAACCTTCATGCCCGGGATATGGGTGATCTGCGAATACATGCACTGCGAATGCTGAGCCGCGGCCGACAGACCTGCGCCATAGGCTGTGCGAATAACCATGGGTGTCCGAGATGTACCACCAAACATATAGCGGAATTTGGCAGCCTGATTCTGAACCTGATCGAGGCAATAGCCAAGGAAATCAGCAAACATGATTTCAGCGATGGGACGCATACCGGTTAGGGCAGCACCGGCAGCTGCAGCCACAATCGCGGCTTCAGAAATAGGCATATCAATGAAACGATTTTCACCATATTTGGCATGGAACTGCGGGTATGTACCCCAGATGCCACTTTGGTTGTCACGGACCCCCGACGAACCACCAGCGCCACCGGCGATATCTTCGCCCATGATGATCACAGTTTCGTCGCGATCCATTTCAATCGTGAGGGCTTCGGTTACCGCTTCGCGGTAGGACATTATTGGCATAATTTTTACTCCCTCACCTAGTAGCTAATGTAAACGTCTTCCAGAACCGCAGAGGGATCTGGGAACGGTGCTGCGATGGCTTCTTCGACGGCTTCGTCGATCAGAATTGCCACTTTAGCGTCAATGGCGTCCATTTCAGCAACTTCAAGCAATGCAGCTTCGGTTACTTTTGCACGGAAGATTTTGAGGCAATCCATGTTTTCCCGAGCATCTTCAACTTCACCCTTTGCGCGATAGCGTTGCGGATCACCTTCAAAGTGACCAAAGAAGCGCAAACAGGTGAATTCCAGCGCGCTTGGGCCACCGCCGTTACGGGCACGTTCAACTGCTTCGCGAGTCTTTTCATACACGTC
>SMXS01000125.1 GCA_004356955.1 Alphaproteobacteria bacterium | reverse complement strand
GATATTACAAATGAATTTGGCGAATTATCTCGTAAAAATATTTCGCAGGTAAAGAAGTTTCCCTGCATTTTTGCATATGAAGATTTTTGCCAAAAAGACCCAAAAATTGGTTACCTAAAGTCGATTACCAGTAGGCGAAATCGAGTCAGGATCGAGTACGAAATAATCAAGACCAAAGACTTCCTAAAGCACACAGACTTGCCAGACCTGCTGTTCGAATTGGATATAGGTAAATGGGAACTTAATCGCACACACTGGGCCATAAAGAATGTCGATTTGGCAAGAGAACTAAAGCGTCTCGATATAGATCTGCCGGAGTTAAAAAAGGACGTGCCGTCGACGGTAGATGTTCGCAATCACATTTTCGATGTAGCTCTCTCGTTTCCGGGCGAAATACGAGAATTTGTGGAACAAATAGTAGTGGAACTTGAAAGAGACCTAGGTCCAAATACCTATTTCTATGATGAGAACTATACCGCTCAGCTTGCCCGTCCCTCACTGGATGTTTTGCTGCAGGATATTTACCGTATTCGTTCAAATCTCGTAGTGGTATTCATTGGTGATAGGTATCAAAAGAAAGACTGGTGCGGAGTCGAGTATCGGGCCATTCGCGAAATGATGCATAAGCGTGAGCACGACAGCATCATGTTGGTAAAAATGGATGATGGCAAAGTCGATGGAGTGTTCGAAATCGATGGTTACATTGATTCCAATAAATACACCCCGAAGGAGATTGCTCAGTTCATTTGCGAGAGGACGGAATTTCAATAGGGTTTGTAGAGATGATTTTTTCTACTAGTTGTTGCTAGAATCAATGGCGTCAGAGCAAACCGATCTCAAGATGGAAGAATCAATGGGGTCAGAGTGAGTTGATCGCGCATTTGGGGCGTGGAAACTTTGGAGCGAGCATCTGCACTAACCACCGTTAAGTGGGGACAGTATGTTGATGGTGCCCTCTGCTTTGACAATAGCGGCTTCAATACTGTCCCCGTTTGTTTGAGGGGAGTTTCATGCTTCTAAACCCCCACCACCATGAATATGCGTTTGAAGGGGAACAGCGTCTTCCCGTCGGGGCGCTTGGGGTAGGCCTCGTTTAGTGCGGCCTTATAGTCCACCGCAAAGGCCTTTTGTTCATGGTTATCCAGGGCGGCCATGATCGGACGTAATGCGGTGCCAGAGACCCAGTTGAAGACGGGGTCGTCGCCTTCCAGTATCTGGGCATAGTCGGTTTCCCAGATATCTACACTGGCGGCAATGGGGGCAAAGATATCGTAATACTCTGGCATGGGGCGCACGATGCCGTGGCGCAGAATGCTGGAAAGTCGGTCACGATAGGGGCTGTTTTCTACGGTCTCGCGCATCAGCACATGGCTTGGTGCATCAAAATTTGTCGGCATCTGGATGGCCAGTTGCCCGCCTTCCTTCAGATGCCCCAGTAGCCGTGGGAACAGCCTGTCATGGTTCGGCAACCAATTATAAAGCGCGTTCGAAAAGATCAGCTCTGCGGGTTCTGGTGCGGTCCAATTATTTAGGTCTCCCTGTAGCCAAGTAACACCTTCGGGGCCTTCCTCAGCGGCGCGCGCCAACATTTCGGGCGAGCTATCGATGCCCGTGATGTGCGCTTTAGGGAACAGCGACGCCAGCACTTGGGTTGAATTGCCAGGCCCGCAACCAAGGTCATAGATCAACCCATCCCCCACAGGCCGACAGCGGCTGGCCAGCTCCAACGCAGGCCGCGTGCGAAGGCCAGAGAATTTCATATAGGTGTCGGGGTTCCACATAAGCTAAACCTCAATAATGCCGATAGGCGGCTGCCGCGATCCATGATGCCTGCGTGCCTTCGGTGGTGGGGCCATCCCACCACTCAACGGTTTCGATTGTCAGGCCAGAGCCTTCTAATTGCGTGCAGATCAGGTCTTCTGTCATAGCACCGAACCGGCGGCCGAACGTCGGTCCAGTCGTCCTTTGATTCCTTGAAGCTGGCAAACAGATAGCCATCGAGTTTGAGGCACTGCGTGACTTTTCTCAGCACGGATTCCCGGCTTCTTGTCGGCACGTGGAGGAGGGACGCATGAGCCCACAGGCCGTCAAATTCCTCGTCATAGTCCAGCATCTCGAAATCCATGACCCGCACCTGGATGCCTGTTCGTTCGCTCGCAATTTTGGCAAGTTCCACCGAGGCGTCAACTGCCGTCACATCGAAGCCCAGTGCCTGGAACGCGGCAATGGCATGGCCGCCGCCACAACCTAACTCTAACACTTTGCCGCCTGGGGGCAGGCGGGTGGCAAATTCCTCCAGTCGGTCTCGGGTTTGTTCACCAAGACCACGAGCGGCATAGTTCTCGGCGTGGGTGTTGTAATAGGACAGCGTGTCTTTATCGATGGGCATGCGTGGTCCCGTCCGACTTTCTGTTATACAGGACAACAGGTTAACCTGAACGCGCGAGGATTTCATGGATTCATTGGCAACCTTATTGCAGATCAACAAGGATCGCCCGCCCTTCATCAAATTATTGGGTATCAAGTTTACGTCTGTGTCCGAGGATCAGTTGGAGGCCGAAATGTTCGTCCGCGATGACATGATCACGCCGCGCGATACCTGCCATGGCGGGGCGTTGATGTCTTTTGCCGACACGATGGGGGCGTTTTCCACCATTGCCAACATGCCGGAAGACGCCAGCACCCTGACCATGGAATCCAAAACCAACTTTCTGCGCGCGGCCCCCATGGGGCAAACCCTGCGCGGTGTGTGCAGTGCCGTGCACAAAGGCCGCCGCACCCAGGTATGGCGCACAGAAATATTCCGCGAAGACGGCAAGCTGGTCGCCGTTGTTACCCAGACCCAGATGGTGATTGCGGCGGAATAAAGACGCTGTACCGGATTATTCTGCTGCCGAATCCGGTGCGGCGGCCACAAAATAGCCATCCTTGATCGTGATCTTGGCGGCGCGGCGGAAGGCTTTGCCTGCGAATACACGCAGTTCGGAACCCTCATAGGCTGTGGCCTTGATCTGGTCCGTCCAGACTTCTTTGCCGGTGGCGACATCGGTAATATAGGCGGAAAACCAATGGGTTGGCCGATAACGCATATTGTCACCACCCGCGCCCATCATCTGTGGCGAGCCACCGCCACCCAGGCTAGAATTGGAGCCCGTTGATCCCGATTTTATGATCGATTCGGTTTGGTTGGATCTATGGGCCTTCATCCCCTTTTCACCGGCATCGACAAGTTCAAACACAGCCCCTGCACCAGACTTGGCTACCAGCTGGGCCAGTTCCTGGCGGCTGTAAGGGCGGTCTTCGGTGGCCAGTTCAACCATGGGGATCGCGATGACGTCTTTTTTGGCGAAGCCTTTGACGACGCTGGTTTCAATTTTGGTCTGGTCTTCCCGTTCAAACCCAACGGCCCACAGGACAACCTTGGAATAGGTCGGATGATCGACAGTTTCAGTGTCAGAATCCTCAGCCAGGGCGGCAGGAGTGGCCAACAGCAAGAAGGCCACCATACAAAAATAAATAGATTTCATGCCAATGCTCCAAAGAAAATAATGTTCTTACCAGTAAATTGGTTTGGCGCAGTCTATCACCCTTTTAAGAATTTGAAAGTCGGGCTTGTTCATAGCCTCAGATCATCACCTTGTAGATACCCGTCGGAATGACGCGTTTCTGGTGGCAGGGTCAGGTCTGGCACTGCCGGACCCTGCGGTTGTTCCTCAAAAGGCCGGCCGTTGGTTGGGTCCAGATCTGGGGCAAAATATTGCAGTTTGATGGCCTTGCGCGATGCCTTGCGTAGCGCCTTTTCCGCAATGTAGTTGAAGGACGAAGTCTTCTGCCCCGTCGCTTTTATACGCTCGGTCCACACAGTTCTCAGGGTACGCGCATCCATCAGCCATACCATATAGGTCGCCGATGGCTTGGTGATGCTGTTGCCCATGCCCGAAGTCGTCACCGACCAGTTTTCACCGCCACCCGCTGACCGAGCCAGGGTCGGATTGCTGTTGCCCAGCTGGATGGTTTTGCCGACATTGCCTTTTACAGTGGTGTTGAATCCAAATTTGCTGGATCGGCTGTATATGCCGCGATTGGCAATTTGCAGGACCGCCTGGGCCTTGGTGGATTGCAGTTTTTTCATCACTAGCACAATATTGCGTTGCTTGGGGTCGGGGATCAGGTCGACCATCGCGATGGCATGGATGCCCTTTTTCTCATAGGTCTGGATGGCATCACGTTCAATCTCTGCGGCCGCCTTTTCATCAAATCCATAAGCCTATAGAACCACACTGGAAAAGCTGGGATGGTCTGCCTCATCGGCATGGGCCGGCGTCAGGATAGTGGCAATACCGAATGCGAATCACAGTGCAATGAACTTCATGAAAATATTCCCCTTGCACAGACCCTAGCATGCTTGCGTCGCGTGTGCATCTGCCCCAAACTCGGGGCCGATTTGATTTCTGATAGATGGGGAATAATTATGAAAATAGGTGTCTTTTCCACCTTTATGTCGCCGATTGCGACGGCAGACATGGTCAAGGATTTTGGCCGCCGGGCCGAGGATATCGGGCTGGATTCGATCTGGCTGGGCGAACATGTGGTGTTGTTTAACGAGATGGAATTTCCCTATCCCGGGTCGGCTGACGGACGCATCCCGGTGCCTGAAGGCGGCGGCTTGCTGGATACAGTCGCAACCTTTGGCATGCTGGCGGCTGTGACTGAAAAAGTACGCTTTGGCACGGGCATCGCCCTCATCCCACAGCGCAACCCGATTTATACTGCCAAGGAATTTGCCACATTGGACTGGCTGACCGGCGGGCGCATGGACCTCGGTACTGGTGTTGGCTGGTGCAAGGAAGAAGTCATCGCGTGCGGGTATGAGTGGGAAACCCGGGGTGCCCGGTGTGATGAATTCTTGGAGCTGTTCCAGAAGCTGTGGACCGAAGACGAGGTCACCTACCATGGCAAGCATGTCACGGTCGACAAGGTGCGGCTCGACCCCAAGCCGGTGCAATCGCCCCATATTCCCATCATTGTTGGCGGCTATTCCAAGGCGGCCTTTGACCGCGCGGCCCGCTTTGGCGCGGGCTGGTATGGCTTTAACACCGACCCGGCAGCCACGGCAGATGCGCTGGCGCTGTTGGACCAATCGCTTGATGCGGCGGGTCGCAAGCGTGGTGACAATTTCGAGATTGTCATCACCCCGCCCTACAAGGTGGACGCCGATATGGTCAGGCAATATGCCGATATTGGCGTTGACCGCGTGGTCGTACAATTGGGTGGCCAACGCCCGGACCAGATTGCAAAGCGGTTCGACCTGTTGGGCGACCTGGTGAATGTGGACGCATAGGAAGTCATAAGATGATTG
>SMXS01000124.1 GCA_004356955.1 Alphaproteobacteria bacterium | reverse complement strand
GAACCGCTATCCGGGGTGCCAGTGCGACGTCGAGAGCATGGAATATTCCTATCAATTCTCCGAAGACTTGCAGCAGAAATGGGAATGGACCAAGCGCTATGCAGGCCAGCCAGAAATTCTGAAATATGCCAATCATGTGGCTGATGAGTTCGACCTGCGAAAGCATTTCACTTTCAGCGCAGCTGTCAACGCGGCTGATTACGACGAGGCCAACCAGATTTGGCGGATCAAAACAGACAATGGCGATGATGTAATAGCACGCTTTTTCATTATGGCAACTGGCTGCCTGTCGACCACCAATATATCGGCATTTGACGGGCTGGATGACTTTGAGGGCGACACTTACCACACAGGGAATTGGCCGTACGAAGGCGTTGATTTCACGGGCAAAAAAGTTGCTATTATCGGCACCGGGTCGTCCGGCATCCAGGCCATTCCACTGATTGCTAATCAAGCCGCTGACCTTACGGTTTTCCAGCGAACACCCAATTATTCCATCCCCGCCCGTAACAAGCCCTTGGACCCGGTCCTCGCCCAGTCGATCAAAGAGAACTACTCAGACTTTCGCGCACGGGGGAATAAGCAACCAGCAGCCTTCGGTGCTGACTTTGTGCGCAATACGGATTCCGTTCTTGAGGCATCCCCCAAGGAACGCGAACGCCGGTTTGAAGAATTTTGGCAGATCGGCGGCTTTGCGTTCCAGGCTGCCTTTGGCGACACGGGCCTGAAGGAAGAGGCAAATTTCCATGCCCAGGAATTTGTCCGCAACAAGATCAGAACGATTGTCGATGATCCCGAAGTCGCCGAACTTTTGTGCCCCGACACAGTCATCGGCTGCAAGCGCCTGTGCTCTGACAACGGTTATTTTGAGACCTACAACAAGCCACATGTGCATCTGGTCGATGTCAGCACAAACCCTGTAGAACGCCTCACCAGGAACGGCCTGACAGTCGATGGTCAGGATTATGATTTCGACGCGATTATCTTTGCTACTGGCTATGACGCCATGACCGGGTCGCTGTTCAAGGCCAATATAGCGGGTGTTGGCGGGCTTCCTTTACCCAAGAAATGGGAAGCGGGCCCAACGAACTATCTGGGGTTGATGACCACAGGGTTCCCGAACATGTTTGTCATTACAGGCCCTGGCAGCCCGTCTGCGCTGGCCAACCTGATTACGGGCATCGAGCAGCATGCAAACTTCATCACCCGCATCATTCAGCACGCAACAGCCAATGATAAGACGGTGATTGAACCGGAACAGGCCGCAGAGGACGAGTGGGTGAATATCGTCAATATGCGGGCGGATGCCTCTTTGTTTGTTACCTGTAATTCCTGGTATCTAGGGGCCAATGTGCCTGGTAAGCCCCGGGTGTTCATGCCCTATTTTGGCTTTCCCCAATATACAGAGGTTCTCGAGGACGTAGAAGCCAATGGTTATAAAGGGTTCACATTCGCCTAGTCGAATTTGCTGTCTTCAACCGAATAGGCGTTATTTTCGACCACGGTGACCCTCAGTGATTTGAACATCCAGGCGCCGTCAACACGCACATATTCTTCATCATAATAGCCCAGTATCCGGTGATATTGGGTCGTGTCATCCGGTGCATTGCCGGTGTAGACCATCACAAATTTCCAGTGACCGTTGGCATTGTCCCCGTCGACTTCGATCATGGGATTGGTGAACATATGGGACGAATTCCGCAATCGACCGCTTTCGCGGATATTCATCATGAAGGCGCGAATTTCGGCATGGCCATTACAAGGTGGCAGGCTGACCTGGTGCCAGACACCATCGGGAACAAACAGTGCAATCACGCGATCGCCATTATGGTCGTCGTCACAGGCCTCGGCATATTGCGCCTTGAGCTGCCGGATTTCTTCGATGTCTTCCAATCGCTGCAACCGTTCTTCGACGGATAGTTTTGTCATGATGTGTCCCTGCCCCCTGATCCCAAAATGTTGCCGGATGTTAGCGAATAACCGACAGGCAGCATAGACCTAGTCAGCCATCGCTCTATACTCGGCTCAGATATCCAGGGAGGGATCATAATGGAATGCAAAGAGGGGCAAGTTGCCTACATCACCGGCGGTGCCAGTGGCATAGGATTTGGCATGGCAACAGCTTTTGCCAAGGTGGGGATGAAAATTGCGCTGGCCGATATTGAAGAAGGTGCCGTCACTAAAGCAGCGCAGGCCCTACAAGCCGATGGCGCCGACGCCCGGCCCTTTGTTGTTGACGTGACAGATCGCAAAGGCCTTGCCGAAAGCCGGGATGCAGCCATCAGCGCCTTTGGCGGCATTAACCTGGTTTGCAACAATGCCGGCGTGAACCGCGCCGGGCATATCAGCGAAATCAGCTATGACGATTGGGATTGGGTCATGGGCGTCAACCTTGATGGTGTCATCAATGGTGCCATGACTTTTGTGCCCGAGCTGACCCGCCAGGGCAGCGATGGCCATATGATCAACACAGCCTCGGTTGGTGGCCTCGTTGGCATGCCCAGCCTGGCCATCTACAACACGGCAAAGTTTGGTGTGGTTGGCCTGTCAGAGGCCCTGAGAGCTGACCTGTTTGACGCGGGCGTTGGGATTTCCGTTTTGTGCCCCGGTCTTGTGCGCACAAACCTGAACTCGTCCGAACGCAACCGACCCGGCAACGAAGACAAGGATATCCAGGCACCAGAAAACGACACATTGCTGCAAGGCATGGACCCCATGGTACTGGGTGAATACGTCTTGGCAGAAGTCCGAGCCGGGGCATTCTTCATCTGCCCCCACCCAGAGTTCCGAGGTGTGATCGGTGACCGAAATAACGCATTGGAAGCCGCCTTCAAAGGCGATGCCCCGCAAGAGACCATCGACATGATGCGCGCCATGGTGAACCCATTCTGAACTGGAACCAGAAACTTATGCCCCCTAGGATACGTCACATATAGGGATTCAATAAAGGCCACACCATGACAGAGACTAATCAACAATTGCGGTTGGCCGCCTTCCCCAAAGGCGTGCCGCAAGACAACGATTTTGAAGTGACCATCGAGGCCGTCCCCAATTTGGGCGATGGTGACGTTCTGGTGCGCAATCACTACGCTTCGATCGACCCGTCCACGCGGACGTCGTGGGTCGATACCGGGTCGTTCCACCAGGCGGTCAAACTTGGCATGTTGGTGAATGCGGGCACGGGCGGTGAAGTCATTGCCTCTAACAATCCTGCTTTCAGTGTCGGCGATATGGTGATGGGCGGCCCAGGGCTGCAGGACTACAGCGTCACGGACGGCAAGACGCTGCAAAAGATTGATATCGATCTGGCACCACTCACTTCATGGATGGGTGGCCTGGGCATTACTGGCCTGACGGCCTATTTCGGGCTGCTGGATATTGGTGATCCAAAGCCAGGCGAAACTGTTGTGGTCACGGGGGCGGCTGGCGCTGTCGGCATGATCGTCGGCCAGATTGCCCGCATCAAGGGGGCCAGGGCTGTGGGCATCGCAGGCTCGGACGAAAAATGTAAATTCCTCACTGACGAACTCGGTTTCGACGGCGCGGTGAACTACAAAGACGACCTTTACAGGGGATTGAAGGAAACCACGCCAGACCGCATCGACATCGTCTTCGACAATATTGGCGGACCCATGCTGGACACCATCATGCGGCGGTTGGCCATGCGGTCGCGGGTCATCATCTCTGGCGCTACCTCTCAGTATAACGAGCCCGAAATTTATGGCCCCAAGAACTATCTATCCCTCGCCTCTTTTCGCGCACGGATGGAAGGCTTCATCATCTTTGACTACGCCGACCAATACCAAAAAGCCCGAGAGGAAATGGCTGGCTGGGCAAAGGAAGGTAAATTGATCTTCAAGGAAACCCTGGTCGACGGCACTGTCGGGGATTTCCCAGCCGTTATGCGCCAGCTGTACGCAGGCGAAAATATCGGTAAAATGTTGCTACGCTTGCCGGGGGCACCAAGGTGAGAACAAGCGCGCTGAAACTTGCCTGTTTGCTGGGGGCCACCTTGGCCGCCGGCGGTTGTTCCATCGATCAAGGCCCCACAATTGCCGAAGACTGCGGCCAGATCCCGTGGCCAGACTCCCTGCCCGTCTATGACCACATCGTCATCCTGGTTGAAGAAAACAAAGATAACGACCTGATATTGGGGCCTGGGTCCTTTGCCCCCTATATCAACGAAACCCTGAAACCGATGGCCGCCAATTTCACGCAGGCCTATGGCGAAGAACATCACAGCCAGGGCAATTACTTCTGGCTGTTTGCTGGCGACAATCATGTTGTGGGGTTCGAGGACGAAAACGTCACCCTGGCACCAGGCTATCCATTTTCGTCCCGCAATGTGGGATCAGAGCTGATCGACAAGGGCTATACATTCAAAGGATATGCGCAAAGCTTGCCCGAGATCGGATCAACAGTGTGGGAAACAGAAAACCGATATGCACGCAAACATGTACCCTGGATTGCGTTCTCAAACGTCCCGAACGGAGACACAGTCGAGACATCGTCCAATCTGCGCTTCAAGGACTTCCCCACAACTCCTGAAGGGTTTACGCAATTACCGACCGTGTCATTCGTTATTCCTGATCTGGTTCACGACATGCATGACGGTGTGCCGGAAGAAGCCGTAGCTCTGGGTGACACCTGGTTGCAAAACAATCTGGGGGCCTATGTCACCTGGGCGCAGGACAATAACAGCCTGTTTATTCTGACCTTTGACGAGAACAGCGACATGGAAGCCTTCAAGGGGCTGACCGACCCCGCCTCGGAAGACATCAGCGTCAAAAACCAGATCGCCACATTGATGATCGGTGACCACGTCAAACCAGGTGACTACGCAGAGGGTCCAGGCATTAATCACGTGACCATGTTGCGGACCATCGAAGCGATGTACGGCTTGTGCCGGTCTGGTGCGCAACTACCCTCAGCAGTCCATGCAGGTATAAGCGACGATATGATTATCACTGATATATTCCAATCGGAGGAACTTCCATGAGCTTTGACGTTATCGGCGCAGGCTTTGGCCGCACAGGCACCCTTTCCCTGAAAGGGGCGCTTGAAAAACTGGGTTTTGGGCCCTGCTATCACATGATCGAAGTGTTTTCGAACCCAGCCCATACGGCCTATTGGGGCGCAGCTGCCAGAGGTGAAAACGTTGATTGGAAAGAGCTATTAGAGAATTACCAATCCGGAGTCGATTGGCCGATCAGCACCTACTACAAAGAGTTGTCAGAGATATTCCCCGAAGCCAAAGTCATCCTGTCTGTGCGCGAACCCCATGGTTGGTTCAAGAGCCTGCACAACACGATCTTCAGCAAGGAAAACCAAGCCAACCTCACGCAGGGCGAAGTGCCGCAAGACGTCAAAGACATGATGCACAAGATTATGGTGGAAACCTTTGACGGTAAAAACGACATCGAAGACCACGCAGTCAAAGTCTTCAACGACCACATCGCACAGGTAAAAGCCGACATCGAACCAGACCGTCTGTTGGTATACGAGGTCGGGTCAGGATGGGAACCCTTGTGCGCGTTCCTGGGCGTGCCCGTGCCCAATGAACCCTATCCGAGCACGAATTCCACCGAGGAGTTCCAGAACCGCGCCGGTGAAGTGCACGCGGCGCGGGGTGATGGCTCTTAGGGTCCTTCGATACATTTTTTACGCAAATCACTCAGGACGAACCGGTTCCAATTAAACTCGGAGCTGTCACCCCGGGCTTGATCCGGGGTCCATCGTGACACGATAGCAAGTGATAGCCTTCACCTTTATCTATGACAAATGGACCCCGGATCAAGTCCGGGGTGACGATGTATATATTGGATCAAGGCTACTTCAATGTCTGCCCAGCCATCGCATAATCGTTGAGGCCCAAATCTTCACGAATTTGAACCGTGCCCGCCAGCGTCGCTTCATCGAGCGGGATGCCTGTTGCATCAGCAAGGCGGGTCATCCGTTCGAAATGGCCGATAACACCGCAGGTATCGACAAAGGCGTCGCCACCCACTGCGTCGATGAGGTGATCTCGAGCCGTCCTAATCTCATCTTCAACCCCACCCAACAAGGCCTCGACAAATCTGGTCAGGAGCTTGCCATGGGGAATGGCGTCATCGACGGCGTCGGCACCTTCGATAATGCCGGTCAAATCGACCTCTTGTCCCTGTAATTTCATGCTTACACTAAGCATCATTGCGTGCGAGGACGTTCAGTAAAAACAATCGTTTATGGCAGATACTCGACCGGCCAGCATCTCCATTTGCGCGCGCGTCAATGTGCGCCCCTGGGAGAAATCAAACGCTTTATCCATCGTGATATATTGCGCGCCACTAAGGACCAACAGGTCACGCACCGCGTCGGGCACCAGGCTTAGCGCCTGCAATCCATAGGCCGTGACGTCGCCCCACAGATCATCATTGGGGGGCGCAGGTTGACCGGCCCCCATCATGGGCACGAAGGCCTTGCCGGTGGTCGTCTCTGGCAGTATCCGGGTCGGTTCGCCGGGCTGTGGGTCGGGCAAATTATGAAGCGGAACCCCAAGACCAAAACAGGTCTGATCCATACTGCGCTGCGCCACCGCAATGCCCAGGGCCTCGACAAAATACGCCTCGGTCAGCTTTGCCGCGTACACACTTGCAATGGTTTCTGGCGTCATGCGCGGGGCGTCGTTGATCGAAAAATGCACGAGGTCGATAATTTCATCCGGCAAAACACCGGAACGCTGCGCGTCGGTTTGATGCGCCCCTGTCACCATAGAGGGACTGAGCGCTGCTTTTCGTTCGGCACATAAATGGCAATGCCGCGCTACCCGCGCCTCGGCGGCAATCGCCACGCGCTCTCGCCCCGTCCACCAGGTGCCGGGCAATGCCAGGCGCGTCAATACCAGGGCATGGGCGTCGATGATGTCTTGGCGCACAGGGACAACGCAGTGGGCCATGTCGCCCAAAACGGCCTGCACAATATCTGGCGAGACGATGGTATCAATACGCGGCATGGCTTTCCCCTGTTTCCCTGCCGTCAGCCTAGGGGAAAGCCAAGTCGGCGGGAAGGTTGAATTACGGGGTGCTACACTTCCATCGTCATTCCAGCACCCCGCCTTCGCGGGCACAGGCTCCGGCTGGAATCCACTTGGCCCACATCCGCTGACCAACATGTATGGAACGACCACTAGCACCACGCAAACCGCTAAGCGGACCCCAGCCTTCGCTGGGGTGACGGGCTG
>SMXS01000123.1 GCA_004356955.1 Alphaproteobacteria bacterium | reverse complement strand
TAGGGACACGGCGGTGACCATGGCCGCATACTGACCAATCTCGCCCTCTATCAAGGCCCAGATACCAAAGGCAATGACCGGGGGCAAAAAGTTAGGCAACAGGCTGATGAGCCCCATTTTAATGCTGCGCAAAGCGACCACAAGACACAGGGAAATCAACAAGATTGCCAAGCCTGTACCCTTCATCATGCCGATCATGTTCCGTTCGGTCAGATAGGCAAACATGATGGTGATGCCGCTGCCCTCGGGCGTGATGATCTCTGGTATATTTGTCCGTAGCCAGTCTTCTGACCGTATTTTCAGCGACTTCATTTGCGCGCTGGAAATATTGTTCATGGTCACCTGAACGCGGGTCGCGGACTTGGACACATTTATCTGGTTATTCAGGTCTAGCCCATAGGGAAGCGACATTTCGTACATCAGCAAATACTGCGCCGCGAGGTCCCGCCGTTCAGGCACTTTGTAAAAGGCCTCGTCATCGCCATTCATATTTTTGTTGAGACGCTTCATCACATCTGAAAACGCCGAAACATGGACAACTTCGGGCTGTTCTTCCAGCCACGTGGCAAAACGGTCCAACTGGCTTAGATAATGCGGGTCGGAAATGCCGCCTTCTTCGCCGGAATCCATAGAGAAAGCGATATCGTAAATGCCCGGTAGATTGGCGGTGATAAAGTCAGAATCCTGCCGAAACTCCAGGTCCGTGCTCAGCATTTCAACAAATTTGTCGTTGAGCTCCAATGTCGGAATGAGAGAAGCCGCGATCCCTGCCGTCACAACAACACCCGCCATGGTCACACCGGGTTTACGAATCACAAATTCCATAATCCCATACATGGTTTTCTGTTCGAAGGCGCTTTCCCGACGCTTGCCGATGGGCATCACCGACATCAGGGCCGGCAACAAGGTGAGCGAGAAGAAAAGCGCCAGAACAGCGCCAAACGCCGCAATGTTGCCAAGGTCCCGGAACGGCGGCGCATCGGAATAGTTCAGGCTCAAAAATCCGATCGCTGTGGTTAGGCTGGTTAATATGACTGGTTGGAAGTTAATGCGCATGCTTTCGATGACGGCTTGGTGGCGGGTCTGCCCGCGCCCCATGCCCTTCACCATGGTTACCAGCAAATGAATTGAATCGGCGATAGCCACGGTCAGGATGATTGTCGGTGCCTGGCCGGATATGGGTGTGAGCTCTATACCAAAGAAATAGAACATCGACCCCATGGACGCCCCGACGGACAACAGCACCACGATGATGGCGGCGACTGACCCGGCCAGTGAGCGCAGGAAAAACAGCATGACCAGGGCCAACAGCAAAAACATAATCGGGAACAAAGTGGCAATGTCATTCTGGGTCACGTCGAAGAATGTGTTCGCCATCATCACGTGGCCCGCCACTGCCAGCTTGAGATCTGGGTGCGCAGCCCTAAACCGGTCTACAATTGCAGCAGTGCCCTCGGCAGTCTGCTTCTGCAAATCTTCATCACTGTCATGAGGCATCTGCAGCGTGGCGACAATTGCTGTTGTGGTCCCGTCTTCCGAGATCATCCGACCGGCAATGGTCGGTTCCGACATGGCGATTTCTCGGATGAAACTGACTCGTTGGGGCGTCAGATCTAAAGGGTCTTCGATCAGGCTGGCAACATACAGATCGTCTTGAACAGCTTGCGTATGCTGATAATTGGCAATTGAATCCACTCTGATTGCGTAGGGAACTTGCCAGGTTTCCTCGGTCAACTCATAGATGGCTGCCAGCCGTTCTGGCGTAAAAATGGTCGAGCCATCATGAGGACGCACAACGAACATCACTGTGTCTGCGGCTACATAGGTCCGCTCCAACAAGTCATGAGCTGCAAGTTCCGGGTTCTCGGCAGAGAAAAACTCCCGATAGTCGCCAGAATAGGTGATATATTGCATGCCAAGCGTTCCCAGCATGCCAGCACCCAGCGTTGCGACGATAACCGCCCAACGCCAACGCACAATCCACTGTGCATATTGCACAACAAAGTTATTCATCAAAAATTCCCCAACCCAAAATACACCGTCACCATAGACGAAGTTTGGCTGGCGAAAAAAGGACTTTATCGCGCAACCCTCTACGCTATGAACATCAACAGGTGGACGGGCCCTAGCGACCCTTCCAATTTGGTGCCCGCTTTTCCGAGAACGCCAGCGGGCCTTCAATAAAGTCTTCGGAATTGCGCATGGCTTCCATTCCTGGATAAACGGCCTTGATGGCTTCCGGCAAGGTGGGCTCATTGAAGCCATTGTAAACGGCTTCCTTCGTGGCCCGAATGGACAAAGGTGAACATTCCAAAATCATCGCAGCCCAGCGCCTGGCCGCGTCCATTAGCTCTGACTGGGGTGCAACTTCATTCACAAAACCAAGCTGCAATCCCTCAGCTGCTGGCACATGGCGCCCTGTCAACATCATCCCCATGGCCTGCTTCAGCGGGATGGACCGTGGTAACCGATGCACACCACCTGCCGCGGCCAAAAGGCCCACCTTAGGTTCTGGCAGGGCAAAACGTGCATTATCAGACGCAATAATCAAATCACACGCCAGCGCGATTTCAAACCCGCCGCCCATGGCCACACCGTTGACGGCTGCAATGATGGGTTTGTTGAGGTCAAACCGGGCGGTCAGGCCGCCAAAGCCCTTCTCGGGCCTTTCCATCTTGCCGCCTTCGGCCTGGAAGCGCAGGTCATTGCCCGCACAAAAGGCCCGATCGCCAGCGCCGGTGACAATGGCAACCCACAGATCATCATCGGCTGCAAATTCGTCAAACGCTGCCTGCATTTCAAAATTACAGGGCGGGTGACACGCGTTCATGCGCTCGGGCCGATTGATGGTGACGATAAACAGATTGCCGTCGCGCTCTGTTTTGATGAATTCAAAATCGCTCATGATTACCCCTGTATTTCATGCGGTGGGAAGGCTATCCCTTCCCAGGAAAGCTGTGCCAAATTTATCTTGTTCAGAACTTCTGTTCCGACCATGCTGGCACCAGCAAAGACTAATCAAGGGATAAAGCATATGAGCGAGCGCAAGGTCAAACTCGATATTCAGGACGGGGTTGCGATTCTGACCCTCAATGACCCCAGTGCACTCAACGCCGTGAGTCTACCCATGCTGGAAGACCTGGCAGAATGCCTGACAGACATTGAACATCCAGACAGCGGCGTGCGCTGCGTCATCATGACCGGCGAAGGCCGGGGCTTTTGCGCTGGTGCTAATCTGGCTGGGCGCGGCGAGACGAACCCCAACTCCAATGCGCGCCCTGATTCTGGTGATGCGCTGGAACGCCATTACCACCCCATCATGCGGCGTATTCGCAACCTGACCATGCCATTTTTGACAGCCGTAAACGGCCCAGCGGCAGGCGTGGGTATGAGTTTTGCCATGATGGGTGATCTGATTCTGGCGGCTGAGTCGGCTTATTTCCTACAAGCTTTCCGGCGTATTGGCCTGGTACCCGATGGTGGCGCAACCTATTTGCTGCCACGCCTTGTCGGCTATGCTCGTGCCCGTGAACTTTCGTTGCTTGGTGAAAAGCTGCCCGCAAAAACCGCGATGGAATGGGGTTTGGTGAATCGGGTCTATCCCGATGACCAATTGATGGACGAGGCCCTGGCCATGGCTAAAGAGCTGGCGGCCGGGCCAACAATTGCCCTGGGCAAGATCCGCATGCTTTATAATGAAAGCGCCCTGAATTCGTATGAAGAACAATTGGATCTGGAACGCCAGACCCAACGAATTGCTGGCCGGACGGACGATTTTAGAGAAGGGGTCAAAGCCTTCCTGGAAAAACGACCTGCACAGTTCCAGGGAAAGTAACGAAAACAACACAGCAGCCTTAACCGGCTGTACAAATGGGTGTTTGTCACGCGCCCGGCGATGTGCAACAGTCTGTGGCGCTTTTACGAGTTTATCGAGTCTGGAAGGAGACATGGGATGAAAAATATTTTGAAGGTTCTGGTGCCATCAGCAATTTTGGTTCTTGGCTTGGCCGCCTGCGGTCAGGACAGTGCCCCTGATGCTGCAGCACCTGATGCAACAGCAGTTGCTGAAGAAGCAGCGGCTGAAAGTTGGGAAGCGGCAGCCGAAGCTGAAGTTGTAGCTGACGAAGCAGAAGCTGTGGCTGAGGATGCTGTGGAAGAAGCAATCGAAGCTGTGGAAGCCGCAGAAGAGGCAGCCGACGAAGCAATGGAAGCTGTTGAAGACGCGGTTGAGGCTTCTCAGGAAGCCATCGAAGAAGTTGTTGAAGAAGCTATTGAAGACGCTGATTAAGGAAAATGTGCCCGATATGTAATCGGGGTTTCATTCGCGCTCATTGCGCATAAAGGCGGGGCCCACGGGTCCCGTTTTTTATGCGAACCCTTCGCTAATCAGCCATTGAGCTGTTTCTATCATCAAGCGACAACTCTATGCTGCTTGCTGCAGACTGCTCTATCCAAGAAAGCACACATCATGAAAATCGGACTTATCCCTATCAATATTGGCTTTGATCCTGCTGATCGTATGATCGAAGTGGCCCAGACGGCTGAAAGCGTTGGCGTCGAGTCTCTATGGACGTTCGAACATGCCATCATCCCTATGGAATACGATTCCAAATACCCCTACACGGCTGACGGTCGCATGGCAGCGGAACCAGATATGATCATGATCGATCCGCTGATTGCGCTGGCCGCAGTTGCCGGTGCGACCAAGACCATTCGTTTGGGCACGGGCGTCAATATCCTGTCGCAGGTCAACCCGTTGATGATGGCCAAACAAGCCGCAGGGCTGGATTTTATCTCAAACGGGCGTTTCATGCTGGGCGTGGGTATTGGATGGCTGCGCGAGGAATTCGATGCCATGGGCACACCTTTTGAGCGCCGCGGCGAACGGTTTGACGATTATGTCCTGGCCATGAAGAAAATGTGGTCGGGTGACGTCGTCGAACATGACAGTGATTTCATCAATTGGACCAATTTCAAGTCTTACCCTCTGCCCGTACAGACGTCACGAAACGGCGGCAAACCGGGCGTGCCAATCATCATTGGCGGCAACAAGGGCAAGGCGTTTGAACGCGTTGCCAAAGTCGGCGCCGGTTGGTTTGCACCCAGTGTGTCGCCAGAAGATTTGGCCCCTTACATGGACACCCTGGCTGATGCATGCAAAGCCGAAGGTCGCGACCCCGCAACAGTTGAAGTCACGGCCATGTGGGCGATGCAGGGCGGCATGGATACGATCAAACAGTTTGAAGACCTTGGCGTTGAACGCCTGAATATCCCGCTTCAGGTGATGGGTGCCGGCAATGCAGTCGACAACATCAAACGCCTGGGCGACGATTTGCTCGCCAAGCTGTAAGACGACTACATGACCGACCTGAAAACCTACCCGGAATGGGTGGGAGCAAAACTTGCGGACCCGCGCCAGGCGACGATGGACCAGATCGAACATGGTCTGATCGATATTGTCGCGACGGAAGGACCGATCCTAAAAGACCGACTGTTTTCGCTGTATGCGAAGGCGGCCGATCTGGGGCGGGTCTACAGTCACACCCTAACCAGACTGGAAAACGGACTGAAACAGGCGGTGAAAAGCAAATCTTTGGCGGTGGATGTCGACGAGTTCGGGTCCTTCTCAGAAGAAGCCCTGCGTCTGCCCGACCAGGATTTGATCATTGTGCGTGAACGCGGGACACGAACGCTGCATGAAATTCCGGCGTCAGAAATTGCCGAGCTCATGCTGGATGTCCGATTACAGCATGAACTGATATCGAAAGAAGATCTGTATCGTGCCGTGCTGAAAACCTATGGCCTGATCCGCCTGACCAAGGCCAGCGAAGACCGCCTGGCAGCCATTCTCGAAACCTGGATCATGTAACCACGATAACGCTAGCGCGTTCGAGAACCATCCGTAACCAGCGCAATGCCACTAGAGCCCCCTCCTGTTGTCGACGGTGGAACCGTCGTTGATACCTTCCCCGCCAGGTCATTGAAGGGTATCATGTCATCAAGCTGGAGCATAAATATGGCAATAAAATCAGCCATCGGTCCTCTGCAATTGGCTGTGATCCTTCATCGCGGTTGAAGAAACCAGCCCAAGTGCGGGATTTGCAGCGATCAAGAAAACTTTTCCAACCCGTCAATATTTCAGGCGGAACCCACCAAGCCAAAGTTAGGACCCCGATGAAGACAACGACAATTCTGTTGAAAGTCCTGCCCGAAAAGCAGGAAGAATTTGAGGCGCTGGTCAGCCAATTGGTCAAAGACGTCAATGCCAATGAGCCCGACCCCAAAATATATGAAGTTCGAAAGTGCCAGGATGATCCCCTGTCATATTTCTACTTTTTTAGCTTTGCTGATGACGCCGCGCAACAATCTTACCAAGACGCTGATTACCACACCACCATGTCACCCAAAGCGCTGGCGTGCCTAGACGGCGACCCGGTATTTGTTGAATACGACTCGTTTTACTAAAGCGTCAATCGCCTCAGGGCTTGTGCTAGCGCTTGCCGGTGGCCATTCCGCTGGCGGCATCCCGTGGCGGGGTTGATCCAGACATCATTGCGCTGTCGCCGTCGACTGTCGTGGCAGCGGCAGCGGATCTATTGGAAGGCGTTGTATTTTGATCGGCAGGGGCCGCCAGCGCTGGCGCGTCATTGACCTGTCCTTCGTTAGACCGTGTGGAATTATGGTCCTCGGCGGCAAGGGCTGATCCCATGCCTAAAATGACCGTGGCCAAGGCGACGAAAGTCAGCTTTTTCATTACAATTCCCCTTATTGCAGAACCCGTGTCATAGCATATGGGCACGCAGGGCACCGATTGCCACTGTTACAGATAGGCGGGTTCGTTGCCGCGGGTCCACTTAATGCTGCAGCCCATGGAAGCGTGCTGTGTCCCATTGACATCATCGTCCAGCAGCACCGCGGTGACCGCGTCCCGCAGATCATTGCCGGTAACAGGTTCACTGTTGCCGGGGGTGGCGGCGTCGAACCGGCCGCGATACGCCAGGCGATGTTCCGTGTCGAACAGGAAGAACTCAGGCGTACACACCGCCTTCAGCATCTTGGCAACTTTTTGGCCTTCATCCAAAAGATAGGGGAAATCATAGCCGAAATGCCCAATATCCTTGAGCATTTCAGCGGGGGAATCTGCCGGGTAGTCATTGATATCATTAGAATTTATGGCCACAGTCACCAAATATTGCCGGTCATATTCACCAACAAAGTCGGCAAAGGCTGTTTTCAGTTGTTTGACATAGGGGCAGTGGTTGCACCAGATCGCAACCAAAAGTGCAGTGCCTTCGTCAACACCGGATGTATCAAATATATTGCCGCTGGGATCCGGCAACTTAAAGGCCGGCAATTTGGTGCCCAGAGGCAGCATTGTTGACGTCGTCAGGGTCATCGTCTTCTCACGCATACTCGAATGGGAACGTATCCTAACAAGGTGAAAAATTCCCGCCTCAATTATTTCGTTAAATTGTGTATGGAGCGCATTCGCATCTGGCTTGATCAGCATCAATGCCCCGACAGCTGGCCTCGGCCACCCTGAATTTATTCTTGGGATCAATGACAGGAGGTACCCTATGTCGTTTGCTGATGATATTGGTGGCGAAAAGGCCATTAATGGAATGCTACAGATATTTTACAGTCGTGTCCGCGATGACGCCGCCATCAAGGGTATGATCGACGTTTCTCAAATGGAATGTTTGACCGATATCCAGTGCCGATGCCTGGCCCTATTTATCGATGGCGAAGCAGAACAAGCTGCCGCCATTATGCCCACTGCCCACGCTTTCATGATCGACAAGAACCTGTCAGACGACGCCTTTAACAGCGTGTATGACCATTATCACGACACATTGGCCGAGCTGGGCATCCCCGGTGGCATGATCCATTTGTTTCTTGAAGCCTTTGAAGACCTGCGGGAAATAGCCGTTATCTGAGAGTTGTTGGTCAATTTAGGCTGGACGTCAACGCACCACCGTCCCATTCTGTCCTGTAATTGATATTTATCGGGACGCCCCTTTCATTGAGCGATACTGAAGCCACCGGCCTAAGAGCCAAACTCAACCGGACAAAAAACCAGGCAATGCAGCTGCCCGGTGCGGCCCTGTTGATTATGTGTTTTCGCGTCTTGCGGGCTGGCATTCGCGATATGTTGCAGGGCGAACTACAAGTCCGGGCTGCCAGCCTTGTCTATTCGACCCTGTTGGCGCTGGTCCCCCTGATTGCTGTCAGCTTTTCGGTGCTGAAAGGTTTTGGCGTCCAGAACCAATTGCGCGGATGGATGGGACAACTATTCGAATCCGTCGGCAGCGACCAAGAAGCTATCGTGGACCAGATCATCACCTTTGTGGACAATATGGACGTCGGTGTCCTCGGCGGGGTCGGTCTGGCCATCTTGTTCTACACCGTATTTTCGCTGATTCGGAAAATTGAAACCGCTGTAAATTATTGCTGGCGCACCTATCACGGCCGCAGTTTCGGTGAAGGTTTTCTACGCTACATATCGATCATCATCATGGGGCCGGTGGTGGTGTTTGCGGCCATGACGATGTCGGTATCCATCACCAACGAGCCCCTGTATCAGCAGTTGTCGGGCATTCCCGGCCTGGCCATATTGATCGACTGGGGCGGGCAATTGTTGCCCTATGGCATGCTGGTCATGGTGTTTACCGCCATCTATTACTTTTTACCCAACACCTATGTTCGATTTCGGGCAGCCTTGGCCGGCGGATTAATCGCGGCGTTATTGTGGTTCCTGTTCGGCATGCTGTTCGCACAGACCGTGGCCGGATCCAGCAATTACGTCGCCATCTACGCGGCCTTTGCCACCATGATCATCTTCATGCTGTGGTTGCTTTTGGCCTGGCTGATATTGCTGTTTGGCGCCAGCATCGCCTTTTATGCACAAAACCCCGCCTTTACCTCCATGGCGTTAAACCACGAAGAATCGCAAATATCGGGCCAGGCGCGCGAACGGATTACGCTGTCCATTATGCGTGATATCGCCCGGCAATATGCTATGGGACGTACTGCCCCCAGCATCGCGGCCCTGTCTGACCGTTTGGATATCCCGATCCAGTCCATCAGTTGGGTCATCGACATTATGATGCACGGGAAGGTGCTAACCGCCATCGAGTCTTCCCCGCCAACCTATGTGCCGGGACGGGCTGCTGAATCTATCCGAGTGCGCGACCTGTTGGTAATGATCCGCGCTGCGGGACACAATGCTGATCAGAGGGCTGATCAGAGAGCCGATCAGATGACCGAGCGCAGCCACCGGGAAGGTTCGATCAATCAGCTCGTGAACGACCTGGAAGATGAACGCGGCAAGACCTTGGGCAACATGTCCCTACGAGACCTCGCCAATGACAATATCGATCTGCCGGAACAAAGTTGACATCAGCCCAAGGCAGACGCCAAATACACGCCACCCCGAGTCACGCCTCCCCGAGTCAGGCCTATTGAGTATTGAGGACCAGTTCCATGAAAAGCCAATCCATCGTCGCCTTTGGCGAACCCCTAGAATCCACTATATCAGACACGCCTGTCCCCACGGGAAACCAGGTGTTGTTGAAGGTAACCCATTGTGGCGTATGCCATTCCGACGTGCATTTACATGACGGCCACTTTGACATGGGCGGCGGTAACAAGCTGGAAGTTGGCGCTAACATGAAACTGCCGTTTACTTTGGGGCACGAAATTGAGGGCACGGTCGCCGCTGTCGGTCCCGACGTCACCACGGCCAAAGAAGGCGATGCGCGCGTGGCCTTCCCGTGGATTGGCTGCGGGCAATGCGCCACGTGCCAGCGCGGTGAAGAACAATTGTGTAACCGCCCCGCACATTTGGGCGTGGGTGTACCCGGCGGCTTTGCCGACTATGTCTTGATCCCGCACGAAAAATATCTGCTGGACTATACCGGCGTCCCCCAAGGGTTGGCAGCGACCTATATGTGTTCTGGCCTGACCGCATTCAGTGCCCTGAAGAAAATCGGCACCCCGGCCCCGGACGATGCGATCCTGATCGTCGGTCTGGGCGGCGTGGGCATGATGGGACTGCAATTTGCCAAGGCCCTGTTCAATTGCCGCATCATGGCCACCGATATCAATGAAGAAAAACTGGCAGAGGCTGAAAAGGCAGGGGCGGTGGCCACCTTCAACGCCAAAGATGCTGACGCAGCCAAGCAGATCAAAGGCGCAACCGATGGCGGCGTATACGCAGCCATCGATTTTGTCGGGTCCGAGCCATCCTTTGGCCTGGCGCGGGCGTCTTTGCGCAAGGGCGGCAGGGCCGTTGTCGTCGGCCTGTTTGGCGGCGCATTCACAATGCCGATCCCGCTTTTGCCGATGCAGGCACATACGTTGCAGGGGTCCTTTGTGGGCTCGCTCGACGAAACCAAGGAAATGCTGGCCATGGTGCAGGCGGGCGCAGTTGACCCCATCCCCATCACTGAACGACCCATCTCGGCTGCAACCGACACATTGGACGATCTGCGCAATGGCAATATTATGGGGCGCGTCGTCCTGACACCCTAGGGTCAGGACCCTAAGTCGGCTTAATCGCCAAGGTCGCCATTGATGTCGGCATAAAGCGGTTCAGTGGCGTGGCGTCACCAGTCCACCAGTCCTCAAAAAAGCCAGCGATCATGAACCCCGCCTTAATCTGCCCACCGATCTGGGCATCGAGGCTGTGGCTGTATTCCAGCGCGACGCCTTCTTTTATTATGGCGTCCAGGCGTCCAGCATCCATATCACGCTCGTCGGAATAGGGGATCTTGAAGACGGGCTGGATATCTGCCCCGTCTTCGATGGCCAAATGGTCAAATATAAAGAAATCGGGGTTCATAAACCCGCTGAGCAGCCGACCACCGGGCCGCAACACCCGGTGGCATTCCTGCCAGACTGGCACAATATCGGGGGCAAAGACGTTTGAGATGGGGTGGAATATGAGGTCAAAACACGCGGCTTCAAAACACGACAGGTCAGCCATATCTCCCTGAATGGTGGCCATATCCAATCCCTCACGATCCGCCACCAGGCGGTCCTTGGCCAATTGCGCATCCGACAGGTCATAGCTGGTAACAATGCCACCAGCGGCGGCCAAAATAGGGGCTTGCTGCCCGCCGCCAGAGGCCAGACACAAGACATCCCTGCCCGAAAATTCGCCGAACCAATCCGCAGGTACAGATCGCAAAGGGGTCAGGATAATCTGCCAGTCGCCGCGTCGTGCTTTGGCAATGGTGTCGGCGTCAACGGGTTGGACCCAGTCGCTTTGGCCCTCGGAAGACTGTTTGTCCCAGGCGCGGCGATTATGGTCTATCGGGTTGGTCATGGCGCGCGGTCCGACATTAGCCGATGCGCAATTTCAATCACCCGATTGGCATTGCCGCGCCACAGTCGCATAAACACGGGGATTGCGTAGAACAGCTCTGGCAATTCCCTGACGGCCCGACGCGGGATAGGGGGACGTGGGCTGTAACCACCAGAATCGGTGCTCAAAGGCCGTCGTCTTTCGCGACCGGGGCCAACAAAGTCGATTTCGTGCCCCCGAGTTTCCATCGCCTCGGTCATTTCCCGCGTATGAACATATTGGCCGTCGGCCGCCGCCGTTCGGTGATAATAGAGAATTTTCACGCGCCGCCCCTTGCCCTTAAGTTCCTCATGGTTTCCCGGCGATCCCCCCAAACATGGCAGCCGAGCATCCTAAAACGGCATCTGACTGCCCGTATGTTGTGCCAGCGAGCACCCTGCAAAGCAACAAAACCATTGCATTAGAGGGGCCAAATAGGTAAGTACTGCTGCAGTATATTCGGTTGCAGGACCGACAGGGTGCGCTGACAAGCGCTGTTCACCGCCACGAAACAAGGCTCGCTGGTTCTTTTGGCTTACAAAGACACCAGCCTGGGCCAATATGTTTTGCGACTCACACGGCGAATTGGTAATCTGCACGGCCTCTTGGAGACCGCGATGGTTTCGCGACCCTGAGTGCTAGAGTTTGCACGGGAACGCCCCTGACAGTTCTGCATTTCGGGTCACCCAAGGCCCGGTTGGACTATGGATGTTGAATGGAGAATGACGAGGATGACGAAGCCAGCAAATGACTTTGCCACCCCCAATGTAAAGTTGAGTGTAGATCGGTCAAAGCCGGGCTACCCAGACGCACAAGGTTTGTATAACCCGGCCAATGAACGCGATGCCTGCGGTATCGGTTTTGTTGCGAATATAAAAGGGGTTAAGTCCCACAAGATCATACGCCAGGGCTTGGAAATACTTCAAAACCTGACCCATCGCGGTGCGGTGGGTGCCGATCCCAAGGCGGGTGACGGCTCTGGTTTGCTGATCCAGATGCCTGATGCCTTTATGCACGACGTCACCAAAGATCTGGGCATCGATTTACCCGACTACGGCTTTTACGGTGTTGGCATGGTCTTCCTGCCGCAGGACGATACAGATCGTGCCCGTGCAGAAGCCCAAATCGAATCGATGACAACCGCCGAGGGTCAAACCTTCCTGGGTTGGCGCGATGTACCCACCGACAATGGCAATTTCAGTGACGGCATCAAGCAGACAGAGCCCGTCATCCGTCAGTTCTTCGTTGGTCGCAGCGACGGCCTGGCCGATCAGGACGCCTTTGAGCGCAAGCTTTATGTCATTCGCAAGCTCGTTTCCATCGCCATTGCTGCCTGGCAAGACAGTGTCGACGACTGGTATTATGTGCCATCATTTTCGTCACGGGTGATCCTGTACAAAGGCATTCTGCTGGCCAATCAGGTTGGTCCCTATTATCCCGATCTGTACGACGAACGCGTTATATCCGCGCTAGCCTTGGTGCATCAGCGCTTTTCAACCAACACGTTCCCGACATGGAAGCTGGCACAGCCCTTCCGCTATATCTGCCACAATGGCGAGATCAACACCGTGCGTGGCAACATCAATTGGATGAACGCCCGTCGTCAGACAATGGAATCAGAGCTTTTCGGCGATGATCTGAAAAAGATCTGGCCCCTGATCCCCGAGGGACAGTCGGATTCAGCGTGTTTTGACAACGCCCTGGAACTGTTGCTGCATGGCGGGTATTCCCTGTCCCATGCCATGATGATGCTGATCCCCGAGGCATGGTCCGGTAATCCGCTAATGGATGACGGTCGCCGCGCATTCTATGAATATCATGCTGCGGTGATGGAACCCTGGGATGGCCCTGCCGCAGTTGCCTTTACCGATGGCATCCAGATTGGCGCCACGCTGGACCGCAATGGCCTTCGCCCCGCACGCTATTATGTTACCAAAGATGACATGGTCATTTTGTCGTCTGAGGCTGGTGTACTGACAGTGCCGGAGGAAAACATCGTCAAAAAGTGGCGCTTGCAGCCTGGCAAGATGCTGCTGATTGATACAGAACAAGGCCGCATCATCGATGATGATGAAATCAAGGCTGAATTGTCCAACGCGCAGCCTTATCAGGACAAGCTGGATGCAGGGCAAATTTTGCTACGCGATGTCCCTGAAAGCACGAATGGCAGCCAGTTCCCTGATACCGGCCTAAGCCACCTGAAGCGCCAACAAGCCTTTGGCTACACGCAAGAAGACCTGAAAATTCTGCTGACCCCCATGATTACCTCTGGCCAAGAGCCCACAGGGTCGATGGGGACCGACACGCCTGTTGCTGTGTTGTCAGAAAAGCCAAAATTGCTGTTTGACTATTTCAAGCAGCGGTTCGCACAAGTGACCAACCCGCCGATCGACCCCATTCGTGAAGAATTGGTCATGTCGCTAACGTCCTTTATCGGACCGCGGCCAAACCTGTTGGGCCTGAAGATCGATGGTCACAAGCGCCTGGAAGTTACCCAGCCGGTCTTGATCAATAGTGATCTGGAAAAAATTCGTGCCATGGAGAAAAGGAACGGTGATTCCTTCTCATCTGCCACGCTCGACATAACTTTTGCGGCAAGCGAAGGCGAAAAAGGCATGTTGCCAGCCCTAAAAGCCCTGTGCGCAACGGCTGAACAAAGCGTACGGGATGGCGCCAACATCATCATCCTTTCGGACCGCCAAACCGCAGAAGACCGAATTCCTATTCCATCCCTATTGGCCACCTCTGCTGTTCACCATCACCTCATCCACGCTGGGTTGCGCACAAGTGCGGGCCTGGTCGTTGAAACCGGTGAAGCCCGCGAAGTGCACCATTTCTGCATGCTGGGCGGCTATGGCGCTGAAGCCATCAATCCTTATGTCGCCTTCGATACGATCGCGGTATTGGCCCCCAAACTTGATGAGCCTATTTCGACGGAAGAAGCGATTGAGCGGTTTATCAAGGCGCTGAACAAGGGCATGCTGAAAGTGATGTCCAAGATGGGCATATCCACTTTCCATTCTTATTGTGGCGCGCAGATTTTTGATGCGGTTGGCCTCTCCAGCGAAGTTGTGGACACGTATTTCTTCGGCACCGCGACAACCATTGAAGGTGCCGACTTTAACGCTATTGCCCTCGAGGCTGTGCGTCGCCATGGGCTTGCCTTCAGTGATGCGCCAATTTATCGCAAGCAGCTCGATGTCGGTGGCGACTACCACTACCGTATTCGCGGCGAAGAACACATCTGGACGCCCGAGACAATTGGCGCGCTGCAACATGCTGTTCGCGGTAATAATCCAGACAAATACCGCGAATTTGCGGCCCAGATCAACGAGCAGTCAGAAAAGTTGCTGACGCCGCGCGGCCTGTTTGTCTTTGCCAAGACCAACCAATCCATCCCATTGGATGACGTGGAACCAGCAACTGAAATCGTCAAACGGTTTGCCACGGGTGCCATGTCCTTTGGGTCGATATCTCGCGAAGCCCACACCACGCTGGCTATTGCCATGAACCGTATTGGCGGCAAGTCCAACACGGGTGAAGGCGGCGAAGAAGTGGACCGCTTTACGCCGCTGCCCAATGGCGATTCCATGCGCTCTGCCATCAAACAGGTGGCCTCGGGCCGCTTTGGCGTGACCGTGGAATATCTCGTCAATGCCGACGATATCCAAATCAAAATGGCCCAGGGTGCCAAGCCCGGCGAGGGCGGCCAATTGCCTGGTCACAAGGTCGACCAGACCATTGCCTTCGTGCGCCACTCCACACCTGGTGTGGGCCTGATTTCGCCCCCGCCGCATCATGACATTTATTCCATCGAAGATCTGGCGCAGCTGATCTACGACCTCAAGAACGTGAACCCAAGGGCGCGCATATCGGTCAAGCTGGTATCTGAAGTTGGTGTTGGCACGGTTGCAGCCGGCGTTTCCAAAGCACGCGCTGACCATGTGACCATTGCTGGTGGCGATGGTGGCACAGGTGCCAGCCCGCTGACATCGATCAAGCATGCGGGTTCTCCATGGGAAATTGGCCTCGCAGAAACTCACCAGACCCTGTTGATGAACTCATTACGGGGTCGCATTGCTGTGCAGGTTGATGGTGGTCTGCGCACCGGTCGTGACGTTGTTATCGGCGCGCTGTTGGGCGCTGACGAATTTGGTTTTGCCACTGCACCGCTGATTGCCGCTGGCTGTATCATGATGCGCAAATGCCATCTCAACACCTGCCCGGTTGGCATTGCCACCCAGGACCCGGAATTGCGCAAGCGCTTTACCGGCGAGCCAGAACACGTGATCAACTACTTCTTCTTTGTTGCAGAAGAAGTGCGCGAGTATATGGCCGAGATGGGCTTTAGAACCGTGAACGAGATGATTGGCCGTTCTGACATGCTGGATACGCGCAAGGCCATCGACCATTGGAAGGCAGATGGGCTTGATTTCACAAAGCTATTCTTTAAGCCTGAAATGGGACCAGATGTTGCCGTGTACAATTCTGAAACCCAGAATCATGACATCTATGACATCATGGACCGGACACTGATCGAAAAGTCCCAGCGTGCCATCAATCATGGTGAGCCCGTGCAGATTGAACTGCCTGTGGCCAACACAGACCGCACCATCGGCGCCATGCTTTCCGGCGAAATTGCCATGAAACATGGTCTTAAAGGACTGCCACAAGACACCATCCATGTGAAATTGACTGGCACTGCTGGCCAGAGTTTTGGTGCCTTTGCGGCCAACGGCGTATCGCTGGAGCTGATCGGAGAGGCCAATGATTATGTTGGCAAGGGCCTTTCTGGTGGGCGACTTGTCATCTATCCGCATCCTGACAGCCCCGTCGTGCCGACAGAAAGCATGATCGTTGGCAATACGGTTCTGTATGGGGCCGTTAGCGGCGAGTGCTATTTCCGGGGCATGGCAGGCGAACGCTTTGCTGTGCGTAACTCTGGTGCCACCGCTGTTGTGGAGGGCGTCGGTGACCATGGTTGTGAATATATGACCGGTGGCGTCGTTGCCGTTATTGGCACGACAGGCCGCAACTTTGCCGCTGGCATGAGCGGCGGCGTTGCCTATGTGCTTGACGAAGAAGGCGACTTTGAACGTCGTTGCAATTTGTCGATGGTCGAGCTGGAGCCCATTCCCGTCGAAGACAGGGCCGGGCAGCAATTGTCGCATCAGGGCGGCGAGCTGGAAGGCCATGGCATGGTGGACGTCAAGACCGATATGAGCCGATACGATGCCGAGCGCCTGAAGGTCATGTTACGGCGTCACGTAAAAGACACGGACAGCGACCGTGCCAAAGACATTCTGGACAATTGGAATGAGTATCTGCCGAAATTCGTCAAGGTCATGCCCGTCGACTATCGCCGTGCGCTGGAGGAAACCCGCGCCCTGCAAGAGGCCGACACCAAACAGACCGAACGGGTGGGAGCATAATCATGGGTCAAGTCACTGGCTTCAAAGACTTTGATCGCAAAGACCGGATCTATGCCCCAATTACAGAGCGTACACAGCACTTCAAGGAATTTGTTGTACCGCTGGCACCGGCTGAATTGACCAACCAGGCATCTCGCTGCATGGATTGTGGCATTCCCTATTGTCACAATGGTTGCCCGGTAAACAATATCATTCCGGACTTCAACGACCTCGTCTACAACGACGAATGGGAAATCGCGTTCGATACACTTTCCTCTACGAACAATTTTCCCGAATTCACAGGCCGCATTTGCCCGGCCCCTTGCGAAGCGTCATGTACGCTGAACATCGATGACAATCCGGTGACGATTAAGACCATCGAATGCGCCATTGTAGACCGCGCCTGGGAAGATGGCCGTGTTGTACCGCAACCGCCGTCCACCAAAACAGGCAAGCGGGTCGCAGTGATTGGTGCCGGCCCTGCTGGCATGGCTGCCGCCCAACAATTGGGTCGCGCTGGCCACGATGTGGACCTGATTGAAAAGAACCTGGAGGCCGGTGGCCTGCTGCGTTACGGCATTCCTGACTTCAAGATGGAAAAGCACCTGATCGAGCGTCGCATCGAACAGATGGCTGGTGAGGGCGTAACCTTCAAGGGTGGCATCCATGTCGGTGTCGACCTGTCGGTTGGCGACCTGCACAGCAATTATGATGCGGTGCTGTTGACCGGTGGATCCGAAGTATCCCGTGACCTGCCTGTACCGGGCCGCGAATTGGACGGCGTCCACTTCGCCATGGATTTCCTGCCCCAACAGAATCGCCGCAACAGTGGTGAACCTCTCGGCACCAATGATGAAATTCTGGCCAGTGGCAAGCATGTTGTGGTTATTGGCGGCGGTGATACAGGCTCTGACTGCATTGGCACATCCTTTCGCCAAGGGGCCCAAACTGTCACACAAATCGAAATTATGCCGGCCCCTCCGGCTCACGAAAACAAAGGCCTGACCTGGCCTGACTGGCCCATGAAGATGCGTACATCAAGCAGCCAGGCGGAAGGCGCAGAGCGCGATTTTTCGATCCTGACCAAAAGCTTTGATGGCGAAAACGGCATCGTCACTGCCCTGAATTGCGTTCAGGTGGACGACCAGATGCAAGAAATTGAGGGCAGCGACTTCAAGATTCGCGCAGACCTGGTGCTGCTGGCCATGGGCTTTGTGCACCCCGTATTTGAAGGCATGCTGGAAGACCTCGGCACCAAACTTGATGGCCGCGGCAATGTGCTGGCCAATACGCTGGACTATCAGACATCGATCCCCAAAGTGTTCGCCGCTGGCGACATGCGCCGTGGCCAGTCACTGGTGGTTTGGGCCATTCGTGAAGGCCGCCAGGCCGCCCGGTCTGCTGATGAATTCCTGATGGGGTCATCCACGCTGCCGCGATAGGGCATCCAACCGCTGCCATTGATCTCTTGCTGTTGCCAGTGATCTCTTGCTGTTGCCAATGACAAGGGCGCGCGATAGCGTGCTGGTATGACTTCCCTGATCACAACACCACAACTTATGTATATCGGCGGCGACGCGCTGGCGAGCATTGGCGATTGCCTGGCCAAGTTGGACATGCGCAATCCGCTGATTGTGACTGACCCCTTTATGGCCCAAAGCGGCAAGATAAAGGCCCTGACAGACCAGTTGGACGAGGCCGGGCTGCATTACCGCGTGTTTTCGGACACAGTACCCGAACCCACAACTGATGTGATCGACGCTGGCGTTGCCCTGTTGGCGCAGGCTGATTTTGATGGCCTGATCGCCTTTGGTGGCGGCAGCCCCATCGACACCGCCAAAGCCATCAATATATTGGCCGCCGGCGGTGGCCAGATGCGGGACTACAAAGTCCCTGCTCAACCCAATATGCCCGTGATGCCCCTAATTGCCATCCCGACCACGGCAGGCACCGGGTCAGAGGTCACCAAAGTAACCGTCATCACCGATACGACCACCTCTGGTTCAAAAGCTGGCGAAAAGATGTTGATTATGGGCCTGGCATGCCTGCCGAGCGCGGCCATTGTCGACTATACGT
>SMXS01000122.1 GCA_004356955.1 Alphaproteobacteria bacterium | reverse complement strand
CGCCAGATGGGCATCCAATTCCTCTGGCGTCGTGTCAGTGACCGTGAAGTCACCCGTGGAAATATCGACCCAGGCCAGGGCAAACAGACCCTCAGCGCGGGCCAGGGCGGCCAGATAATTATGGCTACGGGCATCCAACAGGGTCTCTTCCGTCAGCGTGCCTGCCGTGACCAGGCGGACGACATCGCGTTTGACAACCGACTTGGGCCCACGCTTTTTGGCCTCGGCAGGGTCTTCCAGCTGCTCACACACGGCAACGCGATGACCTTTGCGGATAAGGCGCGCCAGATAATTGTCAGCAGCGTGGACGGGGACACCGCACATGGGAATATCTTCGCCCAGATGCTTGCCGCGCTTTGTCAGCGCAATATCCAGGGCTTTGGACGCCATGACGGCGTCGTCAAAGAACAGCTCATAAAAGTCGCCCATGCGATAGAACAACAGGCTGCCTGGATTATTAGCCTTGATGCCAAGATATTGCTGCATCATCGGCGTAACAGTGGCTTTACCCGCCTTTTCAGCGGCAGATTTTGTCAAAACCGGCGCATTCTTTGGGCTTGCGTTCTCTGGTGATCCTGCTAAAGACATAAAATAACGTTTTCGGCCAATACTGGTTAACAATAAAACCAAGAGAAGGAACAATGCGTAAGATTATTACTCAACATAATAATCTTCTGTCTCGATCGGCATCAAAAATCTCCGTTGAACTCGACGGCGGTGACATCAGTGCTGGCCGCGGCTCTTTTCCTGGTTTAAACGAGCCCCTCATTTCAGGACTTGTGATTAGCCAAAGTAGCGCCCGCGTCTGATTAGGACAACGGTCAACTTGGACCAAACGAACGAAAACCATCCCCAACCCATCCAGCCAGAACAAAGCTTGACCTATCATGCCAGACCAAAAATTTACCGACCGCGAAGCCCTGCTCTATCACACCCAAGGGGGCCGTCCCGGCAAAATCGAAATTGTCCCAACCAAGCCCATGGCGACACAGCGCGATTTGTCGCTGGCGTACTCGCCCGGTGTGGCCGCGCCCGTGCGCGCCATCGCCGAGGATCCTGACGCCGCCTATGACTATACGGCCCGCGGCAATCTGGTGGCGGTGATATCGGACGGCACGGCAATTCTTGGCCTGGGTGACCTGGGTGCCTTGGCCTCCAAGCCAGTGATGGAAGGCAAGGCGGTGCTGTTCAAGCGCTTTGCCGATGTCGATGCAATTGATCTTGAGTTGGACACCAACAGCATTGACGAGTTTTGCAACGCTGTCCGGGTGATGGAACCCAGCTTTGGCGGCATCAACCTTGAAGATATCAAGGCACCCGAATGCTTCATCATCGAACAGCGCCTGCGCGATGAAATGAACATCCCCGTTTTTCACGATGACCAACATGGCACCGCCATCATCACGGCGGCGGGCCTGATCAACGCGATGCACCTGACTGGCCGCGATATCAAAGATTGCAAGATTGTCGTCAACGGTGCTGGCGCCTCGGCCATCGCCTGCCTGGAATTGGTCAAAGCCTTGGGTATCTCTAGCGCCAACGCCATTATCTGCGACTCTAAAGGCGTGATTTATCAGGGCCGCGAGGAAGGCATGAACCAGTGGAAGGCCGCCCACGCGGCTGATACCGACGCCCGCACCCTGGCAGAAGCCATGGTTGGCGCCGATGTGGCCCTGGGCTTGTCGGTTGCCGGCGCATTTACCCCTGAAATGATCGAATCCATGGCGGACAGCCCCATCATTTTTGCCATGGCCAACCCGGATCCCGAAATTTCGCCCGAGGCCGTCCACGCGGTTCGTAGTGACGCCATTGTCGCCACTGGCCGGTCGGACTATCCAAACCAGGTGAACAATGTGCTGGGCTTCCCCTACATCTTCCGCGGCGCCCTTGATGTGCGGGCGACCACCATCAACGAAGACATGAAGATCGCCGCAGCCCGGTCCCTCGCTGCACTGGCCCGCGAAGACGTCCCCGATGAAGTCGCCAGCGCCTATGCCGGGGAGCGCCCAACCTATGGCCGTGACTATATCATTCCGGCACCTTTTGACCCGCGCCTGATCAGCCATATACCCCCTGCTATCGCCCAGGCTGCCATGGATTCCGGCGTGGCGCGTCGTCCTATCATTGACATGGATGCCTATAAGGACGAGCTAAGCGCGCGGTTGAACCCAGCAGCTGGTTCACTGCAACTGATTTTTAATTCGGTCAAAGCCAACCCAAAACGCGTGGTTTTTGCAGAAGGCGAGGAAGAAAAAGTCATCCGCGCCGCGCTTTCATTCCGCAATGCAGGCTATGGCACTCCCGTGTTGATCGCCCGCGAAGAAGAAGTCTTCAAAGTCCTGCGCAACATGGGTCTGGACGAAAAGACGGTCGATCTGGAAATCCATAACGCCCGGACCAGCGACTATAATGAAGTCTATTCTGACTATGTCTATGAACGGCAACAGCGGAATGGCCTGTTGTATCGCGATTGCACCCGTATGGTGAATAATGGCCGTAACGTCTTTGGTGCCTGCATGGTCGCCCATGGCCATGCCGATGCCATGGTCACCGGCATTACCCGCAACTATTTTGATGCCTTTGACGACATCCGCCGTGTCATCGACCCGCAACCACAAAAAACCGTATTTGGTATGTCGATGGTCGTCACCCGCGAACGCACGGTGTTCATCGCCGACACCCAGGTCAACGAATTACCCAATCCAAGCCAGCTTGCAGACATCGCAATGGGTGCGGCGGCGGCGGTGCGGCGGTTAGGGCAAGAGCCCCGGGTGGCGATGTTGTCCTATTCCAATTTTGGACACCCGCCAGGAGAACGCAGCGCGCGAATTCGCGAGGCTGTAGAAATCCTCGATAGCCGTGAGACCGACTTTGAATATGATGGCGAAATGGCCGCCGACGTGGCCCTGAATCCAGAGCTACAGTCGATTTATCCGTTCTCGCGCTTGTCTGGCCCGGCCAACATTCTGGTCATGCCCGCGCTGCATTCTGCCAATATCAGCGCCAAGCTGTTGCAGGAACTAGGGGGCGGGTCCGTTGTGGGACCGCTGTTGATTGGCCTCGACAAATCGGTACAGATCGTCCCCATCGGGTCAACTGCATCAGAAGTCGTCAACATGGCCGCCCTGGCTGCCTATGAGTCGGACATTCTGTAAGGAATTTTTGCTTTTTAGCTAAAGTATTTATCTGGAATGCGGTCGGTGGGCGCAATGATGAAGACATCGGTGGTGCCGAATTCTTCATCCACCACAGCGCCGTCGCCGATATAGCATCCAACCCGCAAATAGCCTTTGATCAGTGGCGGCAACACGCGTATCGCCGCGCGATCACTAATCTCATCTGCGGGCATCATATTCATGGCGACGTGCCTGGACGGGATGGCTTTGACCTGCATATCGTCGGGCGCCTGGAAGTTGTGATGAAGATAGGACAAAGCCAAGGCGTGCTCTTGTGGGTCTGTCCCTTCAAGACTGGCACATCCAAACATGCAGGACACATTGTGTTCGCGCACATAGACCGCCAAGCCGCGCCATAAATACTGAATAGTCGCATTCGATCGGTAATCGGCGCGCACACAGGATCGACCAACTTCGATATATTGACCCTGGTCCCGAATGGTTGCCTCGTCGCGCCCCGCCAACAGCGCGCTGAGATCATATTCTGCTGCTGAATAGAAGCCGTTGTTTTGGTTGGCAACTTCTTCGCGCAATATGCGATAGGTGCCGACCACAGCTTCTTCTGCAGGCAGCGCGCCGTCGATCACCAATAGATGGTCGCAAATGGCGTCATATTCATCGATATCGAGACCCAATTCCGCCAGTTCTGGCGTTGTCTGGGCACCCATTTCCTCGAAAAACACTTGATAGCGGAGCCGCTGGGCGGCCTCGATTTCAGAGTCGTCCTTGGCCAGTCGAACTTCCAACCGGGCCTTTTTCTTGGCTTCTACAGAAATGGGATTACCTCTTTATATTACGCGCGGCCAACAGGGCTGCGGCATAGTACCACAGGTACTTGCGACACCGCATGCCAAAACCAGGCAAGCTTGTCAATCATCTTGGGCAGGGGTCGGGCTTTCGTCGACGCTATATCGCTGCCCCAGATACCACAGCAATGCCAGCCCCGGCAGAGCGGCAATCACCGTAAGCAAGAAGAACACCTCCCACGATACAGCTTCGGCCAAATAGCCCGACGGCGCGGCAAAAACCGTGCGCCCAATATTGGCCAGGGAACTCAGCAGCGCATACTGGGTCGCCGTGTAAGAAATATTACACAGGCTGGACATATAGGCGATGAAGGCTGCACCACCCATGCCGCCAGCCAGGTTTTCGATGCCGACTGTCAGGCCCAGAACCCACAAATCGTGGCCTGCCATGGCCAACAGCACAAACATGAAGTTCGATACCAGTTGAAAAACGCCGCAAATCCACAGGCTGGCAACAATACCCCGGGAATAGACCAAGGTACCACCGATGATGGCGCCAACGATGGTCGCAGCAATGCCAACCGCTTTGCCGACAAAGCCTATCTCGGTCTTGGAGAACCCAATTTCCATATAAAAAGGACCGGTCATCATCGAAGCCAGCGTGTCCCCAAATTTGTAAAACAAAACAAAAGCCAGAATCGCAAGCCAGCCAGGCTTGCGGAAAAATTCGACAAATGGCCCCGTCACCATGGTGTAGAGACGCTGTAAATTGGCCGACATAGCCCCTGACTTATCATCCGTAGTCGGGACTGTGGCCGCAGGCGCGCGCGATCGCGGTTCCGGGCTAAACAATACTGTCACAACGCCAACAAGCATCAGCAACGACATGGTGAAATAGGTGGTCGGCCACCCAACTTGATCGGCCAAAATCAACGAACCAGCGCCTGATGCCAACATCGCCAGCCGATAGCCGATCTGATATGCCCCCGCACCGGCCCCCTGTTGGTCGTCGGTCAAAATTTCCACTCGATAGGCATCGATGACAATGTCCTGCGAGGCCGAAAAGAAGGCAATAGCCAAGGCCGCCACCGCCGCATAGGTCAAATGCCCAGGCACGGGATCCGACAATCCGGCCAGTGCAATCGCCCCAATCAGGGCAAATTGCGTCGCCAGCATCCAGCCCCGTCGGCGTCCAAATATCCTGCAAAGGATAGGAAACCGCAGCCCGTCCATAAAAGGGGCCCAGATATATTTAAACGCATAGGGAATCGTCAGCAGCGTGAACAGACCGATCTCGCCTTTGGACGTGCCAGACTCGATCAGCCAATAGCTAAGCGTCCCAAAAGACAGCGCCAGAGGGACGCCGGCCGAAAACCCCATAAACAAAAACAGGAAGACATTGCGTTCAAAATAGACCGCGCCGGGTCCAAAAAATGCTGCCCAGCGCGGCGGGATGACCGTATCGAGGGCCGGGTTGCTCACCGGATCTGCATGCGTCGGTAGGACAATGCCTCGGCAATATGGGTGCGATTAATATCTGTGCGACCATCCAGGTCGGCAATGGTACGGGCAACCCGCAATACACGGTGATAACCGCGCGCACTCAGGCGCATGCGGTCCGTCGCGTCCTCTAGCAGCGTCTGGGCATCACCAACCGGCACAGCAATCGTCGCTAAAAGCTGGCCGTCTGCACGCGCGTTGATTCGCACTGCGGAGCCCAGTTCGGCAAATCTGTCTAGCTGGATCTGACGGGCACGCGCCACTCGGGCCACGACCACGGCTGTTGGTTCAGAATCATTGACCTGGCTTAGCTCTGACGCGCTCACTGGTGGGACCTCTACATGCAGATCGATCCGGTCATAAAGGGGGCCGGAAATTTTGGATTGATAATCAATGGCGCATTTTGGGGCCCGGGTGCAAGCCAGTTCGTGGTCACCCAGATAGCCACAACGGCAGGGATTCATGGCCGCGATCAACTGCACATCTGCGGGGTAGGTCACATGGGCATTGGCCCGGGCAATGACAGCCTCGCCACTTTCGAGCGGCTGACGCAACGAATCGAGAGCCTGGCGAGAAAATTCGGGCCGCTCGTCCAAAAACAACACGCCATTATGCGCCAGCGATACTTCGCCTGGCTTGGCCTTATGGCCCCCGCCGACAAGTGCGGGCATCGAGGCCGAATGATGCGGTGCCCTAAAGGGACGCGCCTGGATCAAGCGCCCGTCCCGCAAGGTACCTGCAACCGAGGCAATCATCGACACCTCGAGGGCCTCTTGCGCCTCCATCGGTGGCAACAGACCGGGCAATCGCGCGGCCAGCAAGCTTTTACCCGCACCCGGTGGGCCCACCAGCAACAGATTGTGGCCACCAGCCGCCGTAATCTCGAGCGCTCTTTTGGCGCTTTCCTGGCCCTTGATATCGCGCATGTCGACCAGGCTTGCCGGCTCTACGGCAATTTCGGGTTTGGGCGGTGACAATACCTGGGTGCCTTTGATGTGGTTGACGAGGGCGATCAGATGATCGGGTGCCAGCACTTCGCCACCACCGGCCCAGGCCGCCTCACCACCGCAGGCCGCCGGGCATATCAGATCCAGGCCCTCTGCATGGGCTGCGATCGCGGCGGGCAACACGCCATTGACGGCCATGATAGACCCATCGAGGCCCAACTCGCCCAAGACACAAAATTGCTGCATTTCGTCCGCTGGCAACACACCCATGGCGGACAGCATCCCCAGCGCAATGGGCAGGTCAAAGTGGCTGCCTTCCTTGGGCATGTCTGCGGGCGCCAGATTAACTGTGATGCGCCGGGCCGGCAGCGCCAGGCCAATCGCACTGAGGGCCCCGCGCACGCGTTCTTTTGATTCGGCCACCGCCTTGTCTGGCAGGCCAACGATGGTGAAGGCGGGCAATCCGGACATCACCTGAACCTGGACATCAACGGGTCGGGCCTCAACCCCAAAGAAGGAAACGGTGCGAATATGGGCGACCATGGCAATCTATTCCTATAGCGACCATCGATTGATGGTGGCGAAAATATGTTCTCTATCTGTATGAGATAAGACGTATTTAGGCAATTGCCCAATAAGCGGGGTTAAAAGAACCGCGCCAGTCGCAGTTGGATGAAGTCATCTCGCCGGAAAACATAGGCTGGGTCACCTATGGGTACTGAAAGGAAGAACCGGCCATCGAGCGTAATGCGCCATCGATCACCGATACGACGGCTGGCCTCGATGAAGAATGTCTTGGCACTTGTGTCCAGGTCAAAGATCATGCCAGCCAGAATTCTGGTTGTCGCAACATCATTGCCTTCCCACCGAATCCCAAAAAACAAGTCGCTTTCAGTAAAAGATGGTCCGCTCTGTCCGCGGCTGTCCCATAGATATTCCGATATAATGCCGATGTCGCCGTAGGTCCCAAAGGCCTGGTAGAACGTATATTCGAACCCTGCGGCAAAAGACTGATAGGTCAGGTCGTTCGTAGGATTGACGTTTATGCCTTCAAACTTGAACAACCAGGCACCGACCGTGGCCTGCATTTCCAGGCCCACTTGTTTGATGGTGTCGTAAAAAGGCCGAACCACCGGCTGCCCGGTATCGTCTAATCCAAGCACAAGTTCTGGCGTACGACTGAAACCGCTGAAATAGGACGCTGCAACGTCAAAAACACTGAACGAATGTTGATACCGTACAGCCCAGTCCGGGTGCCAATTATTGGTTCCGGACGCAAAAATAGGATTATCCGTATCAACCGGTAGGGGCGCCGTGGGCCGACCATCGACACCGGCGAAGGTGCGCTCTCTAAAGTAGGGCATGATGTAGGCCGTCAGCGTGCCATATTGGCTCCAATAAGACGCCGAAACCAGTGGTTGCCCCAATTTGTCTTCGCCGTCGATGTCTTCGACCGCGTCATCCTGGTTGATAATATCGACCAGATGGGCTGCCTCTGTAACCCCCCAGAACACCTTGTCGATCCCGACATGGAATTCCCAATTACCAAATGCACCAATCCAACTGGCCTGGCGAATGTCAAAATGAGTGCGCTTGCCATCATTGCTGTCCCACCGGAAATAGGGATTAAATGTGAATGTGTGTTTGCGACGGTCCAATAACATGATCAGGATCGGGTCGAATGAGACCGACACATTGGGATCATGCCGGCCATCCTGGTCGATGCCATTGGTAAAAAAGCGACCCTCAAGCTCGATATTACCCTCAAGCTGAAAATCAGCCTCGGCGCTTGCGCTTGACAGCGTGCCCAGCACACCAAAAGTCGCGACCAACAATGCCGTGCAAAGCCTTCTCATCGCCGTGGCGACGCCTCCCTTTCAGCCCCTGATCGTTCTAGCGTGCGCGCTTCAGGCTGTTCTGGGTGAAGTCCGCATCTGTCAGGCCAACATTGAAGGTGAAGTCGTCCCACGTCAGGTCTGTTGCCTTACCCGTCAGCTGGTTTTCCATACGCAATTTGTGGGCGCGCCAGTAATGGTCCAGATACTGGCGGAAGTCGCTGGCGACCATGACCTTCAGCAAGTCGCAGCGGCGATTGTAAAACTCGGTCCGGCGGCCACGGTGCATGTCGTCAGACCAACCAATCTGTTTCACGTAGCCAGAATTCTCATAAAGCGGATAGCGTTCCACCACATGGCAGGTCAGGCTTTCGTCATCGGGGCATGGTTCGTCGCGAAGGTAGCGATAGGAATATTTACCAAATTCCTGGCCTGAGAAATCTTCAAATGCGAATTCACTTCCCATAAAAGGGCCGGATTTGTTTTTGGATGAGATGCGCTTTACGCGCTTGATCGCCGGCATGTACATCCACTGATCATCGGCCTCCAGTATTTTGGCATAGGTCAGCATGGCCATGCCCGCGACATCGCGCGGCCGATCAAAGATGATCATGGATTTGTCACCAACATCCAAGCCTACCATTTCGAGCGTGTGCTGGCGCAAGTCGCGCTCGGCGCTTTCGCCGTGGCGGTTATAGAGGACCATATGCATTTCTGATTCTACGTCACCAAATCCCTGGTCATATTCCTCGGTCGCCAGGGCGATCGCCGTCCCTCGGGAAACAGCATCCGCCAGTGTCGCTACGTCGAGAGTTTCTTTGCATCTGTTGGCCACTTCTGTGGCGATACGCACCCCTTCTTCGACGGGCACGCCAGCCGCATTCGCGCTATTTAGTCCGGCTATCAGGCCGAACGTTGCAACAAGGGTGAAGGTCCAAAATCTTGCCAATTTCATGTTACTACTCACCTTTTTTTCTTATCAAACACCAATAACAGTGCCGGTAAAAATAGAAAATCAAATACAAGTGCCACAGCTATAATCATCGCCGTCAATAATCCCATTAAGGAGTTAATGAGGAAATCAGACAGGGTCAAGGCCATGAAGCCGGTTATCAGGACCGCTGCTGTGACCCAAAGGGCACTGCCAACATTGGCCATAGCGTATCGAATACCCTCTTCAGCACCCAGGTCCTTCTCTCGTCGGGCGCGCAAATACTTGCTGAGGAAATGCACTGTGAAGTCGACGATCAGGCCCAGAGCCGTCGCCGTGACAAAAGCCGCATAGAGGCCAATTTCACCATAAAGCATCGACCAAAATCCGAACACCACGATGGGGGGCAGAAAATTCGGCAACAGGCTGATCAACCCTATGCGAAAGCTCTTGAGCGCCAGCATCAAGACGATCGAGATCAAAATAAACGCAATGCCAGTTCCCTTGATCATGTCCAATACGTTGCGCTCTGTCAGGAAGGAAAACATGATGGGCACGCCACTGCCCTTGGACACCATGGCCGCCGGCTTGTTGTCGATCAGCCATTGTTCACCATCGGCAGAGAATTTGCGCATATAGGAACTGGCAACATCACCCAAGGTAACCGATACCCGGGTTGAAGACTTGTCGACATTGATCTGATTATTCAAATCCTGGCCTTCTGGCAGAGACATCTCATACATCAACAGATATTGCGCCGCCAGGTCGCGCTGTTCAGGCAATCTGTAGAAACTGGGATCGTCGCCATTCATGCTTTTGTTCAGCTTTTTCATGACGAAGTTGAAGTCGTTCACGTGCTGGACGCCGCCGCCCGTAGGCCCATAGGTGGGGTAGGCCATGATCCAGTCTTCAAAATCTTGCAGATTCTGCAGATAGCTGGGCTCTGCAATGCCGCCGCTTTCACCAGAGCCCAGAGAAAACTCGACTATGTAAATGCCGGTCAGGTTTTCGGTAGCAAAGTCTGAGGCGTTGCGGAAGTCCATATTGGTCGAGAAAAACTCGACAAATTTATCGTTCACAATGATCTGTGGCAAAAAGGCGATCGAAACCGCCAACAAGCCAATGGTCCCGACGATGATTTTTCGGCTATGGCCGATAACAAATTCAACGATACGGGTCAGAACAGCTTCGTCTTTGTGCGCTGTGTCGTGTGCCTTGACCGGCAGAAAGTCTATCAGGATTGGCAAAAGGACGACCGAATAGAAATAGGCTGCTATCGTCCCAATGGCCGAAATTGTGCCCAAATGCTGAATGGGCGGCGCGTCGGCAAAATTCAGGCTAAGGAACCCGATGGCCGTCGTCAGGCTGGTGAGGAACACCGGCTGCATGTTCAACCGCATGCTTTCCGCCATGGCATCCCTTTTTGACATGCCCAGGCGCATTTGCTTGAACAGGGTGATCAACAGATGGATCGAATCCGCCACTGCCACCGTCAGGATAATAACAAAACAATTTGAGGTCGGCGCGCTGATAAACAGCCCCATCCAGCCCGCCCCGCCATAACCGACGGCGGCCGACAGCAACACCACAATGAGGGTGGCCAGCGCTGCCCAGGCCGATCGCAGAAACCATAAGATGGTGACAACCAGCAGCAACAGCATCAAAGGGAACAGGGTCGTAAAATCGTTGAACGCGACTTCTGAAAACGAGTTATTGAGCATGATCGTGCCGGTCAACTCAATACGAAGATCTGGGTACTTCTCGCGTGCCCTGGCCTGAATTTCCCGCGCCGAGACCGCTATTTCATTGGCGATCGTGCCCGTGGTATCGGGTAGTTGGAAGGTGACCGCAACCGCCGTTGTGCGCTCATCCAAAGCAATTGCTTTACCCGCCAGGAAGGGTTCGTTCAGGGCGACGTCGCGCAAATAGGCAATGTCCTCATCGCTCATTTCCTGCGGATATTGAGCAATGGCCTCGACTGTCAGATCGTCTCCCTCGGCCCGAGTGTGCTGATAGGTTGAAAGTGAATCCACCCGCAGAGCAAGGGGCATATACCAGGATTCCTCGGACAGCCATGCAACGGCAACCAGCACATCGCGGTTGAATACCGTGCCCTCATGGGGCTGGATGACAAACAGGATGTTATCGGCTTTGGTATATTTCCGCTCCAAGGCGTCATGCGCCTGTAGTTGAGGATTGTCATCCCCAAAAAAGATGCGGTAGTCTCCCTTGAAGGTCAGGTAGGTGGCGCCATACAGCGCCAGCGCCGTTACTGCAATGACCCCCAACAAAACAAGCCAACGAAACCGAAAAAGGCTATGAACATAATTACTTACCCAATTACTCATCTGTTCCCTCGTTTTGCTGGTTTATTTTGCAATGGACCTTTTTAGCGCCATACCTGTTTAGCGTCGGGCCTCGATAGCATCCCAGATTTGGCCAGACAGGTTGACGCCGTCATAACGGTCTATCTCCTGAATGCCGGTGGGTGACGTCACGTTAATCTCTGTCAGATAGTCACCAATGACATCAATGCCGACGAATATCAGCCCGCGTTCCGACAACATGGGGCCAATGACCTCGCATATTTCATGATCGCGGGTCGTCATGCCTGACTTTTCAGCGACGCCACCAACATGCATGTTGGACCGCGTTTCACCCTCGGCGGGTATCCGATTAATCACGCCCGCCGCTTTGCCATCGACCAGGATGATGCGTTTATCGCCCTGACGAACCTCGGGCAGATAGCGCTGGACAATGATCGGCTCGCGGTAAAATTGCTCGAACATCTCGAACAGTGCATTCAAATTCTCATCGCCTTGTCGAACACGGAACACACCAGCGCCACCATTGCCGTAAAGCGGCTTCATGATGATGTCTTTGTATTCGGCCCGAAACGCGACGATGTCGTCTTTGTTGGCGGTGATCAGCGTTTCTGGCATCAGGTCGGGAAATTCGGTGACCAATATCTTTTCGGGCGCATTGCGCACCTGGGCCGGGTCGTTCACCACCAGGGTTTTCGGGTGGATGCGCTCCAGCAAATGGGTCGTGGTGATATAGCCCATATCAAAAGGCGGGTCCTGGCGCAGCAGCACCACATCCATGGTCGACAGGTCAATCTGGCGTTCCTCGCCCAGGGTCACATGATTGCCCAGTTCACGCCGGACAGTCATATCCTGGCCACGGGCGACCACCACATTATCGCGCAGGGAAAGGTTCCTGGGTAAATAGAAGAACAGTGAATGCCCGCGCGACTGCGCTTCCAGCGCCAGCGCAAAAGTACTGTCGCCATCTATATCAACTGTTTGGATTGGGTCCATTTGGATCGCAACGGACAATGTCACTTGGTCTTTCTCCTCCGGGTCTGGACCCCTGCGCACGGGGTCAGACGTTAGTCCAACCCCAAGCAGCCTGAATATGCGCGGGCCAGCGCCAGGGGGCAACGGCCATTACATCAAAGCGTGCGTGCAAATTCGCACACTCTGGATGCATGGCCAGATATGCACCTACTGCTTTTTCAATGCGTTGACGCTGTTTTAGGGACACCGCCTCAAATGCGGCATCTTCTGTATCACGGGTTTTCACCTCGACAAAGGCCAGAACCTTGCCCCGACGCGCAATGATGTCGACCTCGCCCACCGGTACGCGCCAGTTGCGGTCCAAAATCCGATATCCCTGCAACCGCAGTATCAGCGCACACAGGGCCTCGGCCCTGAGACCGCGCTTTCGCGCCAGTTGCCGGGATCGGGTATTCGTCATTTAGGATCAGTAGAATTGGCGGGATCAGCAGATTTGGTCAATTTGAGGGCCCGGGCATAAATATCCCGCTTGGGTTGACCCGTCAGGGCCGCCACGGCCGATGATGCTGCTTTGACACCCACATCATCCAAAATAGCCCTCAAGGCCGCATCAACAGACGCGTTGGACACCTCTTCGACAGGGGGTGGACCTAGCAAAACCACTACTTCCCCTTTGGGTGGCCCGGCCCTTTGGTAATGGTCGCAAACCTCTTGAATATCGCCACGCACAAATTCTTCAAATCGTTTGGTCAGTTCGCGGGCCACGACGACCTCGCGGCCGGGCAGGTTTGCCGCCATGTCTTTGATGGATGCCGGCAAGCGCCGAGCCGATTCGTAAATAACCAGTGTCGCGTCCTCGCCAATCAGGGCTCGCAAGGCTTTTTGCCTGGCCACCTGCTTTTCCGGCAGAAAGCCGACAAACAGAAAGCGATCGGTCGGCACCCCAGCCGCCGACAAGGCAGCCAGGGTGGCCGAAGCGCCCGGTACCGGAATAATTCGATGGCCAGCGGCTGCGGCTTCACGCACCAATTTGTACCCGGGGTCCGAAATCAGGGGCGTCCCCGCATCACTGACCAGCGCGACTTTCTCGCCGGCGTCCAACGCGCCAAGCAATCGGGGACGCACGGCAGCGGCATTGTGTTCGTGATGGGCAACCATTGGTGTGTTGATGCCATAGCGCGTCAACAGACGGCTGGTAATGCGGGTATCTTCACAGGCGATCAGGTCGACCCCGTTCAGCACATCAAGCGCCCGCAGAGTCACATCGCGCAAATTGCCAATGGGCGTCGCGACGACAAACAGGCCGTTCGCCAGATTGACTTGTGGATCAGGAACTTCCATGTTTTAAGCGTCTCCAAATTAACCCGATGGCATGCCCGCCATCCTATGTGCTGAGCCAGTTTACGAATGTTCGCAGACCACGCCCGACCGGTCCACTTCTGCCTGTTTTTTTTGATGGCAGCAACGATGCTGTTGGCCTCGTGCGCAGGTGGCTTTGGTAGCCGGCAGGCCAGCGTCCCAACCCCAGCCCCTGCACCAAAACCCATCTTGGTCAGACCGTCGGCACTGGTCCCTCTGGTCCCACCCCCGTTCGAGACAAAATCTGTCGGCGCGGGTGAAGCCCGTGTTGCCTTGTTGATCCCCCTGAGCGGCCGCTTTGCAGAGTTGGGAAGATCATTGCTGAACGCCGCCCAGATTGGGCTGTTTGATACCCATGTCGACCGACTGACACTTTTGCCAATCGATACAAAAGGCACGCCCGAGGGGGCAGCGGCGGCCATGGAACAAGCCATTACCAGTGGTGCGCATCTGGTGCTGGGGCCGGTCTTCTCGGCATCCATTCAGGCCATCAAGGCGCGTGCGCAAACCAATGGCATCCCGATCATCGGGTTTTCCACAGATCGGTCGGTGGCCGGGCAGGGCGTCTACATTATGGGCTTTACCCCCGAACAACAGATCGACGATGTCGTCGGCCATGCGATTTCGATGGGCAAAACCCGCTTTGCGGCATTCTTGCCCCAGACAACAGCGGGCAATCGCATGTTGGATGCCTACCGGGCGGCCATCACCAAAAGAAGGGCAGAACTTGTTCAGGTAGAGTTTTATGCCGAAGGCGATGACTCGCCTATCGATTCCGTCAAACGCCTGGCAAATTATGACAAGCGCCGAACCGCCCTGCTTGAAGAGGTCAAGTTTTTGCGCAGCTTTGGCGCTGATGACGATCTGGCCCGGGAAATGCGGGGGCGCCTCAACAAAACAGAGGTACTTGGCAACCTATCCTATGACGCGGTCTTGATGATTGCTGGTGGTCGTATGATCCGCAGTATCGCACCCTTGCTGCCCTATTATGAAATCGACCCCAAAATCGTGCAATTTTTGGGCACCGGTGTATGGGATGACCCCGGCCTGCACCTGGAACCCGCCCTGTATGGGGCGTTGTTTGCAGGACCCGTGCCCCAGGCAGCGGCCAGTTTTTCTGAACGATACAACACGATTTATGGCAACACTCCGCCACGCATTGCCAGCCTGGCCTATGACGCCACGGCACTGGCCGCAACCCTGTTGCGCCTGGATGTCTATCAACCATTTGGGCCCGATGCCCTGACCAATCCGCGCGGTTTTTCCGGCATTGATGGTGTCTTTAAATTTGGCGATGATGGGACGGCACAACGAAGACTGGCCATTATCGAGATCAGGCCAGAAGGCATGCGGGTCGTCGGCGGTGATATCCCACCGCCCCTGGCTACGCCATTGTCGCCAAACCCCGAGGACGACATTGGTATAGATTTGGAGTTCGTCCCAGACGACCGATACGACTTTGGAATTGAAGAGGAAATCGACGAATACGACTTCCTGGAATTTGAAGATGAACCGCTGATCGATGCGCTGCCCGGCGACAATTCTATGCCAGCAGTGCCGCCGTCAGAGAGTTCAACACCACAGTTCCCGTTGGACTAGCTTGAATCCTATCTGCGGATAGGACCAGCATTCCTTCTGATACCAACGCCTCGCAGGCGTCTAAATCGATCACATTCTGCCAGGGTTGCCCGGCAATTTTGGTCAATCGGGCCAGGTCGACGCCTTCCGTCAGGCGCAGGCCCATCATCAACATTTCCTCGGCGCAGACTTGGTGGTCCAGGACCGTATCTTCGACCGATCCATGACCATTACGCGTCACAGCGTCGATCCATGATTCCGGCTTGTGACGCTGGGCTGTGGCTATTTTTTGGCCGTCACGCGTGATGCGCCCGTGGGCGCCGGGACCAACACCTACATAGTCGCCATAGCGCCAATAAACCAGATTATGGCGACATTCTTCACCCGGCCGCGCGTGGTTGGAAATCTCGTATGCGGGCAGGCCGGCCGCCCGTGTCAGATCTTGTGTGGCCATATACATATCGGCGCCCAGATCATCTGACGGCATGGTCAGTCGGCCCTGGCGAAACGCCGTATGAAACGCTGTGCCTTCTTCGATGGTCAGCTGGTAAACCGACAGATGCCCGGCTGTCAGGTCGATGGCGCGGTTCAGCTCTTTGGTCCATTGATCAATTGTCTGGTCAGGACGACCATAGATCAGGTCGAACGAAATTCGCGGAAAATGCTGCCGCGCGACCTCAAATGCCGCAAGCGCCTCACTTGCCGAGTGCTCGCGCCCCAAAAACTGTAACGCCCTATCATCCAGGGATTGCACGCCCATGGACAACCGGTTCACCCCGGCAAAGGCAAACCCGGCAAATTTTTTGGCCTCGACGCTGGTGGGGTTTGCCTCCAACGTGATCTCGGTATCAGAACCAACTGACCAGTGCTTGCCAACGGCGTCAATCACCGCGCCAACGCTGGCTGGTGACATCAGGGAAGGCGTGCCGCCGCCAAAAAAGATGCTGTCGACAGATCGCGAACCTGTTTGGGCGGCAAAGTAGGACAATTCAGCCAGCAGCGCGTCGCGCCAGCCGCTTTCGTCGATTTGTTCGCGCACATGGGAGTTGAAGTCGCAATAGGGGCACTTCGCCAGACAAAAAGGCCAGTGCACATAAATGCCAAAGCCGCCCCCATCCAAGGAGCCGGCCTGGCTTTTTACATTAGAAACAGGCATCGACCAATTGCCTGAAAGCGTCCGCCCGGTGGCTAATGGCATGTTTTGCGTCCGGGTCCATTTGTCCAAAGGTCAACGTGGCGCCTGCAGGCAAAAAGATCGGATCATAGCCAAACCCCTGATCGCCCTGCCCAGGCCATACCAACGTGCCGTCGACCCGCCCTTCGAAAATTTCTTCATGGCCATCCGGCCAGGCCAGGCAGAGGGCACACACGAAATAGGCTCGGCGATCATTATTGCCCGTCGCCTGCACAGCCTCTTCGACCTTTTGCATGGCCAGGTTAAAGTCACGGTCTGGGCCGCCCCATCGGGCCGAATAGATGCCGGGGTCTCCGTTCAGGGCAACGACTGCCAGGCCAGAATCATCGGCCAGCGCGGGCAGCCCTGACGCCTGGGCCGAGGCACGGGCCTTTAACGAGGCGTTGGCGACGAAGGTTGTGCCGGTTTCCTCGGGCTCTTCGATATCCAAATCGCCCGCTGAGACGACATCTGTGTCAAAGGGTCGCAGCAGATCGCCAATTTCCCGAACCTTACCCGCGTTGTGGCTGGCGATAACAAGTTTGGGTTCGGTAAATTGACGGGCCATGGCTAGGCGCTATGGATGGCCTGGCGCTGCAGATCAGCCAGTTCGCCAATCCCTTTTTGCGCCAGGACCAATAGTTGATTGAACGAATCTTGTGAAAACAGCGATTGTTCTGCAGTTGCCTGGATTTCGCAGATCTGGCCATTGCCCGTCAGCACAAAATTGGCGTCTGCATCGGCGTTGCTGTCTTCGGCATAATCGAGGTCCAGCACAGGCGTGCCCTTATAAATACCGCACGAAATCGCGGCGACCTGGTCCACCAGGGGGATCTCGTCGATCAGACCATCGGCCTGCATTTTTTTGAAACACAGATGCAGCGCCACATAGGCACCGGTAATCGACGCTGTCCGCGTACCACCATCAGCCTGGATCACATCACAATCGAGCGTGATCTGGCGTTCGCCCATTTTTCCCAGATCGGTCACTGCGCGCAGGCTACGGCCGATAAGGCGCTGAATTTCCTGAGTACGGCCAGATTGTTTGCCACGAGCGGCCTCGCGGCTTGACCGGCTGTGGGTCGCGCGCGGCAGCATGCCGTATTCCGCCGTGACCCAACCTTTGCCGCTGTTGCGCAGAAATGGCGGCACCCGGTCTTCAAGGCTGGCATTGCACAATACATGCGTGTCGCCAAACTTGATCATGCAGGAACCCTCGGCATGTTTGGTGTAGCCGGTTTCGAGTGTTACATTGCGCATCATGTCGACGGCGCGTCCGGAAGGTCGCATCTGTTGCCCTTTCTGGTCAGACCCTTGATCTGACGTTTTCATATCCTATTTGGGGCCTTCTATCCTGACAGCCCCAACCCGTCCAGACCTAGATTGACGGCTTTTACCCAACACCCTAGTTTTAGGCGACAAAGGACGCCCCAGATGATCGAAGAGTTTGACCAACGCACCCGCGAAGTGTTTCGCCATATCGTCGAGAATTATCTCGAGACGGGCGAACCTGTGGGGTCGCGCACTTTGTCGAAAACGCTCGATCTGAACATCTCGCCGGCCAGCATTCGCAACGTCATGGCCGATCTGGAAGACACGGGCCTATTGTATTCGCCCCATACGTCGGCCGGGCGGCTGCCCACTGACATTGGCCTGCGCATGTTTGTCGATGGCTTGCTGGAGCTGGGCAATTTGACCGAGACTGAACGGCAGGAAATCAAAAGCCAGTGCGTGGCCAATGGCAACAATTTCGAGAATGTGCTGGAACAGGCCGGGACCATGCTGTCGGGGTTGTCTCATGGGGCCGGTGTTGTGCTGGCGCCCAAGACCAATTCTAAATTACGGCATGTAGAATTTGTTGGCCTGTCCCCAGGCCGGGCTTTGTTGGTGCTGGTGACCGAAGACGGTCATGTCGAAAACCGAATTGTTGCCGTGCCACTTGATATGATGCCGTCGACATTGGTACGGGCCAGTAATTATCTGAACACCCGCCTGATGGGCCGCACGCTGGAAGAAGCCCAGGCCGATATCAGCCGTGAACTGGCCCTGCACGAGGCCGAACTGGACCAGTTAACCACCAAAGTGGTCGAAGACGGCCTGGCCCAGTGGTCCAACGAGCAAGAGGGTGACCAATTGTTGATTGTCCGGGGTCAAAGCAACCTTTTGGACAATCTGGAAGCCGCAGAAGACCTCGAGCGCATACAAAATTTGATAAAGGACCTTGAAAACAAGCGCGACTTCGTCCATTTGCTCGACCTGGCACACGATGCCGAGGGTGTTCGCATCTTCATCGGGTCGGAAAACAAGCTGTTTTCCATGTCCGGATCATCTTTGATTCTGGCACCCTATATGAATGCAAAACAATCGGTCATCGGTGTCGTTGGTGTGATCGGGCCAACCCGCATGAACTATGCGCGGGTAGTACCAATGGTTGATTACACCGCCAAGGTAATAGGACGATTGCTAGGATAACGGCACATTATGAGTGACAACGAAAACAAAAAACCAGAAGACGAGGCCACCCCAGAGGATAAGGCCACTCCAAAGGATAAGGCCACCCCAGAGGATAAAGCTGGGGCCGAAGACGCCACGGTCAATGCTGAGCAGGCCTCTGAAGAGGCCACCCCAGAGGATAAAGCTGGGGCCGAAGACGCCACGGTCAATGCTGAGCCGGCCTCTGAAGAGGGCGCCCCAGATGCGGGTGCGGACGCGGAGGATACAGACGCCGAGCCCACTATCGAAGAAATGCTGATCAAAGCCTATGAAGAGCTGGCCGATCTGAAGGACAAACTTTTACGCGCCATGGCCGAGACCGAAAATATTCGCCGCCGGTCTATCCGCGATAAAGAAGACGCCGCTAAATATGGCATCACCACTTTTGCCCGCGACATGGTGCCGGTTGCCGATAATCTGGGTCGCGCCGTCGATACCCTGCCAGAAAACGCCCGCGAGGACGAAAACTTCAAAAGCTTCATCGAGGGCGTCGAGCTGACAGGCAAAGACCTGGCCATCGCGTTTGAAAAGCACGGCATCAAAGAAATTCGACCTGATGGCGGCAAGTTCGACCACAATTTGCACCAGGCCATGTTTGAGGTCGAAGATGCTGATAAAGCTCCGGGAACCGTGCTGCAGGTCATGCAAATTGGCTACACGATTGGTGATCGCCTGTTACGGCCTGCAATGGTTGGTGTGTCAAAAGCCCCGGCCAAACCAGCTGAGCCAGAGCCAGATGAAAACGAGGACAAAGACGAAGCCTAGTCAGGTAAACGGTCGTCGGGCGCCAGCTCAAACCCGGCAAAGTCAAACCCCGGGGCAACTATACAGCCCGCCAACGTCCATTCTCCCAATGTTTCGGCACTTTGCCACGCATGGGGTGGGACAATAATCTGCGGCTGTTCGCCCGCGGCCAGGCCTAAGCCCAAAACATGATCACTCTGTGGTCCGCCTGCAGAAATTGACAGCCGCAACGGCGCACCGTCATGGAAGTGCCAGATTTCGGTCGCGTCGACGCGATGCCAGGCCGACCGTTGTCCCGCCTGCAGCAAATAGTAGAGGCTGGTGACAGGCGACCGTTCATCCACGAGGCCTTCGGCTCGATAGATCTCACGATAGAAGCCGCCTTCAGGGTGAGGCTGCAGCTCTAGACGGTCGATAATGTCTTGGGGGTTAGTGACCATGATGGCCCCTGTTATCTGGGGCATTCATATTTTCAGAGACAATAGCCTGTACGTCCATAGGGCTGGCATTTTCAAACGTCAGGGTCACCAGCACTTGCATCCCAGGCTTTAGCAATTGTGGCAGGCCAAACACCATGATGTGCTTCCCCCCTGGCTGGAACTGCTCAATACCACCCGCGGCGACCACCAGATCGTCCAGCTGCACCATCCGCACGATGCCGTCGGTGTGCACACTATCGTGCATTTCCGCCCTCTCGGCCCCATTTACACTGACTTGCAGCAGCCGGACATCCTTATTGGTCGCATTTTCGATGGTCAGATAGACGCCGCTCGGCTGACCCGGCACCAATGTCTGGCGGGCCCAGACCTGGCTGATCTGCACTGTGTTGGCTTTTTTCACCAGGAAAGAATCGGTTGAATCAGCTTTTTCTGGTGTTTCAGCGCCACAAGAAGCCAGAAAAGCCGCCAGAAAAGCAAACAGCAAAATTACTGAAATATTCCTAACCCACCGGTGAATTCCCATGAAACGCCTCTAATTTCGCCCAAAATGCGGTTTTTTGGTCAGATTCTTCGTATCAGCGAAAATAAATCAGCGCTATTGACGTTTTTTTGACCTCTGCCGGTTGAACGGCCCTGCCTGCTTCACTATATAAGCCGGGCTGAAATGACAATGGTTCCGTCGAAAAAGCTGGGGTACCGTCAAAAAGGCGGGATCCTTTGCTTAGGTGGGAGCCCTCTCCCAAAGAGACGCCAGGGCATGATGTGACTGGTACAAAGGGCTTGCCAAACAGAAGAGGTAAAAATGGGTAAAGTTATTGGTATTGATCTGGGAACAACAAATTCCTGCGTGGCTGTCATGGACGGCAGTGACCCAAAGATCATCGAAAATTCTGAAGGCGGTCGCACAACCCCTTCCATGGTCGCTTTCGCCGATGGTAATGAGCGCCTCGTAGGCCAGGCGGCAAAGCGCCAGGCTGTCACCAATCCCGAAAACACCCTGTTTGCCATCAAGCGGCTGATCGGCCGGTCTTTTGATGACCCTGCCACCCGCAAAGATATGGACATGGTGCCTTATGCCATTATCGAGGCTGACAATGGCGACGCCTGGGTCACCGCCCGCGGCGAAAAATATTCCCCCAGCCAGGTCAGTGCCTTCATCCTGCAAAAGCTGAAAGAAGACGCTGAGAAATATTTGGGTGAAGAGATCACTCAGGCTGTTGTCACCGTTCCTGCATACTTCAACGACGCGCAGCGCCAGGCCACGAAAGATGCCGGTAAAATTGCCGGCCTTGAAGTGTTGCGCATCATCAACGAACCAACAGCGGCCGCTTTGGCCTATGGCCTTGACAAAAAGTCGGGCCAGACGATCGCCGTTTATGACCTTGGTGGCGGCACATTCGACGTGTCCATCCTTGAAATTGGCGACGGTGTGTTTGAAGTAAAATCGACCAATGGCGATACGTTCCTTGGCGGTGAAGACTTTGACATGCTCCTGTTGGAATATCTTTCTGAAGAATTCAAAAAAGAAAACGGCATCGACCTGCGCGGTGACAAAATGGCCCTGCAGCGCCTGAAGGAAGCCGCTGAAAAGGCCAAGATTGAACTGTCCAGCGCAACACAGACCGAAATAAACCTACCCTTCATCACTGCTGATGCATCAGGCCCCAAGCATCTGACCATGAAGCTGACCCGCGCCAAGCTGGAAGCCCTGGTTGCAGACCTGATCGACAAGACCATCGCGCCCTGCAAGGCGGCCCTCAAGGATGCCGGCCTCACAGCTGGTGAAATTGATGAAGTGGTCCTGGTTGGCGGCATGACCCGCATGCCCCGGATCCAGGAAGTTGTTGAACAGTTCTTTGGTCGCGAGCCTCACCAGGGCGTGAACCCTGATGAAGTGGTGGCCATGGGTGCGGCCATTCAGGCCGGTGTGTTGCAGGGCGACGTCAAAGACGTGCTGCTGCTCGACGTCACGCCTCTGTCGCTGGGTATTGAAACCCTGGGCGGTGTGTTCACGCGCCTGATTGAACGCAACACCACCATCCCCACCAAGAAAAGCCAGGTTTTTTCAACGGCTGAGGACAATCAGTCTGCTGTGACCATCCGCGTCCATCAGGGTGAACGCGAAATGGCTGCTGACAACAAGCTGCTGGGGCAGTTTGATCTGATCGGTATCCCCACCGCCCCGCGCGGCCTGCCACAGATCGAAGTCGCCTTTGATATCGACGCCAACGGCATCGTCCATGTGACGGCCAAGGATAAAGGCACCGGCAAAGAACAGCAGATCCGCATTCAGGCATCTGGTGGTCTTACCGATGACGATATTGAGCGCATGGTCAAGGAAGCCGAAGAAAACGCCACCGAAGACAAGGCCAAGCGTGAAGCTGTCGACACCCGCAACCAGGCAGACTCGATCATCCATTCGACCGAGAAAAGCCTGTCAGAACACGGCGACAAAATCGAAGACAATGAAAAGCAGGCGATTGAAACAGCCGTTACAGAGCTGAAGACGGCGCTGGAAGGCGATGACATTGACGACATCAATACCAAGACCGAAGCGTTGGGCCAAGCGTCCATGAAGCTGGGTGAAGCCATTTATTCGGCTGAACAAGCAGCACAAGCCGAAGCGGGACCAACAGCTGAAGATATGGCTGCCGAAGAAGCCGGTGCAGGTGCAGGTGCAGGCGCTGATGACGTTGTCGACGCCGATTTTGAAGAAGTCGACGACGACAAGAAAGACGCGACCTCCTAAGCATGGTAACAGGGCACCTTGATGGTGCCCTGCTATGCAAAATGGAGCCAGACGCGCCAGCCGGACGGGATTGATGGCCAAAACTGACTTTTATGAACTCCTCGGGGTATCCAAGGACGCACCTGGCCCCGACATCAAGAAGGCGTATCGCAAGCTGGCGATGCAGTATCATCCCGACCGCAATCCGGACGATGCGGCGGCTGAGGTAAAGTTCAAAGAAATCAACGAAGCCTATGACGCCCTGAAGGACGACCAAAAACGGGCGGCCTATGACCGCTTTGGCCATGCGGCCTTTGACGGTTCCATGGGCCAGGGTGGTCCCGGCGCAGCCGGTGGCGGCTTTGACTTTGGTGGATCCTTCGGCGACATCTTCGAAGATCTATTTGGCGATCGTCGCGGTGGCGGCCGCGGTCGTGGTGGCGCCGGTGGGCCCCAAAGGGGCTCTGACCTGCGATATAATTACGACGTATCGCTGGAAGACGCCTTCTCGGGCAAAAAAGCCGAGATCAAAATTAATACAGCCGTGAAATGCGCCCCCTGTGGCGGGTCTGGTGCGACCCCTGGCAGCTCGCCCACCACCTGTGTGACCTGTCAGGGCATGGGCAAAGTCCGCCAACAGCAGGGCTTCTTTACCGTCGAACGGGCCTGCCCCGCCTGTCATGGCGCTGGCCAAACCATCTCTGACCCTTGCACCACCTGTCACGGAGCAGGCCGCGTGCAAAAAGACAAAACCTTGTCCGTTTCCATCCCCGCTGGCGTTGAAGAAGGCACCCGCATCCGCCTGTCCGGCGAAGGCGAAGACGGCGAGCGCGGTGGACCGGCAGGTGATCTATATATGTTTATATCTGTCCGCGATCATGAACTGTTCGAACGCGACGGTAACGACGTCTATTGCAATGTACCCTTGGCCATGGCGACCGCTGCCCTTGGCGGGCCTATCGAAGTCCTGACTGTTGAGGGCACCAAAGCACGTATCACGATCCCCGCAGGCACCCAGTCCGGCCGTCACTTCCGCTTGCGGGGCAAGGGCATGCCCCGCCTGCAGCGATCAGGCCGCGGTGATATGTTTGTGTTGATTTCGGTCGAAACACCGGTCGACCTGACCAAGGAACAGAAAAAACTGTTGCAACAATTTGTCGATGCTGACAAGGGCAGCAGCCCCAAGGCAGACAATTTCAGCGATCGCATCAACGAACGTTGGAACGAAACCACAGACTAAGGCCAGGACCCTTGGTAAAGCGTCTCTATGGAGTCGCTCCAGCCCCAAGCCTGTGTTAGATTTCAGTTGTTTAGAAGACAATGGAGCAAGTGGTGACAGACCTATCGATTGGCATTGTTGGCTGCGGTGGCCGGATGGGCCGGACGTTGTTGCGTCAGGTCACGCAGACTGACGGCTGTACCCTGGCTGGTGGCACAGAGATCGATGGCCATCACGCGATCGGTATCGATCTGGGCCTACTTGCCGGGTTGGAAGAGCCCTTGAACCTGGTCGCTTCGGCGGATCGCCAATCTTTGTTTGAGACCAGTGACGTCATCATCGACTTCACGGTCCCCGACACAACTGCCTTGCTGGCAGCCCTGGCGGCCGAGACCAAAACCGCACACATTGTTGGCACGACAGGCCTTGATGAAGACCAAATGAGAGTGGTCACGGACGCAGCCCGCCGAACAGTGGTTGTGCAGGCCCCCAATTTCAGCATCGGTGTCAATTTGTTGGCGGCCCTAACCCGCCAAGTCGCCCAGGTCCTGGACCCACAATTTGATATCGAAATCCTCGAGATCCACCACCGCCACAAAGTCGACGCACCATCCGGGACCGCCCTGGCCCTGGGCCATGCCGCTGCAGAAGGCCGTGGTGTTTCCCTGGATAACGTTGCTGATCGGGCTCGCGATGGCGTCACCGGTGCCCGCAAGGTCGGTAATATTGGTTTTGCCAGTCTGCGCGGCGGGAATGTCGTCGGCGACCACACCGTCATCTTTGCCGCCGATGATGAACGCATTGAGCTGACCCACAGGGCCGGTGACCGCACCATCTTTGCCCGTGGTGCCGTCCATGCCGCCTTGTGGACCCAAGGCAAAGCCCCCGGCTATTACACCATGACCGATGTGCTGGGCTTTTAGCCGCATTCATCGATGAAAAAAGCTGATATCCATGACATGTTTTCTCGACTGCGTGACGGTGACCCCGAACCGGTCGGCGAGCTGAACTACAAGAACCCTTATACGCTGTTGGTGGCAGTTGCGCTTTCGGCCCAGGCCACCGATGTCGGGGTCAACAAGGCCACCGGGCCGTTGTTTGCGGTTGCCGATACGCCAGAAAAGATGGTCGCGCTGGGTGAAGATACGATCCGTGATTATGTAAAGACCATCGGCCTGTTCAACACCAAGGCCAAGAATGTTTATCGGCTGAGCCAAATTCTGATCGATGAATATGGCAGCGAAGTGCCCGAAGACGCCGACGAGCTGTTCAAACTACCTGGTGTTGGCCAGAAAACAGCCGCTGTAGTGATGAATATTGCCTTTGGGCATCCCAGAATTGCAGTGGACACCCATATATTCCGGCTATCGAACCGCACCGGGCTTTCCCATGCCAAAACCGCCGACGCGATGATGAAGCGGCTCGAAAAAATTGTCCCTGAAGAGTTTCTGCAACACGCCCATCACTGGCTGATTTTGCACGGACGCTATATCTGCAAAGCCCGCAAGCCAGAGTGCCACAAATGCATGATCTATGATTTGTGCAACTTCAAAAAGAAGACCGCAGAGGACCCAGAGATTTGGTCAGGCCGTTAGAATTTCCAATAAATGGCTGTTTGGGTCGGCAAAATAGAGGCCCCGCCCGCCGTTTCTATGATTGATTTCCATATTGTCCGGCGTGAAGGGTTCTGAGCCATAGGCCAGGTCTTCTTCTTTGATGCGGCTAAAGATTTCGTCGAATTCTGCCTCGGACACTTTGAAGGCATAATGGTGGGGGGCGAACATTTTCGCATTGTCGAAATCAAACGTCAGGCTGTCATTGATCTCGACGGCGACAAAGTGCCCGGTTGAGCCAACATAGTTTAACCCCAATATGCGCGCATAGAACTTCGCATTGGCGTCCTTGTCGCGCGGAACCCCGTCCGGGCTGGCTTCTTCGTGGCAGGGGACAATTGTGTGGTTCAGCTTTATGGGCATCGACCCCTCCTTCCTAGAGGAGCCGTTAGTATAACGCCTCTAACGGCGAGAGTCTGGGCCAGAATCAGAAGCCGGACCGGGCATTAGCCCCCGTGACACCAGGCAGATCGGGACATTGTCTGGATTCATGACCGCTTCAACATCCCCTCGCATCGACGCCTCGGCGTATTTTACAACCGCCTCGCCACCGATAGTCGGCGCATAGAGATAGAGCTGTAGAACACACAGATCATCGGCATATTGCCAGGTATAGGCAGGGTGTTCCGGCCAGATCAGGCTGGGATCTCCCAATGTCGCCTTCAATTCAGTCGCTGTCTTACCCATGAGGGAAAGGTCGGCTTCCTGGGCCAAAGATGGTGTCGTGAAGATCAGCAATATAGCCAGGATTATAGGTCGCATCAGGTCTGTGCCCCCGGTTTAAATCCTTTGAACAAATGGACCATCAGGCCCGTGGCCAACAAAGGTGTTGTGAGGTTGAGGATCGGGATGCTGAACAGGAAAGCAATCAGGCACCCCCCGACAAATAGCCGCCCACCATGCTTGCGACGCAACGCCTTGTGCTGGTCGGCATCGCCATGGCGCAGCGCGATCATCTCGAAATATTCTTTATTCAACAAATATCCATTGATCAGATAGTAAAGCCCGAAGCTGAGAAGGGGGAAGAACAGGAAAGCAATATAGAAAGGCAGGGCAATCAAGTTAAACAACAACATCCGGCCGGCAAGTTTACCGGCAGAGGACATGCTTTGGGCAATACCAACGGGCACGCCCGGCGGATCATTGGGATAGTGCCGCTGTTCCACCGCGTCGGCAATCTGGTCAAGAAACAGGCCCATCACCAAACTCGCCAGCGCCGGAAACAAGAACAATATGGCGAACGCCACGCCAAAGGACGACAATTGTTCGATAATCCAGTTGATCCAGCCGATTTCAGTCTTGGGGACAAGGCCCGCAAGCTCTACGCCCGCCCAGATGCATAGGCCCAGCAAAATCAGGCTGATGATCATCGCGCGCACCAGGATTCGCCAAAAACTGGCTTCTGAAAATTGGTTCAGTGTCTTGAAGATCGCTGAAAACATAAATCTATTGAACCTGTTTGTCCGATGGGGCGCAATGGAAACCTGATAACAAAAAGCCTCTTTCATATAGGGAGAATATGATCGGTATCAATGTGCTGTGTCGGTGGATAATCCACCTATATGCTGTATGGTGCGGAAAATTAAGGAGCCCCTATGTCCCTGCTCGACGTTGTCGGTATCGGTAATGCCATCGTTGATGTGCTAAGCCACACAGAAGACCAGTTTCTGGAAGATCATGGCCTGGTTAAGGGGTCCATGCAGCTGATCGATACGGACCAGGCCAATGCCTTATATGCCGGGATGACCGCCTCGACTGAAATTTCGGGCGGATCGGCGGCCAACACTATTGCCGGGGTTGCGGCCCTGGGGGGTAAGGCGGCCTATATTGGCAAAGTGGCCGACGACACCCTGGGGGATATATTCGCCGAGGACCTGCGCGCCACCAATGTGGTCTATCGTACAGAACGCCTGACCGATGGCCTGCCGACCGCCCGCAGCATGATTTTGGTAACCCCTGACGCGCAACGCACCATGAACACCTATCTGGGCGCGTCCAACCTGTTATCGCCTGCTGATATCGATGAAGATTTGATCTCGCGCGCGCATTTTACCTATTTGGAGGGCTATCTTTGGGACCCCGAGGACGCCAAGGAAGCCTTTCGTCATGCCATGCGCATGGCCCATCAACACAATCGCAAGGTCGCGCTGACGCTTTCTGATGCTTTTTGCGTTGATCGTTTCCGTGAAGAGTTCAAAGAGTTGGTCAAGACGGTTGATCTGGTGTTCGCCAATGAAGACGAGATTTGTTCGCTTTATGAAGTCAAAGGGTTCGACGACGCCCTGCAGGCCGTCCGCGCTGCGGGCACCATGGCCGCCCTGACCCGGTCAGAAAAAGGATCATTGTTGATGGATGGTGACGAAATTCACCTGATTGATGCGGTCCCCGACGTCCATGTGGTCGACACGACGGGGGCCGGTGACCTTTATGCCGCTGGCGTGCTTACCGGTCTGACCCAGGGGCGTAGCCTGGGCGAATGCGGCCATATGGGGTCGATTGCGGCGGCCGAAATCATCAGCCACATGGGCGCGCGACCTGTCACGGATTTGAAGGCGTTGGTAGAAAAGGAGCTCTGAAAAGGGCCCCGTTCGTCTCGAGTGATCGCAAAGCGATTGTATCGAGAGACCTGACAAGGGCACGTGTCTCGATACAATTTGTCGCTGGCGCGCCAAATCACTCGATACGAACGGATGAATTTATATGAACCTGGTCGTCCATCGCCCCTAATCCATATTGGGCATCTTAATCTTGCCTTCCCAGCCCCGCATCAACAGCGGGCCAACATGCTTGCCGCCAAAGATGTGGACGTGCAGATGGGGGACTTCCTGGTGCGAGTGCGGTCCGTGATTGACCAACAGGCGATAGCCGGGGTCTGGCAGGTCTAGAATTTCTGCTGTTTTGCCGACAGCACGGAAAAACCCGGCAATTTCTGCGTCACTGGCCTTGGCCGTGAAATCCACCATGGAAATGTACTTGCCCTTTGGGATCACCAACACATGGACAGGAGCCTGCGGGTTGATGTCGTGGAAGGCCAGGGCATGGTCGTCTTCATAGACCGTCTTGTTGGGGATTTCGCCGCGCAGAATCATGGCAAAGATATTGCTATCGTCATAGGTCTTGAAATCAGGCATTGGCATCGAAATATTCCCTACTTGCTGCGGCTGTTCTTTTCATCAATGCCAGAAATGCCCTCGCGGCGCGCCAATTCGTCCCGCACGTCATCAAGCGTCAGGTCAAGCTCGGCCAGCAGGATCATCAGGTGAAAGATCAGATCAGCTGATTCCGCAATAACTTCTTTGTTATCGCCGCCGACCGCAGCAATGACAGTCTCAATGGCTTCTTCCCCGACCTTTTCGGCTATTTTGTGCCGGCCTTTTTGGTAAAGACTGGCCACATAGCTTTTTGATGGGTCGGCATTCTTGCGGCTTTGGATGACCTGAAAGACCTGGTCTAATATGTCGTCGTTCTGGCTCATGATGATGTCCTCTGGGACGCTAGCTTAAACGCTTAGTCACGAACTGCAACGCCTGCGGCCCGCATATAATCTTTGGTCTCGGAAATCGAGTGGGTGCCAAAGTGAAAGATCGATGCTGCCAACACAGCGGTGGCACCACCATCACGAATACCCTCGACCATGTGATCAAGGGTGCCAACACCACCCGAGGCAATGACGGGAATGCGCACGGCGTCAGAGATTGTCCGCGTCAATTCAATGTCAAAGCCGTCCCCCGTGCCATCGCGGTCCATCGATGTCAGCAATATTTCGCCTGCGCCCATCTCTTCCATCCGTATCGCGTGTTCGACCGCATCAACGCCTGTTGGCGTGCGTCCGCCATGGGTAAAAACCTCCCAGGTGCCTGCACCTGTGGCCTTGGCATCAATGGCCACCACGATGCATTGCGAACCAAATTTTAGGGATGCTTGGCGAATAAATTCTGGATTGTTGATCGCTGTTGTCATGACCGAGACTTTGTCGGCCCCCGCCAACAACAATTTGCGCACGTCATCGATGGTCCGCACACCGCCACCAACGGTGAGGGGCATAAAGCATTCTTCTGCCGTTCGGCGCACCACATCAAAGATGATGTCGCGATCTTCGTGGCTGGCGGTGATATCGAGAAAGCACAGCTCATCCGCACCGGCTTTGTCGTAAATTTTGGCCTGTTCCACCGGGTCACCCGCATCGCGCAGGTCAACAAAGTTGACGCCTTTGACCACACGGCCATCTTTGACATCCAGACAGGGAATAATGCGTGCTTTTAGCATCAGCGCAGCACCTTCAGGGCTTCTGTCGGGTCCAGTCGTCCGTCGTAAATCGCCCGGCCAGAAATCACGCCTTCAAAAATAACATCCTGGGCTTTCAGGGCTTTCAGGTCTTCAATAGAGGCCACGCCACCCGAGGCAATCACCGGGATCGACGTCGCTTTGGCCAGTGTTGCGGTCGAGTCAACATTGACGCCTTTCATGGCGCCGTCGCGTTCAATATCGGTATAGATGATGGCCGCCACACCCGCGTCTGCAAACTCGCGCGCCAGATCGATGGCCGTCAGCGACGACACCTCGGCCCACCCTTCGACCGCCACCAGGCCATCGCGCGCATCAATGCCGACCGCCACCTGACCGGGAAAGGCCTTGCAGGCGTCGCGTACAATCTGGGGGTCGTTAACAGCGATTGTGCCCAGGATCACCCGCTTGATGCCCTTGTTCAGCCACATCTCGATGGTCGCAAGGTCGCGGATCCCGCCACCCAATTGCGTCGGCAGGTCGGTGGCCGCTAAAATCGCCTCGACGGCGGCACCATTCACTGGCTTGCCGGCAAAAGCGCCGTCGAGATCGACCAGATGCAACCATTCAAACCCATTTGCTTCGAATTGTGCGGCCTGATTGGCCGGGCTGTCATTAAAGACCGTCGCTTTGTCCATATCGCCCTGATACAGGCGCACACATTGGCCGTCCTTCAGATCGATCGCCGGAAACAGGATCATGTCATCTCTCCGGGCTGCCAGCGCAGGAAGTTATCGATCAGCTGTAGGCCGACCTTCTGGCTTTTCTCAGGGTGAAATTGCGTGCCCACCATATTATCCCGGCCCACAGCCGCAACAATATTGCCTGCATAATCCACGGACGCCAGCACATGGCTGTCGTCTTCAGGATAGAACGCAAAAGAGTGCACAAAATAGGTGTGCTCGCCGTGGTTCAGCCCGGCAAAGACCGGGTGCGTCGCGCCCACCTCGCTGATCTGCAGATCATTCCACCCCATGTGGGGGATCTTAAGGCTGTCGTCAGCAGGTTCAATCATCTGGACGGACCCGGGGATCCAGCCAAAGCCCTCAAATTCGCCATGTTCCAGCCCCCGTGTCGCCATCAGCTGCATGCCCACGCAAATGCCCAGGAAGGGTTTGCATTTGGTGATCACTTCTTCTTCCAACGCTTCGCGCATGCCCTCGATGGCCGTTATCCCGGCCATGCAGTCGCCGAAGGCACCGACGCCGGGCAACACAATGCGATCGGCGGCGCGCACGACGGCCGGGTCGCTGGTTACAACGATTTGGGTACCCTTACCGGCCTCGTCAGCCATGCGTTCAAACGCCTTGGCCGCCGAGCGTAAATTGCCCGAATTATAGTCAATGATGGCGACAGTCTCGCCACCCGCCTTATTGTTCACTGATCAAATCCTTGTCGTCGTCCGGCGACGGGGCAGAGGTCACGCTGTCTTCCGCCACTGGGACCGCTGGGACCGCTGGGACCGCTGGGTCGGGCCGCAGCAGATATTCCAACGCGGCTTCTTCTGCATTGCCGCCCGAGGCAACGCCGACTTCGCGATAGCCCCTGCGCGCCAGGTCCACGCGCCGCAAATCCTGGGCAAAGCAAGCCACCGCCAGGCTGATAACAATCCGCAGGGCGTTGCCCAAGATATCGCCCAAATCGCCACCAGCGACGACAACCATCACCACGAAAATTGCTACCGCCAGCAATATCGCGTCCCGCCACATGCGGTGATACAGAAACCACGCGACCGAAAAGATCAATGCCGGAACACTGAACCCTTCACGCACAAATTTGGCATGCGGGTCCCGTTCCCCGGCTGGGGTGTCGCCATGTTCATGGATTGTATAAATGTGCATGACAGTTCTGCCTGCGTCTTAGTTGTTGAGAGCTGGAAGGCTTGGTGGCTAAAGCGTACCGCCGAGCGTCCCCTTCGTCGAGGGCACGGCCCCTTCTTTTCGTGGATCAATTTCAACGGCTTGGCGCAGGCTGCGCGCCAGACCCTTGTAGGATGCCTCGATAATATGATGGTTGTTGGCCCCATACAGACATTCCACATGCAAGGTCGCGCCCAATGACTGGGCCAGGGCGTAGAACCATTCCTTGAACAGCTCTGAATCCATTTCGCCCATGCGCTTTTGCGTCATGTCGACCTTCCAGACCAGATAGGGCCGGTTCGACAGGTCGATGGCAACGCGGGTGCATGTTTCATCCATGGGTGTAACAGCGGCGCCATAGCGGGTGATGCCTTCGCGGCCACCAAGGGCCTGCGACAAGGCCTCGCCCAGGGCAATGGCACTGTCTTCCACCGTGTGGTGCTGGTCGATATGCAAATCGCCCTGCACCGACATGTTGATGTCGATCAGGGAATGACGGGACAGCTGCTCAACCATGTGATCGAGAAAGCCAATCCCGGTTGAAATATCATAGGACCCGGTGCCATCGAGGTTCACCTCGACCACAATCTGGGTCTCATTTGTCTTACGCTCAATTTTCGCCGTACGCATGGCCGGCTCCTGTGCATATCTAACCAATGCGCGCTCTATAGCAAGAAGGGGCTATGCGGGGAAGGAGTTAGTGAGTCCAATGAAATCCCATGCCGCCCTGTTTGTCCTCCCGTGCCCTGACCACCAGGTCAGGTTATGACCCGGGATCCAGTGGGATTTAATGACCCTGCTTTCAGCCGGACCACCTCTTTTTCTGGATACCGGGTCTGATCGGGCTGCGCCCGGCCCGGCATGACGGAGGATCGGAATGAATTTCATTTTTTAACCCCCGCTACGTCACCCATTGCATCTGGGCCGATTCATGCCTAATTAGGGGCCTATGAGTGAAAATATGACATGGCATGCCACCACCATTATATCGGTGCGCAAAAATGGAACGGTTGTCGTCGCTGGCGACGGGCAGGTTTCGATGGGCGACACGATCGTCAAAGGCAACGCCCGCAAAGTCCGAACGCTTGGCAAGGGCAATTCGATCATTGCCGGTTTTGCCGGGGCAACCGCAGACGCGTTTACCTTGTTCGAGCGCCTGGAGGAGAAACTGGAGCGCCATGGGCAGAACCTGACCCGTGCGTGTGTCGAGTTGGCCAAGGATTGGCGCACCGACCGGTACCTGCGCAAACTTGAAGCTTTGATGATTGTGGCGGATGCAGAAGTATCCCTGCTGGTCACCGGCACCGGTGATGTGCTGGACACGCCTGATGGCATCATCGCCATTGGGTCCGGCGGCAATTATGCCCTGGCCGCGGCCCGGGCGCTGATTAACACGGATATGGATGCCGAGGCCGTTGCGCGCAAAGCGATGGCCATCGCTGCCGACATCTGTGTCTACACCAATGAAAATGTTGTTATCGAAAAACTGGACGTCTAGCGTCCAGTCCCACAAATGAGGTTCAATTCTGTTGTTCAAGGTCGTTCAAATACACGGAAACAGTCCGCCGGAGGGGCTTCCCCCTTCAAGGGCTGTTGACACAGTAGTTGACCGTCCTTGAACAACCCTACGGGCGCGGCACATTCTGCCCGTGACTGCGTCAGAAAGTCTCGAAATATGCATGATATTCCTTCAACTTCCTTCCTGCTCACTGGCAAAATTTGCTCGCGCAGAATGGATCTCATTTGTGGGATCGGACCCTTTACATGAGTAGCTTTTCCCCCCGCGAGATCGTTTCCGAGCTCGACCGCTATATTATTGGCCAAAACGACGCCAAGCGCGCCGTGGCCATTGCCCTGCGCAATCGTTGGCGCCGCCAACAGCTGCCCGATGATTTGCGCGACGAAGTGTTGCCCAAGAACATCCTGATGATCGGCCCGACCGGTGTTGGCAAAACCGAGATTTCACGCCGCCTGGCCCGTCTGGCAGAAGCCCCGTTCATGAAGATTGAGGCCACCAAATTTACCGAGGTGGGCTATGTCGGCCGCGACGTCGAATCCATCATTCGTGACCTGGTCGAATTTGCCATCCTGATGGTGCGCGACAAAAAGCGCGCCAACGTGCGCGCCCAGGCCGAATTGTCTGCCGAAGAACGGGTGCTTGACGCCCTGGTGGGTGAAGACGCCCGCGAGGATACGCGCAAAAAGTTCCGTCAGATGCTGCGCGACGGCAAATTGGACGACAAAGAAATTACGCTGCAGGTCGCAGACCACGGCGGCGGCATGCCTGCCTTTGATATCCCCGGCATGCCCGGGGCCCAGATGGGTATGATCAATTTAGGGGACATGCTGGGCGGTGCCATGGGCAAACCCATGAAGGAAAAAAAGACCACTGTCGCTGCTGCTCACGAGCCGCTGATCAACGAGGAAAGCGATAATCTG
>SMXS01000010.1 GCA_004356955.1 Alphaproteobacteria bacterium | reverse complement strand
CTCGTACCGGCACTACGAGCTGTTGGGCAAGACATTCGTTGGTCACGAACCTGCGGATTCGTACATGGCGCTCTGCCAGCCAATTTGAGTAGTGCTTTTGCCGCTGAGCCCTATCGCGAAGGGCTGTACCGGGCTATTCACCATGTTGCAATGCCTGGAGGGCGGTCTTACTCTCTAGTGATCAATGGATAGATATTTTGATGGACGACTCAGTTTCAATAGCAAAAAGCAAATGGACCCGCCGCCTGGTATTATAGGGCATCATCGTCTCAGTGTTGGGCGTTGCGCTCTATTTCCTGCCGTCGTTTTTCCTGCGCAATTATGTGCAAGACTTTCTTGCCGAATATGGCATGGAGGCGCAGGGGCTGCAGGAGCTTCACTTCAACGTCTTTAATTTGGGGCTCAAAACCGGCTCGCTGACAATTGTGCGGCAAGGCCACGCTCAAGGAATTGCCGGATCTCACAAGCGGAAGTGAGCAGCAAGAGCCCTTAGCCTGGGTGTTCGGCCTCACCAGTCTGGAACTGGCCAACGCCACGATCAATCTCGACCTGCCACAGGCGTCAGGACCGCTGAAAATTCTCGACTTGAAGATTGAAAACCTCAAGGCCTGGACACCGGAAACGCCGGGGAGCCTCAGTCTGAATGCCACATTCGCCGGTGGGTCCATTGTAGGGTCTTTGGATGTGCGCCCCTTTACCGATGTGCTGGACATCGCCTACGACCTGGAAGTCGATAACATGGCGCTCGACGCTTTTGATTTTGGCGTGCCCCTTAGTGGGGCTCTTTCGGTTGATCTCAAGGGTGATATCCAGTCGTCACAGCACGTTGCCCTGAATGCTGCTGGCAACATCTCGTTGGTGAATGGTGCCTATACAGAGGGTGACCATGTCATTGAATTTGACAATCTGGATGTCGCTATTACCCGCCTTGCAGTGCGCACCGAGGAAGGCAAGTTGCGGGACGCGATATCGGCGGGCGAGCAGGTAACAATCGAGGCGCAAGGCGAAATATCTGCGCAAAATCTTAGCTATGAAGGCGCTGGCCAGACCGCTGCTATTGGGGCTCTCGAGGTGGTGATTGGTGCTGTTGATGTTGTCAGCCTGGACGGTGTTGTTACCTATGCAGCAGAGGCAAGCCTTGTGGCCGAACAGGTGGTCGTTGGTACACAAGCCACCGAATTGGCACGCGTTGGCACGGTATCGCTGGTCGGTATCTCGGCGCAAAAAGACGGTACGTTCAGCGCGGCCTCCTTTGTGATCGACACAATCGCCGCACTACAGACCGAGGACGGCGGCACCGCCATTGCGCATTTGTCCGCCGGGCCCCTGGCGCTGGATGCGGACGGGACCATGTCATTTGGCGACATTGCTGTCGCAGGGGCGCAAGCGAGCCTGCATTTGACCGAAGAAGGCATTGCTGAATTTGCTGCGCTGGATGCCCAGGCGGTGGATGCCCCGGCGCCGGATGCCGAGGTGGAAGATGCCCAGGTAATTGGTGATGGGCCTGCTTTCAAGTTTTCCAGTCTCATGCTGGCAGATGAAGCCACCGTGAAAATTACAGACCAGACCCTGGCGCAACCCCAGACATTTGACCTGGTGGTCAATACACTTGAGGCACAGGCCGTCGACAGCACCGCGCCCGACACCCCGACAGACGTGGTGCTGGCGGTTAGCCTGGGGGATCAAACGAAACTGACTGTGGCGGGCTGGATCAAACCATTGGCGGATGAAGGGCCGGACTTCGACCTACAGGGCGCCATCAAAAGCCTGGCCTTGCCACAGATATCTGACTATGCCGCCAAAAGCGTTGGCGTGCATTTGCGCGCCGGGCGACTTGATCTGACGTTCAACGGCCAGGCAACTCAGGGCCAGCTTGACGCGCGCACTGACTGGTTGATCCAGCATATTGAGCTCGAGGAACTGGATGACTTTGACCGGGCCAACCAGATCGAAACGGCCAATTTGCCGATCGAAAAGGCGGTTAACCTGCTGCAGGATAAAGACGGGAACATCACCCTCAACATTCCCATTTCAGGGGCGCTGGATGATCCGGCATTCGACCTCTCTAGCGTGATTTCAAAGGCCATTGGCAACGCTGTCCAGGGGGCGGTGGTCGCCACGCTAAAGGTGTTGTTTCCCTTTGCCTTGCTGGCAGATATCGCCGACGACAAAGGCGGCTTGACGCTGGAACCGGTGACATTCGCGCCGCTGTCATCGGCCATCAATGAGGCTGCGGCCACCTATATTGGCTCGGTCGGTGACCTGATGGATGACCGGCCCAAAATTTCTCTGCTGGTCTGTGGCGTTGCCGCACGCGCCGATCTTGAAGCCCTGCGGCTGCCGGCCCATCAGGCGGCACTGGCGACGGCTCAGGCGGCCGTCCAGGCTGTCGCCCCGGTTGTTGAGGGCGCCCCCCGAGCCCCCCGAAGTTGCAGCCTTGCGTGCGCTGGAAGGGGTAAATCTGTTGGAGGCGGCCATGACAGAGCCGGAAATTACCGAATTGGAAACACTGGGCAAAGCGCGCCGCGACCTTGTTCAACAATTGCTATCGGACCAGTATGGAATTGACGCTGATAGGCTGTTTGCCTGCCGCAGCAAGGTGGTGATCGACGACGATGGCCCACCGCGGGTAGAGGTCGGGCTATAGGCTTGATCTCAACTCCGTTTCCCCCGACAGTAAGGGCTACAATGCCGGTCGAATAGACCTGCCCCGCATTTAGGTGCCGGGTTTGGGTCTCCCAGAGTTTTTTAAATCGGATAATGAAAGAAAAGTGATGAAACAAACCTCCCCCCTGGAAGTCGGCATTCCCGTGATCGACTTTGATCTGATGTATGATTTTTACACGACCGTGTTGTCTTGCACCGAAGTAAGGCGGGCGGACATCGACGCTGGCCTGTCCAGTGGGTTGGCCTCCAGCGCCAATGGGTACCTGAACGTCTGGCTGCAAACCCCGGGCGGCGAAGTCATCAAATTGATGAGCCCGCCTGACAGCCCAACCCTGAACCCTGCGCCCGAACAATTGACGATGCGCACGGGGATCGCCTTTTTGACCTTCTACGTCAGCGACCTGACCGACACGCTGGCAGCAGCAGAAGCAAAAGGGGCTGTACTGCGGTCCGACCGGGCGTTGATCGCAGAAGGCGCGCCCATGCGCCTGTGCTTTTTTGCCGACCCCGAAGGCAATATCATCGAGCTGGTGGAAATAGCAGCCTAGATGTTGTCGATATTGAAAGACTGCCCGATCGTCCAGAACTGCTATGTCGTCCCCAATTTGGAAGAGGCATGCCAGCAGTTCCACGACATCTATGGCATCGGCCCCTTTATCGGTGGTGGAGAAGCCGCGCTGGAGGGTCATGTCTATCGCGGCCACGCGGTAGACCCCATCAGCATCAAAGGCGTGTTTGTCCAGTCCGGTGATCTGAATGTTGAGCTGGTCGAGGTGCTGTCCGACGGCCCTTGTGCTTTTACAGATTTGTACCCGGGCAAAATAGGCGGGTTCCACCATGTTGCCGTGTTCTGTGACGATTATGAGGCCCAACGCGATGCCCTGGTGGCCGCAGGTTATCCGGTCGCCAGCGAGTTCACCGTCCCTTTCGGCGCGCAGATTTGTTACATCGACACGCGGCCATTGCTGGGGCACTTTATCGAGCTTTATCCCGAACACGAAATCATCCGCGACATGTATGCCCGCACCCGCACCGAGGCCGAAAATTGGCCCAAGAACGAAGGTCACCAGGGTGATTTGATCAGGCCGTGGTGACGGCATCTGCTTGGGGCCATGGGTGGGCATCAGCGCCCAAGGCCTGCGATTAGCCAAGCGCCTGCGACTAGCCAAAGGCAGCCATGATGGGTATCCTCGGGCTCGGTTTATGTGGTTTTAACACGTGACAAGGGGAAATTTCATGTCCGCTGATATTGCCAAAGTTGCCTTTGATTTTTTTGATGCTTGCGAGACAGGTAAAGGGTGGGCGGTCTGCAAGGCCTTCTGTCATGACAATGCGACGTTTTCAGCGCAATGCGAAGCTCTGGCTGACGTCACAAATTTGGAAGGCTATGTTGATTGGATGAAAGGCCTGCTCGTCCCCCTGCCCGACGGAAACTACGACCTTCAATCATTCGCCGTGGATGCAGACCGGCACGTGGTCACCGCCTATGCCATCTTCAGGGGCACCCATACCGGCGAAGGCGGGCCTGTAGCGCCAACCAACAAGCAAGCGGCAGCCGACTATGTATACAACATGGTGTTTGACGGCGACCGTATCAGCCACATGACCAAAATTTGGAACGATCACAACACACTGCGTGAGTTGGGCTGGTCGTAAAGGGCTGTTTCGCCAAACCTAAAAGTAATTGAGCCTGGCCTTACGCCTCAGCCTTCGTAGCGGAAACCAAGTTTGACACCGACTTGGTAGTGCCCAACTTTGTCGCCGTCGAGATGGCCGCGTATTTCCGTCACTTCAAACCACTCGATATGCCGAAGCGTCTTGCTCGCCGTCGAGATGGCCTTGCTGATTGCCCCCTCAATAGAATCTGCTGATGAGCCGTAAACTTCCGTCACTCGATATACATTGTCTGGCATAGTAGCCTCCATTGGTCAGTTGCAAGCGTCTTTGCGCCGCACTGCCTCCGGGGCCCGCGCCCCGTATTGTACTGAGGCAATGTACGCCGCCTGGCGCCACATTTTTAGTGTACGAATAGCAGGGGACACACGCAAGGACAGGCGACCAGCCCTAATGTCCGCTTATGGCCAGCAATGCCCCCGATGTGCCATAGTTTTTCTGTTGGGATGAATTGGGGAGGCTTGAATGACAACATCTGATTTGTATGAAGCCATGCGAACGCAGCGAGCTGTACGAAGAATTCGGCCGGACCCCGTTCCGGATGATGTGTTGCAGCGAATTTTCGAGGCTGCAACCTATGCCCCCACCGGCGGCAACCAGCAAGCCTGGCGGATGATTGCGGTGACAGACCCGGCGCTGAAGGAACAGCTGGGCGCGCTCTACGCGGGCCAGTGGCAGCCCTTCTCCGACAATTATCGCAAGGCGGCCGAGACTATGGATGCCGACGCCGCCGCGGCCATGGACCGGACGCTGGCAGCCGGGGATCACCTGGCCGCCAATCTGGGGCGGGTGCCTGTTGTGGTGATCGTCTGCTTCAAACCCAGCGGGCTCGCCGTCACAGACATCGATCAGGAACGCGTGCCTGTTGTTGGCGGCGGGTCGATCTATCCGGCGGTGCAAAACCTGATGCTGGCCGCACGAGCCGAAGGGGTTGGTTGCGTGCTCACGACGCTGTTGTGCATGTCGGAACCGGCGGTCAAGAAAATGTTGAACATCCCCGACGACTGGGCGACGGCAGCCATGGTGCCGCTTGGATATTCTGTCGGCGTGGGGTATGGCCCCATCAGCCGTAAACCTGTCGACAAATTGTTCTGTCAGGATCAGTGGGATCAGGCGTGGGATGCCCACCCATGAGCGGCACTACAGAGGTGCCCCAGATGGCGGCATTGCGCGATCTGCGTGCCGAAATAGATCAAAGGTGTCAGAGTAATTTGATTCACTAAACCCCCTCGTCATTCCTGCGAAGGTAGGAATCCATTCTTCGGTTTGCGTTTTTTGGCCATTTGGTCGGCTACATAACAGTCGGCACGGCTTTCCCTTGTGGCTTAATGGACCCCTGCCCCAGCTTGTGCCCGCTAAGGCGGGGCGCAGGGGTGACGGTGTGGGGGTAAGCGCAGCATTAGCGGATCAATGACAACTTTGATTCCTGCTAGTTGCCCAGCGCGGCTACATAACGATAAGCTGCGTCAAAGGCAAAGCGTCAACAGGGAGGCATCATGAACAACGCATCAACCCAGTCCGAGCAGATATTGCTGGTTCACACTGAGGGACCCGTTGCCACGTTGACGCTCAATCGACCCAGGCAACGCAATTGCCTGTCAGAGGCATTGCTGGGCGATATCACCAGTGCCATCAATTCGCTGGGCAAAGACGCCGCGGTCAAAGCCATCGTGATCGCCGCCAATGGCCCCGCGTTTTCATCTGGTCATGATCTGAAAGAGCTGAACGCCCGCCGTGCCGACGCCGACGGGGGGCGCGACTATTTTGCCCATATCATGGCGCTGTGCAGCACGATGATGCAAGCCATTGTCACCTGCCCCAAGCCGGTCATCGCAAAGGTCCAGGGGCTGGCGACCGCTGCGGGCTGTCAATTGGTCGCCAGTTGCGATTTGGCCATCGCCGTCGACACGGCCCAATTCGCCACACCCGGGGTTAATATCGGCCTGTTCTGTTCGACCCCCATGGTGGCCCTAAGCCGCAACGTGCCGCGCAAACAGGCCATGGAAATGTTGCTATTGGGTGACATGATCGACGCGCACCAGGCCGAAAGTTGGGGCCTGATCAACCGGGCAGTGCCCGAAGACAGGCTGGATGAAGCTGTTGATGGCTTTACCAGCACCCTGGCACAAAAGCCCGGCCAGACCATCGCCATCGGCAAGGCCGCGTTTTATGCGCAGTTGGAAATGGACCTGGCCAGCGCCTATGATTTCGCCAGCGATGTGATGGTGCGCAACATGCTGGCCGCCGATGCGGTCGAAGGCATTGGTGCCTTCCTGGAAAAGCGCGACCCCGTCTGGCAGGACCAGACATGACGACGTTGCATAGTGCCTCCATGCCACGCAACGACCCCAAAGCGATTGCGCAGGTTCTCGAGGACACCAAGACCATCGCGCTGGTGGGGGCATCAAAGCATGATTGGCGGGACAGCAACCAGGTCATGAAGTTTCTGATCGACCAGGGATATACCGTCTACCCGGTCAACCCGATGCTGGAAGGACAAACGATCCACGGCATGCAGGTCTATGCCTCGCTCGGCGATATCCCCTTCGCCATCGACATGGTGGACGTGTTCCGCAACTCCGAAGCCGCCGGTGAGGTCTGCCGCGAGGCGGTCGAGATTGGTGCCAGATCGCTGTGGCTGCAATTGGGTGTCATCAACGAAGGCGGTGCCAGGCTGGCCGAAGCCGCCGGCCTGACCGTAATCATGGACCGCTGCCCGGTGATAGAACTGTCGCATGGGTGAGGTGGTTTGTTGGTCCTAAACATCAAGTTACTCTGGCACCTTTGATCTTGACTATTTGAGGCTATCTTTCCAATTGAGTTGATACCCGGCGGCATCCAATTCTTTCAAGAGTTCCTGCTTCCAGGCTCCTGCATTGTCCATAGGAGTATAAACAATCCCATCTATATCTGAGGGAACCTTAATCTCCTTTTTGAGCAATGCGCATACCCTATTCCTACCAAATTTGCCCATGAAATAGAAAAGTTCTCCTATGACATTCTGACGGGCGCGGGGCAACAAATTTTCCATATCCTTCCCACCAATATCGTCCGGCGTTAGAATCGCAATCGCAAAACTAACTTGGTCAGAGTTAGCTTCCAGCTTTTCTATTACAGTCCGGCCTTGATTGGACTGTTCATGAAGTATAACAGGCTCCAATCCTGCAAGAGCAATGAACCTCGCTACCTGCTCTTTGGCGGCATCATCATGCCCATGCACAATGAAGACTTTCTCGTTTGTCGCAGTATCTTCATGGTTGTGAACCGGCTCGCCTTTTACTCCTGCGATTTGCGAACCAGCCTGCTCCCTCAACATCGAAATTAAGCCTTTGAGAACGGCAATAGCATTGGCCTTACCCCGTTCCAATCCATCGATGACCTCGTGAATTGGTGTTGGCCCATACATACTGATTGAAGCGCGATCGAGACTTTCCGCGTTTCTATAAGTTAAATAGTCAGGCGTACTTTCACCTAATATGTCCTGCAGAGTTTTTCTAACTGAAGTCTCAAGCACTCGAATTCTGGGGTCGTCTCTGTCACCCACACTGGACGGATCAAATTCATCTAGTTCTTCGATGCGTTTTTCGATTCTGGCAATAGCTATTTCGATTTCCTCAATATCCATTTGCGACACATACAATTTCTAAATTAATTAAAGGTCAAAAGTGCCAGAGTAATTTGATCTACTCTTCCCCCCATCACCCCCTACCCCGCAGGCTTTTCGCACCACTTGCCGCGCAACACGTACATGGTGACCATCAACACGGACAGAACCGCGTGCAAGCCACCGACGGCGAGTTGGCCGCCGACGACGCCGAAGGATATGGTGACGCCGATGTGGAAGACCATCAACATGCCCAGCACGGTGCTGACGACGGCATAATTGTCACGGTGCGGCCAAATCCAGATGACGGCGCTGCCGATGGCCAGGGCGCCAAAGCCATAGCTGCGCGACCATACGGTCGCCGACATGGGGTCCTCAACACCCACGCCACCCAGTGACGCGCTGATCAGGGCAAACGCAGCCCCGAATTCGACGATCAGGTTCAGTATCAACACACCCGTGAAAACATTTTTCATATTGCGGCACCCCGTTTTAATTCGTATGGAAGCATCTACTTTCTGGGGCGGGAGGTAAATCGATTATTCAGGGGAGCATCAATCTTTCCCTCTGAATGCGAACAGCTGACCGCCCGGACACATCATTGGAACGCCACACCCGCACACACCCCGCCCATAAGAGCCCCACATGCATCGACTAATTTGCTTTGCCATTCTGGCAGCTTTTGCTGCTGTCACATCGCCGTCCTTTGCCCAAGAGGATGGACCGCCCGTGGGCCTGTGTGCGTCTGACGCCACCAGTACAGATTTTTATGCCGCAGGCTGGGACTATGGCACCAGCAACGAGCGCTTTCAGTCGCGCACATCTATCAACCAAGGCAATGTCGACCAGCTGGCCGTCAAATGGGCCTTTCGTCTGGAGGGCGGCGTTAGCCCGCATTCGCACCCGTTGGTTTCCGGTGACACGGTCTATATCGGCACCCAGGCCGGGCAGGTCCACGCGCTGGACAAGGAAACCGGCTGCATCCGCTGGACCTTCCAGGACCCCGAGATGGAAGAGGCCCGCACCGGCATTATCGTTGGGACCATCGCCAGTGACGATGACGATGGTGAGGGCGACAAGGCCACTATCTTTTTCGGGTCGACCGATGGCCGCATGCACGCGCTTGATGCCGCCACCGGTGCGCTAATCTGGGTCAACTATGTCGGCGACCATTCCATGACCATGCTGACCGGCACGCCGACCTTCCACGATGGCAAGATCTATGTGCCGATCTCGTCGACCGAGGTCGTGTACGCGATGATGCCATGGTATGGCTGTTGCAGCTTTCGCGGCAATGTCGTGTCGCTGGACGCAGCCACTGGCGAGATATTGTGGCGCACGCATGTCATCCAGGAAGAGTTGGTTGAGACCGGCACGCACCATCTGTTTGTCCAAACCCGTGGCCCCTCTGGCGCACCGATCTGGTCATCGCCTTTGGTGGACCCAGAACGCGGCCTGATCTATGTCGGCACCGGCGAGAATTATTCATCCCCCGCAAACGGCACCAGCGATTCCATCATCGCCATGGATATGCAGACCGGCGAAATTCGCTGGGTGCAACAATATCTGGAAGGCGACGCTTTCAATGTTGCCTGCGGCATGGAAGACCACGGCAATTGCCCCGAGGAAGACGGCCCGGATTTTGACTTTGGTGCCCCGCCGATCCTGACCGAAACCATTGATGGCACCCCCATCATGCTGGCGGGCCAAAAGTCCGGCGGCGTTTACGCCATGAACCCAGACACTGGCGAGCGCATCTGGGAGGAATATATTGGTCGTGGCGGGCTCATCGGCGGCATCCACTGGGGCATGGCCGTCAACAAAAAGGCCGGGCTGTTATTCGTGCCGGTCTCCGACATGTTGTTCCCGTTTAACCCGGCGGAAGGCGAGCCAGAACCTGGCCTGTTCGCGCTGGATATCAAAACCGGCAAACGCCTCTGGCAGACAAATATCGAAGACGCGTGCAAAGGGCGCGAGCTTTGCAACATCGGCCTGTCAGCAGGCATCGTCGCCACGGAAGATTTGGTCTTCGCCGGTGGGCTGGATGCGCGCATTCGGGCCTATGACCCGATGACAGGCGACGTGCTGTGGACGTTCGACACCCTGCGCGATTACGACGCGGTGAATGGCGGAGTCACCAGTGGCGGCACCATCGACACCCATGGCCCCGTTGTCGCCGGCGATATGCTGTTCGTCCAAAGTGGCTATGCGCACCAGATATTGCACGGCGGTAACGTATTGGTGGCCTTTCAACTGAAGAGAGATGGCCAATTGACGGGAGACAGCGAATGAAGAAGGCCGGCATCATCCGCAAAGTCACCGCCTTTGGGCTCGATATCGGCATGTCAGCTGGTGCTGGATTCATGTTGATGTGGCCCCTGGGCACCTTCGAAGTGCAAGAAGCCTATGAGTTCAACCAGATTATGCTGCGCATTGTCTTTTTGATCGTGGCATCATTCCTGATCATGAATGGCTGGTGGCTGATGAAAGGCCGCCCGACCCTGGGCCGCCGCGTCATGTCTATCGGCACAGGTGAAGGCGGTGCCGACAAGCGCCTGTCATGGTGGATGGGCACGCTTCGTGTGATCCTGATCGTGTTCCTCAGCCTGACGCCGATACTGGTGTTGTTCGCGGGCCGGATCATCATCCGGATCCTGACCCGCGTGCTTGGTGGCTAATCGGCAAAGGCCACCGGTTTAGTCAGCAAAAAACTGCAGAATTGGGAACAACTTATCCATCCCCGGAAAACCCGCCAGCTCCATGATCGTGCCATCAGGGTCGTAAAACGCGACGATAGAACTGCTTGAGTCATTGCCCGAACAACACGGCGTAATCGGCGACACGAACTTAACCCCCTGGGCCTTCAGCGTCGCCACATCGGCCTCAATATCGGCGGTCGCAAAGGCCATGCGGCCAATGCCCAGATGATTAATCGGCACCGGATAGGGTGCTGCGCCATCATAGGGCGTGATCCACTGCACGATCTCGAGGGTGGATTTGTCGTTGGTCCCTGTCATCCAACCGCCATCAATCTCGATCGGCCCGTCAAAGCCCATGGCCTGAGCCACGGCGGCAGATTCACTTGAGGGTAATTTGTGGTCTTCCTCATAACCCATCATCTGGTACCAGGCGCGCGACCGTTCATAGTCGGACACATTGATCAGCACCTGGGCCACGCCCGTGACGTTGGATACACCATTGTCGCTGTCCTCATCCGTGTCTTCGACCTCTAGCAATTCATAGAAGGTGCCATCGAGGTCGGTGAACGTCGCGAACATCTTGCCGTCGGCCCGCTGCATGGGCGGTGCCAGGAAGTTGACGCCAATGCCTGTCAGATACTTATAGTCAGCCTGAATATCCGTGGTTGGCATGGTCGCCCGCGCCATGCCCAGATGGTTCAACTTGGCATAGGGCGCGCCTTCGCGGGCCGGGATTTCGTAGAAAATCAGGTCGATATTGCCATTGCCGAAACCACCCAAATTCATAATCCGGCCATCCAGCAGATAGCCGCCAGGTTCACCGCCCTTGGAGCCATCATACTTCGTCAGCTCATAAATCCCCATGGATCGGGCCATGGCAACGGTGTTGGCTTTAGGGAAATCGGACGCGGTCTGAAAGCCCAAACTCTTGTAGAATTCATGTGATTCCGGGAAATTGGAAACATTGGTGTTGAAGTGAATGCGCGACATCACATGCATTTGCAGGTGTTGAACCTGTTTGATCCGTACATTCACCCCAGTATCTGGGGTGCCATCCAGTGCAATGATCATGATGTTGTCGTCTGCCACCAGTTCCACCGGCACCTCAAAAGCCCCAGCAGTCAAATTGTCAGAGCCGGCAACAAAATCGCCCTTCAGCG
>SMXS01000121.1 GCA_004356955.1 Alphaproteobacteria bacterium | reverse complement strand
CCTGTCGCAGGGTATTCTGGTGGTCGAAGCAGCCCTGCGATCCGGGTCATTGATCACGGCACGGCTTGCCGCTGAACAAGGCCGCGAAGTGTTTGCTGTGCCCGGATCACCACTGGATCCACGGCACAGGGGGACCAATGAACTGCTGCGCCAGGGGGCCACTTTGGTCGAGACAGCTGACGACATTCTAGAGGTCATAGGGGGCACCATGTTTCGGTCTGTTCAGGCCACACAGCTGCCTTTTGAAGAGGTCGAAATAATAGCCCCTTCCACCTCTGCCAACCTTAATGAAGTCGATACTGCGCGTATGTTGTTGGAAGAAAAATTAGGGGCAACGCCAATTGATGTTGACGAACTAATCCGACAATGCAATTTGACACCGGCTCTAGTTTTGACCATTTTGCTTGAGCTTGAACTCGCCGGTCGTCTGGAACGACATGCGGGAAACCGAGTTGCGTTAGTCTAACCAAGCCTGAAAGGTTCATCTTTATATGGACGTTGTTATTGTTGAATCGCCATCAAAAGCGAAAACTATCAACAAATATCTGGGAAACGATTTTTACGTTTTGGCCAGCTTTGGTCACGTGCGTGATCTGCCATCCAAGGATGGGTCCGTAGAACCAGACAATGATTTTGCCATGAAGTGGGAAATAGACCCCGCATCGCAAAAGCGTATGCGCGACATCTCGAATGCAGTCGAAAATGCCGATACTGTATATCTGGCGACTGACCCCGACCGCGAAGGCGAAGCCATTTCGTGGCATGTACTAGAGATCCTGAAAGAAAAAGGCTCGTTGAAAGACAAGGAAGTCAAACGGGTTGTCTTCAATGAAATTACCAAGACCGCGGTCCTGGATGCCATGGATAACCCACGCGATCTGGACACCGAACTGGTCGACGCCTATCTGGCGCGCCGGGCGCTGGATTACCTTGTGGGCTTTACCCTGTCGCCGGTTTTGTGGCGCAAGTTGCCCGGTGCGCGCTCCGCAGGTCGTGTGCAATCAGTTGCTTTGCGAATCGTGTGCGAACGTGAGCTGGAAATTGAAGCCTTCAATCCACGCGAATATTGGACGGTCGATGCCGACCTGAAGACGGCTGCTGGCGAACCCTTCAAAGCCAATCTCACACAATTGGATGGCAACCGGCTCGACAAGTTCGACATGGCCAATGAAGCCGCTGCCATGGCCGCAAAGGCCGTCGTCGAGGCCTCGCCCCTGTCAGTTATCAATGTCGAAAGCAAACCGGCGCGTCGCAACCCTGCCGCACCTTTTACGACATCAACGTTGCAACAAGAGGCCGCTCGCAAGCTGGGGTTCTCGGCCAGCCGCACCATGCAGGTCGCACAAAAGCTGTATGAAGGCATGGATATTGACGGCGAAACAGTCGGTCTGATTACCTATATGCGAACAGACGGCGTGACAATTGCCAATGAGGCCGTGCAAAGTGCGCGCGACGTCATTGCGGCTGATCACGGGGCTGATTATGTCCCCGCCCAGCCGCCCACCTATACGGTCAAAGCCAAGAATGCCCAAGAAGCCCATGAAGCAATCCGCCCCACAGGCATGGAACGCCGCCCTGGCGACATGTCCCGCCTTCTGACCGACGAACAGTACAGGCTGTACGAACTGATCTGGAAACGGGCTGTCGCCAGCCAGATGGAAAGCGCCCGGTTTGAGCGCACCACGGCCACGATCAATACAGCCGACGGCAAGGCAACACTGCGCGCCAACGGGTCTGTCCTGACCTTCCCAGGCTTCCTGGCCCTCTATAAAGAAAGCTCGGACGATAGTGGCAGCGACGAGAAAAAAGACGATGGTGATCGTCGCCTGCCCGCTATCAACAATGGCGAGGCCACCGATCTAACCAAGGTCAATCCGGACCAACATTTCACCGAGCCGCCCCCGCGTTATACCGAGGCCAGCCTGGTGAAACGTCTTGAGGAATTGGGCATTGGTCGTCCGTCGACCTATGCATCGGTCCTGGAAGTGCTGCGCGAACGCAATTATGTGCACATGGACCGCAACCGCTTTATCCCCGATGACAAGGGCCGGTTGGTCACGGCCTTCCTGGAAAGCTTCTTCGCGCGTTATGTGCAATACGAATTCACCGCCAATCTGGAAGACCAGTTGGATGAAGTCTCTGCCGGTAGAGTAAACTGGAAGACAGTCCTGCAAAATTTCTGGGGCGACTTCTCCAACGCTGTGGATGCCACCAAAGACTTGCGCATCACAGAAGTGTTGGATTCTCTGAATGAGATTTTGGGCGCGCATGTATTTCCGGCCAAAGAAGACGGCGGCGACCCGCGTGGGTGCCCAAAATGTACTGAGGGACAACTAAGCCTCAAAGTCGGTAAGTTTGGCGCTTTCGTTGGTTGTTCCAACTATCCGGAGTGCAATTTCACCCGGCCACTGGGCACCAATGGCGACAATGACAAGGCCGGTGACGTCGAAGACACGATCCTGGGCATTGACCAAGACGACAATATCCTGCTGCGCAGTGGTCGGTTTGGCCCTTATGTCCAGCGCGGCGAAGGCGAAAACAAAGACAAGCCAAAGCGCGCCAGCATCCCCAAGGATCTGCCGCTGGAATCTGTCGATCTGGAACAAGCTGTGGCCCTGTTGTCGCTGCCACGTGACGTCGGCACCCACCCCGAGTCTGGCAGGATCATCACTGCTGCCATTGGCCGCTATGGTCCCTATCTGCGCCATGACGGCAAGTCTGGGTCACTCGCGAGCACCGAAGAAGTCTTTACCATCGGCATCAATCGCGCTGTTACGGTCTTGGATGAGGCCAAAAACAAACAGCGTCGTGGCCCAGCCGTCCTAAAGGAACTGGGTGTCCACCCGGATGACGAACAAGCCATCAATGTCATGGATGGCCGTTATGGTCCCTATGTGAAACACAACAAGACCAACGCGACCCTGCCCAAGGATCTGGAGCCAGACAGCATCACGCTGGAACAGGCTATCAAATTGGTGAATGCCAAAGCGGCCAAGCCCAAGCGCAAAAAGAAGGCTGCGGCGAAAAAGAAACCTGCCAAGAAAAAGACTTCAGTCAAGACAAATACTGTGGCCAAGAAAAAGGCAGCCCCTAAAAAAGCTGCCGCTTCTGGCGAGTAACACCTTTGGCTGACGGACCAAAAAAGCCAAAGGTGACACCCTTCCCCACCAAGGAAGAGATCGTCAAATTCATTGCGACCAGTCCCGAGACAATTTCCAAAAGAGAAATCGCCCGGGCGTTTCACATTCGGGGTGACGCGCGCCGTCAGCTAAAGGCGGTGCTGCGCGAAATGCGCGAGGATGGCCTGATCAAACGCGGCGACCGCCAGCGCCTGACCAAAAAAGGCATGCTGCCCAATGTCGGGGTCATCGAAGTCACGGGCACCGACCTCGATGGCGAATTGGTGGCCAAGCCGACGTCGTGGGATGAAGACACGCCGCCCCCGGTGATTTATGTCATGCCAAGCAAAAAACCTGGCACGTCGTTAGGCCGCGGCGACCGGGCGCTCGCGCGCCTGACAAAAATGGATGAAGGGCATTACGAGGCCCAGATCATGCGTCGGCTGGAACGCGCAACCCAAGAAATTTTGGGTGTATTCAGGCGTGATGGCGTGAACGGTCGTATCATGCCCACAGACAAGAAAAACCGGCATGAATTGATTGTCGAGGCCGGTGATGAAGGCGATGCCAGTCATGGGGATTTGGTGCTGGCAATTCTAAAGCCTGGCCGAGTACGGGCTGGCCTGAAGCGGGCCAAAATTACGCAAAGCCTGGGCCACGTCGATTCGTCGAAAAGTACCAGCCTGATTGCCATTCACGCCCATGGCATCCCCAACGAGTTTTCGCCCGCAACACTGGAAGAGGCCAACAAGGCCAAGGCACCCACTTTGGGTAACCGCGAAGATTTACGCGATATTCCCTTGGTGACCATCGACCCGGCTGATGCCCGTGACCATGATGATGCCCTGTGGGCTGAACCAGATACCGACAAAAACAATGAAGGCGGCTGGCATGTGATCGTCGCCATTGCCGACGTGGCCCATTACGTGCAGCCCGGCACCTCGCTTGATCGCGAGGCCTATGAGCGCGGCAATTCGGTATACTTCCCCGACCGGGTGGTTCCCATGCTGCCTACAGCCCTGTCGAACGACCTGTGCTCCCTGGTGGCCAACAAAGACCGCGCCTGCATGGCCGCCCATCTGTGGTTTGACGTCGATGGGCGCCTGAAGCGTCACAAATTCACCCGGGCTTTGATGCGATGTGCGGGCAATATCACCTACCAGCAAACCCAGGATGCCATTGATGGAAATCCTGAGGCCGTTGGCATCCCTATCCTCGACAATGTGTTGCGCCCGCTATACGCCGCCTATGCAGCCCGGTTGGTTGAGCGGGAAAAACGCCAGCCCTTGAACCTCGACCTGCCCGAGAGAAAAATCGAGCTGGATGACGACGGCAATGTCGCAAGAATTGCGGAACGGCAGCGGCTGGACGCCCACAGGCTGGTCGAAGAATTCATGATCGCGGCCAATGTCGCTGCGGCTGAAATTTTGGAGAAAAAGAATATCGGCTGCGTTTACCGGGTGCATGAAGCCCCCGGCGCTGAGAAAATGGTGGCTTTGCGGGAATTCCTGACAACACTCGATATTTCTATCCCCAAAGCCCAGCGGCTGCAGCCTGGCCAGTTCAACCGCATTCTGGATATAGTACGCGACACGCAGCATAATGCCGTGGTCAATACGGTCGTCCTGCGCAGCCAAAGCCAGGCATGTTATGCCCCCGATAATCTTGGACATTTTGGCCTCGCGCTTGAGCGCTATGCACATTTCACCTCACCCATTCGTCGCTATGCTGACCTGATTGTTCACCGGGGGCTTATTCGCGCTATCGGCCTGGACGATGATGGCCTAAGCGGTGATGCAGAAGGCCGCCTGGCCGAGATGGGCGAGCATATTTCCAAAACCGAACGCCGGGCCATGGCCGCAGAGCGTGATTCGGTCGACCGATACATGGCGTCTTTTATGCAAGAACGCATTGGTGCCCAATTCGAAGGCCGCATATCAGGCGTCAGTCGCTTTGGACTATTCGTCGCATTGTCGGAAACCGGGGCTGATGGGTTGATCCCTATCAGCACACTGGGACAAGACTATTTCAGGCACGACGAATCCAAGCACGCTTTGGTCGGTGAACGAACCGGCCTTACCCTGCAATTGGGTGACATGGTCACAGTGAGGTTGGCCGAGGCCGTGCCGCTGACAGGCGGTTTGCGGTTCGAGTTGATGCAAGATGGTCATTCGACCGCAGAACGACGGCCCGGCCGAAAAAACAAAAAGCAAAAAGGCATGCGAGGCCGAGGCAGACGGCGGTGACACCCCCCGACAATAACGCCGACCGTCCATTGGGCCTGAGCATCCGGCGCGGCATACTGGGCAAATGCCCCGCCTGCGGTATCGGCAATTTGTTCAGGACTTTTTTGTCCACCCACGACCTGTGCCCCCATTGCGGCGAGGAAATATTTCACCACCGGGCCGATGACGGACCGCCTTTCTTTTCCATGTTTTTTGTGGCGCCAATCGTTGTGACCGTAATGATCATCTATGAAGGCACCAACTCGCCCCCCATTTGGCACCATCTGGTTATTGGAATTACCCTGAGTATCACGCTGTGTATTGGGTTGATCAGACCGATCAAAGGGTTCTTTGTTGGCGTGCAATGGGCCAAGCGCATGCATGGCTTTGGCACCAGCAAGACTGCAGACCAATAGGGAAATCAAGTGAGCGGAATTAATCGACGGGACCTCATACCGATCATCGGCATGATCAGTGTCGTCGGTATCGTCTTTGGGCTGACCGGCCCTCTGTTAAATCTATTGCTGGAAAGACAGGACCTCACCACCCGTGCCATCGGACTAAATGGATCGATGACTGCATTGGGCACCTTGGTCATTACACCCCTCGTACCCAAAATATTGGCACGGCTCGGTACAACCAATTTTATGCAGGCCTGCCTGGCCCTGATCATGTGTCTGTTTTTGTTGATGAAAGTATGGCCATCCTACGAAAGTTGGCTGGTCATGCGCTTTGTGATGGGCGGGGCAATTGCCGGGCTTTTCGTCGTCAGCGAAACCTGGATCAACATGATCGCTACGAACCAAAACAGAGGCCGGATATTGGGTATTTATGCCGCCTGCCTGTCGGCCGGGTTTGGCAGCGGCCCGCTATTGATCGAATTCACCGGCATTGACGGCTGGGCACCGTTCATAGCAGGCGCTGGCCTGATCCTGGTGGCAATGATCGTTTTGAAGATCTCCAACACGACACCCCCCGTTTTGGGGCACAGCGAAGGTGGTGGTGTTCTGAGGTTCCTGAAAGCCAGCCCGCTGGCTATCGGGGCTGGGCTACTCTATGGCGCGCTGGAAACAGGGATCTTTGGTTTGATGCCCGTTTTCGGGGTTCGTATTGGTCTGACCGAAGCCACAGCAGCACAAATGCTGACAGCGATCGCGATAGGCAACATCATTTTCCAGTTTCCCATCGGATGGATGGCAGACAAGTTTGACCCCCGGAAGGTGCTTGGTTTTTGCGCCGCATGTGGGGTCTTGGGAGGGCTAAGCCTCGCCACTCTTTCAGATTCGGTGAACATTTGGCCTATCCTCATCCTCTGGGGTGGCACAATCACCGGTCTGTACACTGTTGGCTTGACGATTTTGGGTCGTCAATATGGCGGACTGTCTCTCGCTGGGGCCAATGCTGCCCTGGTCAGCGCTTATGGCCTTGGGGCACTCGTAAGCCCGACAACGCTTGGTATTTCCATGGATATCAATGACCCATATGGCCTGCCTTACGCGCTGGCAGCCATGTGTGTGGTTTACCTGATTGCGCTGGGCGCATATTGGCAAAAATCTTTGCCACAGAATGCGTCACCAGGTCTTGACTAATCTGAATTGACAGCTATGTTGGCGCCCGCTTTACCGCATATTGCGGCTGCAGGGAGCATACCATGGCAAAACCATCTAGCATCAAGATCAAACTCGAAAGCACAGCCGGGACTGGTTACTATTACGTGACCAAAAAGAACCCCCGTACGCTGACCGACAAAATGGTGGTCAATAAATACGACCCCGTTGTCCGCAAGCATGTTGAGTTCAAAGAAACAAAGATCAAATAGCAGTCGCTGATTGACGTCGCTATGATAGCGGCATGAATCAAGACGCTGCAGAAACGATCGCACTCCAGGCACTGGGTTTTCTGGTATCGGACCCCAAGTCATTGGAAGGCCTGATGGCCAATTCGGGTTTAGACCCGCAATCACTGAAGACAGCAGGTATAGACCCCGGCACGCTTGTCGGGGTTCTTGCGTTTCTATTGCAGGACGAAGACCGCACGCTTGCTTTTTGCGAAGCCGAGGACCTGCAGCCCTTCATGCCCGGGCGCGCTTGGTCGGCCCTGACAGGGCAGGATCTCGGATGAATCTACACGAAGATGTTGCGCCCCAGCTAGACGATCTGCACCTTGTGGTAGATCGCCCACTTATCATCTCGGATGCCGACGAAGTATTGGTGCAGTTCGCCGCCGGGTTGGATTCCTTTCTGCGCGACCAGGGCCTTTACTACGACATTTCAAGTTTTGCCATTACAGGCAACGTGCGCCGACAGGACGATAACGAAGCCATATCAGGTGACGATGTCCAAGCACTCTTGAAGGCGTTCTTCAGGGAACGGACCGAACACCTGCCCGCAGTCCCTGGCGCTGCTGAGGCGCTGAAATCCTTGTCGAAAGACGCCCAGATCATCGTTGTCAGCAACGTGCCGGTCGACCAACGGGATGCGCGCATCAGGGGCCTGAAAAAAATTGGCATCGACGTTCCAGTGATCGCCAATATCGGCCTGAAGGGCGTTGTCGTGCGAGAAATCGCCAGCCAGATCGACGCGCCTGTCTATTTTTTGGATGATATCCCCCACAACATCGCATCCGTGGCCGAACACGCTGCTGACGTGCATCGCATTCATTTTGTTGCCGACCCTAGATTGGCGCGATTGATAGATCCGGCACAGGATTGCCACACACGCATTGATGACTGGCCATCGGCTGAAACCTATATTCGCGATCATATGCGCAGCAAAGGGTATTAGGCGATGCATGTCGGGATCGATCTGGGCCGCACAAAAATCGCCCTAATCTGCCTTGATGGCGAAGGGCAAACCCTGATCGAGGCCCGAGAAAGCACGCCAGAAGATTATGCGACCAGTATTCGGACCATGGCAAACATGGTGGCGCAGACTGAAAGCACGTTGGGACACAGCTGCACCATAGGGGTTGGCACACCGGGCGCCAGATCGGCAAAGACCGGGTTGATGAAGAATGCCGGCATGTTCAATGACCATGCCCTGCACCAAGATATACAAGAAGCGATCGGGCGTCCCATTGCCATGTCCAACGATGCCAACTGCTTTGCCCTGTCAGAGGCCACAGATGGCGCAGGAGCCGGGTTTGACGTTGTCTTTGGGGTGATCATCGGGACAGGCGTTGGCGGCGGTCTGGTGGTTCATGGCAGACCCTTGGTCGGGGCCAATGCCATTGCTGGTGAATGGGGACACAATCCCCTGCCCTGGTCCGACGATGACGAGCGCCCAGGGCTCGCCTGTTTTTGCGGCAAGAGGGGCTGTATCGAGACCTTTTTGTCTGGTCCCGCCATAACAGCCGATCATCGGGAGCGGACAGGTGAAAATTTAGAGACCCAAGAAATCGCAACGAGCAACAGTCCACAGGCCATAGAGACAATGCAGCGGTATCAGCATCGGCTCGCAAGGGCGTTGGCCAGCGTTATCAATATCGTCGACCCGGACGTAATTATATTGGGGGGTGGCCTGTCGAATATCGACCAATTGTATGAAAATGTTGCAAATCTCTGGACAGGCTTTGTGACCTCAGATCAAATAGAAACCAGATTATTGCGCGCCAAATTTGGCGACACCAGTGGCGTTCGTGGAGCCGCCTGGCTGGGCAAATCCACGGGATAACAATAGAGCAGGTCGAGAAATTGTCGGGAAAAATTGAAAGTCGGATCAAAGCGCTAGGGCTAACACTGCCTGAGCCGCCCAAGCCTGTGGCCAGCTATGTGCCCTTCGTCAATGTCGACAATACCATCTTCATTTCAGGCCAGGTGCCCATGGGCCCTGATGGGTTAGAATATATCGGGAAATTGGGCGCCGACATGGATCTAGAAACAGGACAAGCCGCCGCCCGACTATGCGGCCTGAACATCATTGCGCAACTGAAAGCGGCGGCTGACGGCGACCTGGATCGTGTCAAACAGATCGTTCGTTTGGGTGGTTTCGTTAATTGCACCGACGACTTCAAGGGTCAGCCCCTGGTGATCAATGGCGCGTCTGACTTGATGCAAGAGCTCTTTGGCGAGCGCGGTCGTCATGCCCGTGCAGCTCTGGGTGTCAATGCCCTGCCCGGTGGTACGGCTGTCGAAATAGACGCGATTGCGGTGATCATATGAGTGACGTCACCGCCCGCACAGTTCAATCGATCAACGATGTCCCTGCCGCCGAATGGGATCGCTGTGCCGGAGAAGAAAATCCGTTCGTCTCGCACGCCTTTTTGTCGGCCCTCGAAGACAGTGGATCGGTCAATGCCAGCACAGGCTGGGCGCCGTATCACGTCACGATCGCGAATAAAGATGGCAGCCTGCGCGGCTGCGTCCCCATGTATCTGAAATCGCATTCACAAGGCGAATATGTCTTTGACCAAAGCTGGGCCCATGCCTATGAAAGTGCCGGCGGATCATATTATCCCAAGTTACAGGTCAGCGTGCCCTTTTCACCCGTCACCGGCCCGCGATTGCTGGCCCAGGACAGCGATACACGAGATCTGTTGCTGAGCGCCTGTATCCAGTTCGCCGATTCGCTGCAAATTGCCTCGCTCAATATCACCTTCCCGACCTATGAGGAATGGACGCAGATGGGTGAAGCCGGGTTGTTGTTGCGCAAGGACCAGCAATTTATCTGGTCCAACGACAATTATGACAGTTTTGATGACTTTTTAGCGGCGTTGAGCTCTCGAAAGAGAAAAAACATTCGTAAAGAACGCCGACAAGCATTAGAAAATGGCATTGAAATAGAATGGGTTACAGGTAGCGACCTGACCGAGCACCATTGGGACGCGTTCTACGATTTTTATGTCGACACTTCGAACCGAAAGTGGGGGCAGCCCTATCTGAAACGGTCCTTTTTCTCATTGATCGGCGAGCGCATGCCGGATCGCGTTTTGTTGATCTTGTGCAAACGTGAAGGCCAATACATTGCGGGTGCCATCAATTTCATAGGCACCGAGACCCTGTTTGGCCGCAATTGGGGTTGCGTTGAGCATCACCCATGCCTGCACTTTGAGGCCTGCTATTATCAGGCCATCGACTTTGCCATCGAACATAAATTGTCGAGTGTCGAGGCAGGCGCGCAGGGACAGCACAAATTGGCCCGCGGTTATATGCCACAATTCACCTATTCAGCGCACTGGATCGCCGATGCTGGCTTCCGCCGTGCCGTGGCAAACTTCCTGAAAGACGAAGGCGCTTATGTCGAGTCTGACCAGCGTATCCTTGCTGATCACGGACCGTTTAAAAAGACCTGACCCTTAGCTGCGACGAACCGGGTCACCCACCCATGTGGCCATATAGGCAATGACCGCGTCACGCATTTCTTCAACAATTTTTTGATCCATGGGATCGTGTTTGGCAACAGCGTGCGTGAAACCAGCCGTCATAAATTCTGCCACCAGCTGAAATTTAGTATCCAGATTTTCAACGTCTGGATGTTCAAAATATTTCCCATAGAGGTCAAATATCATGTCGGCAAGCGTGGAGTTGTTGGCACTGCTGGACCACCGAGTGGCAAATTCGCCATCACACCCGTAGGAAAGCTCGCGTGCTGTCTTATTGATCCGGCAATAGTCCGCTATTTCTTTTACAACAACATGAACCACGTCTTGCCACCGACTGATATTTGTGCGCCGTAGCCGGTCGTTAAATACGGATAGAAACTCCTGGGCGTGTCTGCTTATCAAGGCGTCATAGATCATGTAGCGATCAGGGAAGAAGTGGTAGACACCCGCGGGTGGCACACCAGCGCGCTTGGCAATGACATGCGAGGTCGCAGCCCCCCATCCACTTTCTGTGATGATTTCGTCTGCCGCGTCCAGGATCTTTTTCACCCGTTCCTTGCTGCGTCTCTGTACAGGTTGGCGCGGTGCTTTCAAAATTTCCATCTTTTTCCCACAATAATATTCACGCTCAATACTAGAGAACTGCCTGCCCCAATTAGGACGTTGATCATGCGGCTAGCCAGTCCGTCGCAACCTCAGCAATTCTTTCCTCCCCTATATTATCGTTCTAAATACTCGAATATCTTTTATAATTATTCAAAAATATTGCAGGAGCGACACATATTTGTCGCTCCCTTTGCCGCTGGTCAGTCAATATTTTCACTGACTTTTGGTTTATTTTTCCGTGGCTTGTTTTTCCGTGGCTTAGATGGTTTGTCCAACGGCTGAATTTCAAATTCCAGTGCGCCATCGACAACCTTTACCAAGACATGACCACCTTTGGCTAAATCACCAAACAACAGCTCATCGGCCAGTGGTTTCTTGATATTATCCTGAATCACACGGCTCATCGGGCGCGCGCCATACAGGCGGTCATAGCCCTTTTTGACAATCCAATTGGTGGCTTCATCGGACAGCTCAAAAGTGACGTTGCGATCGCTTAGCTGTGCTTCAAGCTGCATCACGAACTTTTCGACCACGCGTTTGATGACAGCAGGTTCGAGCGCATCAAAGCTTATGATCGCGTCGAGACGATTGCGGAATTCTGGTGTGAACATCCGCTTGATGGCTTCTTCGTCGTCGCCTTCACGGACGGTACTACCAAAACCAATCGCGTTCTTGGACAGCTCTGTTGCGCCCGCATTGGTCGTCATGATCAACACAACATTGCGGAAGCTGACGGCTTTGCCTGAATGATCGGTTAATTTGCCATAATCCATAATCTGCAACAGCACATTGAAGACGTCAGGATGGGCCTTTTCAATTTCATCCAGCAGCAGCACGCAATGCGGGTTCTGATCAACCGCGTCTGTCAACAGCCCGCCTTGGTCGTACCCGACATAGCCAGGAGGCGCACCGATCAAGCGTGAGATGCTGTGGCGCTCCATATATTCCGACATGTCAAAGCGAACCAGTTCTACACCCATGATATCTGCCAGCTGGCGCGCTACTTCGGTCTTACCCACGCCGGTGGGACCCGAAAACATATAAGAGCCAACAGGCTTTTCATTTTCCCGCAAACCGGCACGGGACATTTTGATGGCCGCAGTCAGCGCCGAAATCGCCTTGTCCTGGCCATAGACAACGCGCTGCAATTCCCCTTCCAAATTCCTCAGGGATTCGCGGTCGTCTTTAGAGACAGATTTTGGCGGAATGCGCGCAATTTTGGCGACCACCTCTTCCACTTCCTTGACACCAATGGTCTTGCGACGACGATTTGCTGGCACCAGCATTTGGGCCGCACCAACCTCGTCGATGACGTCGATCGCCTTGTCCGGCAATTTGCGATCGTGGATATATTTCGCCGAAAGCTCTACTGCGGTGCGGATGGCATCATTGGTATAACGGACCTTGTGATGCTCTTCATAATAGGGCTTGAGGCCGCGCATAATTTTGATGGCGTCTTCCACGGATGGTTCCAGGATATCAATTTTCTGGAATCGACGCAGCAGCGCGCGGTCTTTTTCAAAATGCGACCGGAATTCCTTATAGGTCGTCGAGCCGATACAACGAAGTGCGCCGGACTGTAGCGCGGGCTTGAGTAAATTAGAGGCATCCATCGCCCCACCACTGGTCGCACCAGCACCAATAATAGTGTGAATCTCATCGATAAACAGGATGGCGGCCTCATGTTCCTCAATTTCATTCACCACCGCTTTCAGGCGCTCTTCAAAGTCCCCGCGATAACGGGTCCCAGCCAACAGCGTGCCCATATCAAGCGAGTAGATTGTCGCGTCCAACAGGACTTCAGGCACACTGCCTTCGACAATCTGCCGCGCCAGACCCTCGGCAATGGCTGTCTTGCCTACGCCCGGGTCACCCACCAACAACGGGTTGTTCTTTTGACGACGGCACAGGATCTGTATCACACGATTGACCTCGTCTTGACGGCCGATCAGTGGGTCAATTTTTCCATCCTTCGCTTTTTGGTTGAGATCGACACAATAGGCCTCAAGGGCTTCTTGCTTGGGGCCTTCGGGGGGTTCCTCCATGTCGCTGCCATCGGCACCCAACGGCGTGCGCGGGTCTTCCTGACCCGCCGCTTTGGCAACACCATGCGAGATATAGTTAACGGCATCCAGGCGCGTCATATCCTGTTCAAGCAAGAAGAATGCCGCATGGCTTTCCCGCTCAGAATAGATGGCGACCAGCACATTGGCGCCTGTCACTTCTTCACGGCCCGAGCTTTGAACATGGATGATGGCCCGCTGCACAGCCCGCTGGAACCCGGCTGTTGGTTTGGCGTCGGCGCCTTCTTCAACACGAATGCCGCTGAGCTCGCGGTTAAAATATTCCGAGATCGTTTGCTGTAGGGCATCAAGATCAACGCCACACGCCCGCATCACGGCGACGGCATCATCATCTTCGGTCAGTTTAAAGAGCAGATGTTCAAGCGTCGCATATTCGTGCTTGTACTCATTCGCCAGCGCGAGGGCGCTGTGGAGTGTATTTTCAAGGTTTTGCGAAATCGCTGGCACGCTGTGCTCCTATGTTGGCTATTCTTTTTCCATGGTACATTGCAAAGGATGTTCGTTTTTTATGGCGTAATCAATGGTTTCAGTGACTTTACTTTCGGCGATTTCGTATGTGTAGACGCCGCAGACGCCAACGCCCTTCTGGTGAACCATCAACATGACATTGGTCGCCTCTTCTTGGTTCATGCCAAAAATTGCTTCCAGGATGTGAACCACGAACTCCATCGGCGTGTAGTCGTCGTTCAGCATTAACACCTTATAGAGAGACGGCTTTTGCGTCTTCTCTTTGGTCCGCGTGATGGTGGTGGTACCGGTACCGGTTCCATCATCACCATCGTTACCCTGTCCGATAATCCGCATATTCATTGTCTGTATTTTACCACATTTCCGCCAGAAGAATCTCTTAATTGAGCCTGTAATTTATCGGGAATTATTCGCTAAATGGCAATCCAAAACCGCATTTTCAACCAAAGGATTGATAAAGCGTGAAACTGCAACAACCCATTTACCAGTCAGATTCGGACAAAGCCAAGCATTTCTGGTTACTTGAGAAATCAATCTAGTCAGTTTTATAGATTTTCTGGTGGCGCAATGTCGCTTGCTTCAAGTTGCTGCACCAGTGTTTGTTTCAGCCGATCAAGGCCATCTTCAGTATAGGATTCGCACCTGGCAACCAACACGTCTTGTGTATTCGAGGCCCGCACCAGCCACCAGCCATCTTCATTGGTCACACGAACACCATCAATATCGTTCACATCAAGGCCTGACCCCTCGAGGCGCGCCTTGATTTCGCCTGCCACTTCAAATTTTCGGGTCCCGTCGCAGGCGAATCGAAGCTCGGGCGTATTGACCAGTTTCGGCAGCGCTTCACGCAGTTCTGTCAGAGTACGACCGCTATTGTGAACGGCCTCCAACAGTTTCAGGGCTGCAAACATTGCATCGTCAAAGCCGTAATATTTGTGCTTGAAGAAGATATGGCCGCTCATTTCACCGGCCAAAGGTGCACCGGTTTCGGCCATCTTGGTCTTGATCAGCGAATGGCCGGTCTTCCACATGACGGGGTTACCGCCGTGCTGTTTGATCGTATCAAACAGCCCCTGGCTGGCCTTCACATCGGCAATGATTGTAGCGCCAGGGACTTCGGCCAAAACGTCAACGGCCAGTATTGACAATATCTGGTCACCCCAAATTATCTGCCCGGTGCTATCCATCGCGCCAATACGGTCGCCGTCTCCATCAAAGGCGATGCCCATATCCAGATCGTTTTCGAGCACGTGGGCGCGCAGTTGGTGCAGGGTCTCTGGGTCTGTCGGGTCGGGATGATGATTAGGGAAGGTGCCATCGATTTCGCCATTCAGGACGTCATGACGCCCGGGCAATCGAGCACAAACCT